>DXRF01000038.1 GCA_019411205.1 Parabacteroides sp. | reverse complement strand
ATTTTTATAGCTAACGAAAAAAGAAGGGGGTGCATCGTGCATTACGACACACCCCTCTTTATTTTTAATTAGGACTAGTCATTATTTTTCAATCTTCCGATCAGCCGGCCTATTTCTCCGATCCAGAGAACTAGAGAAGTCGAGCAGATAATGATTCCCCAGTCTTTCCAGGATAACGGAATGACACTAAACATCTCGCCGCCGAATGTGACGATCAGATATTGTCCGGTGATGATAAGCAAGGCCACCATTAGGAAACTCTTGCTCCCTTTCAGGTTGGAGAATGCCGAGCGTCCTTCCATAAATGCTTTTGCATTGAACATATTCCAGAACTGAAGCATTACGAAGAAACTGAAGAACCAGGATAAGTCGTGTGGCGTCAGTCCGTCCTGTGCATGGAAGTGAAGCAATAATCCCATCAAAACAATTACGAATGCGAGACCGACACCGAAGATATTATAAGCCATCGGGCGGGTAATGATAAAGTCGCCGTCTTTACCGCTCCGGCGGGGCTTGTCTTTCATCACCCGTTCGTTAGGCGGTAGCGAAGCTAATGCACCGGCTGCAAATGTATCCATAATTAGGTTCACCCAAAGCATCTGGGTGATCGTAAGCGGGGATTCGGTCCCTAATAGAGAACCCAACAAAACGATTAGGCAGGCAGCCACATTGATCGTCAACTGGAACAACAGGAATTTCTGGATGTTCCGGTACAGAGAACGTCCCCACATCACCGCACGGGTAATGCTACTGAACGAGTTGTCTATAATCGTGATGTCGCTTGCCTCTTTTGCCACGGAGGTTCCGTCTCCCATAGACAGTCCGACCTGTGCGGCTTTCAAGGCTGGGGCATCATTGGTTCCGTCGCCTGTTACGGCAACTACGGCTCCTTTTTGTTGCAACAACTGTACCAGGCGCTGTTTGTCGGTTGGACGGGCACGGCACATGATCTTCAAGTCGAGCACGCGGTTCAGCGCTTCTTTGTCTGTCAAGGCTTCGAAGCCCGGTCCGGTGATGATGTTGCGTTCGGTGTCTTCGTTTTTCCAGGTGCCGATCTGTCGTCCGATCTCCTTGGCCGTTCCCGGAGTGTCACCGGTTACGATCTTGATGTCGATACCGGCATCAAGGCAACTTTGAACGGCTACCGGAACATCGGCACGTACGGGGTCGGAAATAGCGACGATACCTAAATAAGTGAGGTCTGTCTTGTGCAGCCGTCCGTTCACAAAGAATGCCGCATCCTGCCCGTCTTCCAATATCTGATAGGCGAATCCCAACGTACGCATAGCTTGGTTCTGATAGTCCAGCAGTTGTTTTTCAATATCGGCTTTGCATTCTTCTACCGGTTTGTAGGTCCCGTCGATAGCCACCCGGTTGCTGTTCGCCAGTACGATTTCCGGGGCTCCTTTGACATACAGAACGCGTTTACCCAGTAAGGATGATTGTACGACTGTCGCCATATATTTTCGTTCGGTGGAGAATGTCAGCTGGTCCAGTATTCGATCATTTTCTCTTATTTCCAGATAATTCTGATGTTGGCTGTTCAACCATAGCAGCAAGGCAGCTTCTGTCGGGTTCCCCAATGTTTTTATCTTTTCTTCGGAGAAATCGAGGAAGGCGGTCGAATTGACCGATATTCCTTCTTTGATAAGTATGCTCAGGCTGTCGTCCCCTAATTTCTGGTCTTTTAGGTTGTAAAAGTTCGTTTGATATACCTGCATCTGGTTTTGCGTAAGTGTGCCAGTCTTATCAGTACAGATAACAGTGGTAGCTCCCATTGTTTCGCAGGCATGCATTTTACGGACCAGATTATTTGTTTTCAGCATTCGGTTCATGCTGAGTGCAAGGCTGAGGGTCACGCTCATCGGCAAGCCTTCCGGTACGGAAACTACGATCAACGTGACTGCTACCATAAAGATATTCAAGATGTGAGAAATCAGGTCCATGACGGGCATTCCGGATGAAGACAGCAAGACTTTTGTCAGTAGTGCAATGAATGTGATAGCGGCAATTGTATAGCCGGCTTTACTGATCACCTTTGCCAGTCCTGCCAGCTGCATCTGCAGCGGTGTGTCGATATTGTTTTCTATCTGCGAACCTTCATACACTTTCCCGTATCCGGTTTCATCGCCGACTTTCTCCACTTCCATTACGCCGTGTCCGTCGACAACAGTCGTTCCACGCATGACAACATTGGACGGGTAGGTCGCTTCTTCATCGAAGTCTGCTTCGTTTGTCGTCTTGCTGATGATCGGTTCGCCGGTTAGTGTCGATTCATTGATCTGGAGGGAGATTGCTTCCAATAAATGTCCGTCGGCCGGGACTTCTTCTCCCGTTTCAAGTACGACAATGTCGCCGACGACAACCTCTTTTCGCGGGACCTGGCAGATATTCCCTTCACGGATTACTTTCACGAAAATATCATCATTGACTGTGTTCAAAACATCGAATGCCTTGTTTGCTTTGACTTCGAAAAAGAAGCCGACACAAGAAGCCAACATGATTGCGAAAAATATGCCGATCGGTTCGAGGAAGGCGGTGAGGCCTTTAGCCTCCGGTCCCCAACAATGTACGCCGGCAATAATCATGGATAAGAACCATGCTACCAATAGGATCTTGATAATCGGATCGTTAAATTTTTCAAGAAATTGGCTCCATAGAGAGGCTTTCTCTGGAGGAGTAAGGATATTTTCGCCGTGAAGGCGTCTGCTTTCTTCTACTTCTTGTTTGGTTAATCCTTGATACTGATGTTTTTTCTCCATAAGTCTATTAATCTGTTTCAGAAAATTGAAGGAACAAATAAAGCAAAGTTAAGGGACATATACAAATGCAAGTAGTTAATGTTTGAAATCAGATAGTCACCAAATCTTTGTTTTTAAGGTAATTTAATGGTGAACAAATAAACCTTTCAAGGCTTTGATTTGTCTTATATATACATAGGCAAATAATAGTGTTTAGTTATTTAAGGTTATATGAGAAACGTTAGGTTATTCTTGTTTGTGGGGATTGTCCTCTTTTTCGGGGGACAATCCCTTTATTCTCAAAGCAAGAAGGAAAGGAAAGAGCAGAAAGCAAAAGAAATAAAGGAAATGATAGAAAACGGCCGGTTTACGATTGAAGTAGATCGGGCGTTGCCAATGGGAGGACGTACAGTTAATCTGACGACTCCTTATTCTCTTGAAATGCGCGGTGATTCGGCGATTTCTTATCTGCCTTATTTCGGCAGGGCATATTCTTTACCGTACGGTGGAGGCGACGGGATGCGTTTTGAAGAATCAATTACCGATTATCAATCAACCTTCGATAAGAAGGGAACCGCTCGAATTAAATTCGTAGCCCGTACTAAAGAAGATACTTTCCGTTTCGATGTGCAAGTATTTTCAAATGGTTCCGCGATCATAAGCGTAACGCCGACTAATAGGCAGAATATCACATACCAGGGAGAACTGGCTCCGAAGAAGGAGGATTGAACAGACGCCCCTGCCGCGCATTTCGTTCTGAAATACGTTTATTTACCTTGGCTGTAAATTCAAAATTCTTAAGCCCCCAATCCGGTGCAATCAGCAACTCTTTTGGGGATTGTGATACGAACCTCTCTACGACAATAGAGGGGTTTAATCGTTCTATGAAGTCTATGACCAGATCGATATATTCATCGGCAGTATAGAGGTGGAACTGTTCGGGATGTTCCGCTTGTTCCCTGGCCATGCGTGTGTCTCGGATAAGCTGCAACTGGTGAAGCTTCAATGTCGTGAGTGGAAGGGCGGACAGAATGTCGGCATGGTGTAATATTTCTTCCCGGCTTTCTCCCGGAAGACCTAAGATCAAGTGGGCTCCCGTATATATGTTCCGGGTTGCTGTGCGACGGATAGCCTCTTCCGATTCGGCATGTGTATGTCCCCGGTTGATACGGGTTAAGGTACGGTCCAGCGTGCTCTCTAAGCCGTATTCAATCATCACGAACTTCTTTTGGGATAAAGCGGAGAAATAATCCAATAGCGCATCCGGCATGCAATCCGGCCGTGTACCGACGATCAGTCCGACGACACCCGGATAGGCGAGTGCTTCTTCGTATTTTGAAATCAGTGAATCCAGTTCGTCATATGTGTTTGTATATGCTTGGAAATAGGCCAGATATTTCATCTCCGGATATTTGCGAGAGAAAAAGCGGACACCCTCTTCCAATTGTTCCGTTACGCTCTTTTCTGTATGACAGTATTCCGGGCTGAATGTCTGGTTGTTGCAATAGGTACAACCGCCGTAACCTTTCGTCCCGTCGCGGTTCGGACAGGTGAAGCCGGCATTGATCGATATCTTTTGTACTTTATAAGAGAATACTTCCCGCAGGAAATCTCCGAAATCACGATATGGTTTGCTGTTTTCCATGAGGGCAAAGGTAATAAATCCGCAAGAATGTAGTAACTTTGCAATCCGTTCTAACAGAAATATTAAGATAAAAATAGAATCATACATGAAACGATTAGGGTTTGGTGCTTTATTTTCGTTCCTGCTGGTTGGGAGTCTGACAGCCCAGAATGGGAGCAAACGTGTCGATTTAAAAGAAATTACAGACGGTCAGTTCCGCCAGGTTACAAATATTGGAGAAATGCGTTCTATGCCTGACGGCGAGCATTATACGGCAATGAACGATGCCCGTAACATGATTATAAAATATTCTTATCGTACCGGAAATCCTGTCGATACTTTATTCAATACGGGGAAAGCGCGTGAGTGTACCTTTGACAAGTTCGACGGGTATACGATCAGCAGCACCGGGCACCATATTCTGGTATGGCGCGATACGGAACCGATCTATCGCCGTTCATTCAAGGCGAATGTGTACGACTACGATGTGCGCCGTAATTATGTGAAACCGATTTCAGATTCGAAAAGCAAGCAGATGATTCCGACATTCTCACCGGACGGAAGGATGGTCGCCTATGTGAGTGACAATAATATATGGATTCGTAAATTCGATTACGATACGGAAGTCCAGGTGACGAAAGATGGTGAGCTGAATAGAATCCTGAATGGTATTACCGATTGGGTATATGAAGAAGAGTTTGCCGTAACGAACTTGATGGCTTGGTCGCCAAACAGCGAACAGCTGGCTTTTGTGCGTTTCGACGAATCGGAAGTTCCCGAATATTCGATGCAGATGTTCGGAAAGGGATTATATCCGGGCTATTATAATTATAAATATCCGAAGGCCGGTGAGAAGAATTCGAAAGTTTCGTTGCATTCTTATGACGTGGCGACGAAGGATACGAAAGAACTGAAAGTCCCGGTGGAAGCGGACAGTTATATTCCGCGGATTGTTTTTACGAATAATGACGATCAGTTGGCTGTGATGACATTGAACCGTCATCAGAATGTTTTCAATATGTATTATGCGAATCCTAAAAGCGGTGTTTTCCGTTTGATCCTGCGTGACGAAAATAAGGCTTATGTCGATTCGGAATGGTTGAATTCCATTCATTTTTATGCGAACAGTTTCTCATATGTAAACGAGCAGGATGGCTATGCGCATATTTACCTGTATTCTCCTACGGGTGTCATGCAACGCCAGGTGACGAAGGGCAATTGGGACGTGACTGCGTTTCTGGGTTATGATGAAGCGACAAAGACGGTCTATTATGAATCGGCCGAAGAGAGTCCGATCCGGCGTGCTGTATATAAAATCGATGCGAAAGGCGTAAAGACGAAACTTTCCACACAGGAAGGAACGAATAATGCCACATTCAGCGATAACTTCGCTTATTATGTAAATCAATATTCAAATGCGAATACGCCGGTTAAGATTACCGTAAACGAGACGAAATCGAATAAAGTTCTGCGTGTCCTTCAGGATAATGCCCGTTTGGTTGATAAGTTGGCTGGCTATTCATATGCCAAGAAAGAATTTATCAAAGTGCGTACAGCTTCCGATTATGAACTGAATGCATGGATTGTGAAGCCGGCCGATTTCGACGAATCGAAAAAATATCCGGTTCTGATGTTCCAGTACAGTGGCCCGAATTCCCAGCAGGTATTGGACAAATATGGTTTTGACTGGGAACAATATCTGGCAGCTAACGGGATCATTACAATTTGTGTGGACGGACGTGGTACAGGTGCCCGCGGAGAAGCTTTCCGTAAATGCACCTATCTGCGGATGGGCGAGCTGGAATCCAGAGACCAGGTGGAAGCTGCGCAGGCTTTAGGCAAATTGCCGTTTGTCGACAAGAACCGTATGGCTATCTGGGGATGGAGTTTCGGAGGCTACAATACGCTGATGGCCATGAGTGTCGGCAACGGAACTTTCAAAGCAGGTATTGCTGTTGCCCCTCCTACCGATTGGAAATATTATGATTCTGTCTATACGGAACGTTTCATGCGTACGCCAAAAGAAAATTTTGAAGGTTATGCTGCTACTTCACCGATCCGTCTGGCGAAGGATTTGCAGGGTAAATTGTTGCTGATCCATGGCACAGCCGACGATAATGTGCATTTCCAGCAGACAATGGATTATGCCGAAAGCTTGGTACAAGCCGGTAAACAGTTTGAAATGCAGGTTTACAAAGACCGTAACCATAGTATCTACGGTGGAAACACCCGCTATCATCTGTATACCAGAATGTCTAACTTCTTATTTGATAATTTGTAACTTATAATGTCAGAACATTTGAGAAAGCCGGATTGGTTAAAAATCCGGCTGGGTGGGAACGAACAGTTCACACGAACAAAAAGCATCGTTGAATCCCACTGCCTGCATACGATCTGCACCAGCGGGAAATGTCCGAATATGGGAGAATGCTGGAGCAGGGGGACGGCTACCTTTATGATTGCGGGAGATATCTGTACGCGTTCTTGCCGTTTCTGCAATACGTTGACCGGCAAACCGCTTCCGTTGGACCCGAAGGAACCTGCGAATGTGGCGGAAAGCATCCGACTGATGAAATTGAAACATGCGGTGATTACTTCTGTCGACCGGGATGATTTGCCTGATTTGGGTGCGCAGCATTGGGTCGATACAATCCGTACGATAAAGGCTGTTAATCCGGAAACGACGGTAGAGGTCTTGATCCCGGACTTTCAGGGACGGTTGGAACTGGTGGATAAAGTAGTGGCAGCCGCTCCCGAAATAATATCCCATAATATGGAAACTGTTCGCCGTATCAGCCCCGAAGTGCGCAGTGCCGCGAAATACGAAGTAAGCCTCTCCGTGCTTGCGCGTATAGCCGCACAAGGTGTGGTGGCCAAGACCGGTATCATGGTGGGGCTGGGTGAAACAGTCGAGGAGGTTTGTGAATTGATGGATGACGTGCGGGCTGCCGGCGTTTCCGTCTTGACAATCGGGCAATACTTACAGCCAAGTCGCAAAAATATTCCGGTAAAAGAATACGTTACGCCCGAACAGTTTGAGTCTTATAAATCAATTGCTTTACAAAAAGGGTTCAAAAAGGTGGAAAGCGCTCCGCTGGTCCGTTCCTCTTATCACGCTGAAAAACACGTATGATGGCGAAAACATTTCTCTGTACAATTTGTTATGTTATAAAGGGAAAAAAGGGGGAAAGGGTATGAACAAAGTGAAGAGGAACCTGGATAATCAGGCTATAGGCCTAGTGCCATTGTTGCTGTTTATGTTTTTGGATAATTATTTTTCATATTTGTTATCCTTCATAATCGGCGTTACCTTTTGTTTCGTTTGTATTTTTTTGTTTCAGATACTGAGTAAGGATAAGGTTTATCAATTTTTGTTATTACCGGCTGCGACAACATTAGTTCTTTATTCGATTTTTCTTTGCCTTCGGCTTGAGCCGGTGTTGTTTATTTATTCTCCGTTGATAACAGAAGTCTTGTTGGTAGTGGTATTAGCGTTTTTAGGGTTTGCCAAGCGAACAATATTGCGGCGAATCCGGACGTCTCAGCATCCGACCTACAAGCGGACATTGATGCGTACTACGTTAAATGAATTCTTTTTTGTCGCCCAGCTGATCCAGAACCTTTATACATTGCATCTGTTTATCATTTTAGTATACAGTATTCTGCCCGAAACGATGCAGAGCGTGCGTATGGAGCGTTTTTTATACAGGGAGCTCGGGATCGTTATCGGAGTCTTTTTGATTCTGTATGAACAGATAAGAATCTCGATGATGCAAGGCAGTCTTCGAAAAGAAATGTGGTTACCTGTTCTGAACGACGGCGGAAAGGTGATCGGTTGTATAGCCCGGTCGGTAAGCCGCTCGTTACCAAAGAAGTATTATCATCCTATCGTACGTGTGGCTGTTATTTATCAGGGAATGCTTTATCTGGTAAACAGAGGGAAGAAGTCTTTTGTATCTCCGGATACGATCGACTATCCGTTCTACAGCTATGTTTTGTTTCGCCATAGTATAGAAAGTACGGTGCGTGAAACAATGGGGGGCTTGGGTGAGAAAGATGATGTCGCGCCCCGCTTCCTGATTCGGTATACATTTGAGAACGAAAAGGTGAAACATCTGGTGAACTTGTATGTGATGTGTGTGCGCTCAGAAAAGGTCATGGATCAGATCAAGCAACCCAACGGAAAGCTCTGGACTTCCAAGCAGATTGAAGAAAATCTGAGTTCAGGTGTTTTCAGCGAATATTTTGAACAGGAGTTTGCTTATTTGCAAAACACCGTCCTGCTGGCAGAAAATTTCTGTTGTGCTGGTTGTTAGAATCGATAGGGAGGTGGGCCGAAACAAAATATTGCTTACTAAAAGATCATGATGAAGATGTTTTGACACCTCCTTATCGGTTACCCAATTCAATAACTTCCAAATCCTTGATCTGCTTTCCGTCTATAACGAAACGTACCAAAGTCCTTACCTGATGAAACCCGCTTTTACCGGCTGCTCCCGGATTTATGTATAAACAATTCAAACTTCTGTCGAAAGCAACTTTCAGGATATGCGAATGTCCGGCAATGAAAAGATTGGGCCGGGTGTCGTACAGCTCTTTCCGGATAAGCGGGTTGTAGCGTCCGGGATAGCCTCCTATATGCGTCATCATCACGTTTACCTCTTCAGCATTGAAATGGGCGACCTGCGGATATTGCAGCCGGAGCGATTGCCCGTCGATATTGCCATATACGGCACGAAATGGTTTCAAGGCAGCCAGCCGTGCCGCCAGTGTGTCCGAACCGATGTCTCCGGCATGCCAGATCTCGTTACATTCCGAGAAATAGTCCGCATACTTGTCATCCCACCAAGCGTGGGTATCTGAAAGAAGTCCTATTTTAAGCATAACAATTTCTTTTATCCCACAAAAGTATTTATATTTACCGACCGAAGATAATAATACGATGGAGAATTCACATAAATACTTTAAACGTGATATTAGCTGGTTGTCCTTCAACTATCGCGTTTTGCTGGAGGCGGAGGATGAAACGCTCCCTATCTATGAGCGTATCAAGTTTCTGTCGATCTATTCGTCCAATCTCGAAGAATTTTACGAAATAAGGGTTGCCGAGCACCGGGGAGTAATTATGAAAAAGAACTTCACCGAAGAAAGCGGGGCGGAAGCCGAAGAGACACTTGCCGAAATCACGGAAGAGGTGAACCGGCAGCAGCGCGAATACTATCGCATATTCTCCAAAGTATTGCAGGAATTGAACCGGCAGGATATCTACCTGTATCAGGACAGCCGGCCGGAACCGTTTCATGAGGAATTCGTGCATAACTTTTTTAATGAAGAGGTCTTCCCTTTCCTTTCGCCGGTCATGATACAGGCGGGGGATATCCGTACGTTCATACGTGACCGCCGTCTTTATCTGGTGATCCGGATGATGAAAAAGAGCAGGCGGATGTCAGATCCGGATTATGTGCCGGACTATTATTATGCCCTGATGAAAATCCCGTATGCGAAAGTGCCCCGTTTTATCGAATTGCCTACGCATGAAGGGAAACACTACATCATGTTTATCGACGATATTATCCGGGCCAATTTGTCCAGTATCTTCCCCGGCTATGTGGTGGAGAGTTGTTACAGCATCAAGATTTCACGGGATGCCGATATTTACCTGGATGACGAGAAAGGCGGGAATATCGTGGAAAACATTCGCAAGAAAGTGAAAAAGCGCAAGATCGGCGCCTTAAGCCGGTTTATGTACGACAGCAATATGCCTGATGATTTCTTGGCGTTTATATGCAGTGCCTTTGGCATTACCACAGACGATTTGGTATTGGGAGGACGGTATAACAATTTGCAGGATCTGATCAAACTGCCGAATCCGAAAGGGAAAGAGCTGGAACAACAGGTCTCGCCTCCCATGCGTGTGCCTTTCCTGGACGAGATGGGCTCTGTCTTCCGGGCGGTGAAGAAGCGGGATATCCTGTTGCATTTCCCTTACCAGTCTTTCGACTACTTGATCCGTTTTCTGATGGAGGCGGCTTTTGATCCGAAAGTAGATGAAATCAAAATCACGCAATACCGGGTAGCGGAGAATTCGGCCGTTATCAACACGTTGATCAGCGCAGCCCAAAACGGGAAGAAGGTGACGGTCTTTGTGGAACTGAAAGCCCGTTTTGACGAAGAGAACAATATGAGTACGGCCGAACGGATGGAGCAGGCGGGTATCCGCATCATCTACAGCATTCCCGGTTTGAAAGTGCATGCAAAAGTGGCGGTTATTCTGCGGAAAGATACGGAGGATGGCAGCAAGCGGCGGGATTTTGCTTATCTGAGCACCGGCAATTTCAATGAGAAAACGGCACGCATCTATTCCGATATGGCGTTGCTGACTTCGAATGCAGAATTGATAACCGATATCAACAAAGTGTTTGCGGTGCTGGAAGGAAAGCTGACCGGACCGACATTCCGCCATCTGCTGGTTGCCCGTTTTAATATGGTGCCGGAACTGACCCGGATGATCCATCGGGAGATTGAACATGTGAAGGCCGGACGTAAAGGCCGCATCGTGTTGAAGATGAACGGACTGCATGATCAGAACATGATCAATGAATTGTATGAAGCAAGCGAGAACGGGGTGGAAATTGATCTGATTGTCCGGGGAATCTGTTGTCTGGTCCCGAACCGTCCGTTCAGTGCGAATATCCGGGTGACCCGTATTGTGGACATGTTTTTGGAACATTCCCGCATCTGGTACTTCTATAATGACGGCGAGGAAGATTTGTTCCTGACTTCCGCCGATTGGATGCGCCGGAACTTGAATCGCCGCATAGAGACGGCTTTCCCGATTCTGAATGCAGAAATCAAGCAAAACATCATAGATATCCTGAATATCCAGTTGCAAGATAATGTAAAAGCCTGTCTGATCGACGAACATCTGCATAACAACTTCAAACGGGATGACAACCCGGTGAAGGTGCGGGCACAGTTGGCTATTTATGAATATCTGAAAAATAAAATATAGGCGGTATGGATCTTCCTTCTTCCTGGACATTCGTCTTATTTGCCTTGTGTTTTGTCGCCCTGATCGCAGGAGTCTTGCTTGGATTCGGGGTCGGATTCCGTACGGGGAGCAGACAAGAGCGCTTTCGGCAGGTGAAGGAGAAGCAGAAACAGAATAAAGCGGCCATCTGCCGTTGGCAAAAGGAACGTTACAAATATGCCAGGCAGGTGAAGCAACTGGAAGAAGACTTGTTGCATTCGGCTGCCGAATCCGAACAGTATAAGGAACGGTTGTCCGACCTTGAGTTCTACCAGCAGAAACTCCGGGAGAGCGAGCGGATCATATCCTCTCTATCGGCCGAAAACGCAGATCTGTCCGACACGGATGCCCTGTCCATGCTGATCCGGTTGAAAGACGATCCGCTCCATACGAACCTCACCCGCGAGGAATGGAATGATCTGTTTCATCTGACAGATATCCTCTTCAATTATATCCTGACTGATTTAAAGGAGAAGCAGGGGATTACCCGCCATGAACAGGAAATCTGCTGTCTGGTCAAATGGAACTTCTCGCGGAAGGAACAATTGGCTGTTTTCAATAATACCTCGGAAGCCCTGACCAAATCGAAAAACCGGTTGAAGAAGAAACTCCGGCTGGATGAGAAGGTCGATCTGGATCAATTTATCCGTCTTTATTAAGAGCCGTGAAAGGCGGATTGTCCGCCAAATGGACGGATTGATGCTGTTCTTCTTTATTTATATCCTTGTATCTTAATTTGTTAATGAGTCGGATATTTGTCCGGCAGCATTTTTCTCCCTTCCTCTTCCTTCTCTTTACCTTTGCGTTGTGTGAGTTTGATTTTTAAGTAAACCTAATAAGTGAATGGTATGAGAACACAATCTTTATTGCTTTTGATCCTGACCCTTTTGGTTGGTGGGACTGCTTGTGACCGGTTCGCCAAATCGTCCAAACAATCCATCTTTATGAAACGGGCAACCGGATTCGCCTACGAAGTGCTGGTCGTCATGGACAAAGACGTGTGGAAGGGCGAAGCCGGCCGGTTGCTGCACGGTCAGCTGACGGCTTCTATTCCGGGATTGCCCCAGAATGAGCCGATGATGCGGGTGACATATGCCGAGCCGTCGCAGTTTGACGGTCTGCTGCATTATGTCCGCAATATTATTCATGTCCGGATCGATGAATCCCTTTATACAAAAGTGTCTGTACATAAAGAAAAGGACCGGTGGGCCGTCGGGCAGGAAGTGGTGACGGTCAATGCACCTTCTTCCCGGCTTTTGGCCGAATACTTGGAAAAACAGGGCACATCATTGGTTGCCTGGCTGGGCGAGAAGGAACGTGAACGTGCCGCCGGTTATCTGGAAGATTCGCATAGTGTCTGGGTGAACGATAAGG
Organism: Parabacteroides sp.; assembly: GCA_019411205.1. Taxonomy (GTDB): domain Bacteria; phylum Bacteroidota; class Bacteroidia; order Bacteroidales; family Tannerellaceae; genus Parabacteroides. The sequence continues at coordinate 3,489 of DXRF01000038.1, read as the reverse complement.
TGAGGGCGCGTTTCAATGCGCGGTTGTGTGTTCCGGAAGAGATGTGTTCTTACAAGGATACGGCAGACTTCTTTTGGGTGACGGATCATGGCGTGCGGGGACGGATCGACATGGTGGTGTATAGTTTCCCGTATGCCGGCGAACGCACGTTCACGTTGGATTATCTGGTTGCCATGCGCGATTCCGTTTTGGGCGAACATATACCGGGTGCATTCCCCGGTTCCTATATGACGACCGAAAAGCGCTTTACTCCCTCTTACGAAGTCCTCTCGAAGAACGGGGAATACTGTGGAGTCGTGCGGGGTTTATGGGAGATGGAAGGCGACATGATGGGCGGCCCGTTTGTCAGCCACGCCCATCTCGACCGGAAGAACCGGCGGGTGATTGTGGCGGAAACCTTCGTTTATGCCCCGAATACGAAAAAAGCGAAGCTGATCCGGCGCGGGGAAGCTTCGCTTTATACGTTTTGTGTGAATTGACAGAAAAGAAAAGGGAGGGACAAGTTCCGTCTCGTCTGAATGCAGTCCATCGTCTGGCTTGAACGGTGCCCATCGTCTCGCCTGAACGACGCCCGTCGTCTCACCTGAACGGTGGCCGTCGTCTCGACGAGACGGAAAATATGGGATTATAATTCTCCGGGACGTTCATCCTCTCCGCCTCCTCCGGTAGGTACTTGCCCGATGTAAAGCGGCGTGTAGATCAGCGTACGAGGATTTTTCAATAGGGTGGAGGTATTGCTGTAATACGTCTCGACCTCCAGCCGGTATGTCCCGTCCGTGAGGCTGGCAGGTACGATCAGGATGATACGTTTCGGTTCGTTGATCGTCAGCGAAGTGACGGTTGCCGCCACCTCATCTGTTTCGACGTTGACGAATTTGATATTTCCGATATCCGACCCGTCGGCGTTGAGGCTGCGGATTTTCTTGCCTGTGATATTGATTGTGTTGCCCGGTGTCATGAATCCGTCCGTGCGTCCGGTGGCCGAGTCGGTCACCAGGCCGATGCGTGCGCCGCCCGAATCGAGCACGTTGCCTGAAAAGACGGGACGTACCAGTTCCAATTCCTTGCGGAAGGCTGTTGAGGGATTGATGCTCACATACGGCTTCTGCTTGGCTGGGTCCATCACGCCTTCCGTCCCGATGAACGAGCCGGGCAGTGCGGGTGCATAGAGCGTCGAGCCGGTGTTGACGGTGTTGCCAAGGCAAACCGATTCGATGATTTTTTTATCATACAGGGTGATGATGCCGATTACTGTTTCGCGGTTATAGGCCGTTTCTTTCACGATGTCGTCGGCGAGATTATCGATCGTCTTCGGAAGGAGGGTTTTCACTGTGGCTGTGTAGTCGTTCGTTACATCTTTTGTCAGAAGGTTTTCGGCTAAATCGAAGAACCATTTGTAGCTTTTTGCTGCCATATTGTTTGTATTTATGTTGAAGGCAAACTTACCCTTTTATATTGAATTATGATCTTGAATATCAATATATTTATTGTGTTGTTCAACACGTATGCAAAATGAATGGCAATCAGTCCGGTCTTATCACAAGCACAGTCATACCCCCTTACACCGTCGTTTCGAATGTCTTCACCCGTTCCGGCACATACCCTGTGCGGATGCGCCATTCCTGCGGATAAAGGTTGTTGGCACGGTTGCCGAGATGTTTGGCGAAACCGAGCGGGAAACCTTTATGACAGACCAGGACGTAGCCTTTCTCTGTGCCGGCAGGCAGGAGGAGCGCTTCTTTTTTCAGATACCGGATGGCGTTCTCCCAATCGAGGTCAACCGTAGGAAAAGCCTCCCGGCGAAGGGCCGTACTGAGTGCCAGCTCTTCGGCGGGGATGAAGTCCTTTCCTTTGGCTTCGCCCATGCAGATCCCGGCCGAAAGAATACGCAGGTGTTCGTGGAGCAGGGGATACACGTCTTGGACGGGTTCGGGGAGCAGCCGGAGGTCACTTCCGCTCCATTCGGGTGTGAATGAAGAGGTGTCTGACAGGTAGGATCTGACAGCTTCCGGGACGGTAGGAGCTGTTTTCCCCTTTTCTTTTTTGTTCTTGCTTTTGAACCGGATCTCCTCCGTCTCGCCGTCTGCTTTGCGCAGGGCGGCGAGGAAGAAACCTTCGCCTCTGGTCTTGTGCGGGAAAAAGCGGTAGGCCGGATGGCTGTATTTGAGCGGGCCGGTGATCTGCCATTCGTCTTTTACGGGGATGGGCAGTGCTTCGGCTCCCAGTTCTTCCGTTATATAATGGACGTTCTCTTCATCCTCCTCCGTGTTGTAGGTACAGGTGCTGTAGATCAGCAGGCCGCCGGGTTTCAGCGCGTTCCAGATGTCGTGGATGATGCGGCGCCCGCGTCCGGCACAGAGCGCGACGTTCGCTACGCTCCATTCGCCTGTGCTGTCGGTGTCTTTGCGGAACATGCCTTCGCCGGAACAGGGCACATCGGCGACGATCACATCAAAGAAATGCGTCAGGCGGCCGATTTCTTCCGGATCGTTGCCGGTCACGACGCAATTCGGGTTGCCCCACTTGGCGATATTTTCCGCCAGTATATGGCTCCGGCTGCGGATCACTTCGTTGCTGACCAGCAGGCTTCCTTCCGGCAGGCAAGCCGCCAGATGGGTTGATTTGCCTCCCGGAGCGGCACATAGGTCAAGACACCGGACTGGCGTTTTCACATGGCTACGGATCACCTGTTCGAGAAACATGGACGAGGCCTCCTGTACGTAGTAGGCGCCGGCATGGAAGAGCGGATCGAAGGTAAACGAAAGCCTTTCGGGTAGGTAATAGCCTGTATCGCACCAGGCTACCCGTTCGCACGGTGCACCGGCCACCGATGGAGCAGGTGTGCCTTTTTTCTCGTTGATACGGATACTGACGGGGACATCGGCCTGCAACGCCGCTTCGAAACTGTCGAACTCATTTCCCAGCAATGCACGGGTACGTGTGATAAAATCTATCGGAAGTGCCATCTCTTTTCGCTTGTTTTCGGCAAAAATACTACTTTTGCATTAAGATTTATGATTTATGATTTATGATTTATGGCAATGCCGCCCTTTTTATCATGATCATGAATCATAAATCACGAATCATAAATCATAAATTCATGTCCGCTCTCTACCTTATCCCCGTCACGCTTGGCGACGTCGAACATCGCCGGGTGCTTCCCGAATATAACCGGGAGGTCATCCTTTCCATCCGTCATTTCATTGTCGAAAATGTGCGTACGGCACGCCGTTTCCTGAAAAAGACAGCGCCTTCGATCGTGATAGACGATCTTGTCTTTTATGAGCTGAACAAGCATACGTCGCCCGAAGCCGTTGCAGGCTATCTGGCTCCTTTGGCGAAAGGCGAGCCGGTAGGTGTGATCTCGGAGGCCGGTTGTCCGGCTGTTGCCGATCCGGGTGCTGATGTGGTGGCGATTGCGCAGCGCAAAAATTACAAGGTGGTTCCGTTGGTCGGCCCTTCTTCGATCCTGATGTCGGTGATGGGGTC
>DXRF01000373.1 GCA_019411205.1 Parabacteroides sp. | reverse complement strand
AAAAAGGCGGTGGGAGTTTATCTCTACCCCTGACTCTGCGGCAATCGTGAAAGAGGTGAAGAGCGGGGGACAGCGGTTTACCCGCGATCTCGACAAGGTGACGTTGCACGAAGGCGATACGCTGGTCCTCTGGGCGGACGATACGTTCGTACCGACATGGGGCGAATCCAGTGTCTTCCTTTTGCTTGCCAACGGTACGGACGGTACGGAACCTGTTTCCCGCAAGAAGCGCTGGCTGGCGTTGGGCTTGCTGATCTTTATGATCGTAGGTGCCACGGTAGGGGAGTTGCCTGTGGTGAAAGAGGCGTTTCCCGAAATACGGCTGGATATGTTTTTCTTTGTCTGCATTACGACTATCATCATGGCGTGGACCAAGATTTTCCCTCCGAAAAAGTATACCAAATATATATCCTGGGATATTCTGATTACGATTGCCTGTGCCTTTGCCATCAGCAAGGCGATGGAGAATTCAGGTTTCGCGGCTTTGATAGCCAGCCATATTATCGGTATGGCGCATAATATCGGCCCGTATGCTTTGCTGGCGATCCTTTTTATCATCACCAATATTTTCACGGAATTGATTACGAACAATGCGGCTGCGGCGCTCAGTTTCCCGATCGCTTTGTCGGTCGCTACGCAGCTCGGCGTCGACCCGACACCGTTCTTTGTGGTGATCTGTATGGCGGCATCCGCAAGTTTCAGTACGCCGATCGGCTATCAGACCAATCTGATCGTGCAAGGTATCGGTAGTTATAAGTTCACGGACTTCGTGAAAATCGGTTTACCTCTTAACTTAATCACTTTTTTGATCTCGGTGTTCGTGATACCGATGATCTGGAAATTCTAAACAATTGCCAATCGATGATTGGCAATTGACAACTAATAAGATTACTGACAATGGAAGATAAACAAAATAACATCTATCCTATTTTCGATAGGATGATGACAAGGGAAGATAAGGAGCGTTTGTTGAAACAACGCAGTGTAATGGTATGGTTTACCGGGCTGAGCGGTTCCGGGAAGAGCACGGTGGCGATAGCGCTTGAGCGCGAGTTGCACAAGTGCGGTTTGCTGTGCCGCATCCTGGACGGTGATAATATCCGCAGCGGGATCAACAACAATCTCGGCTTTTCGGCCGAAGACCGGGTAGAGAATATCCGCCGTATCGCCGAGGTAAGCAAGCTCTTTATCGATACGGGGATTATCACGATAGCGGCTTTTATCAGCCCGAATAACGATTTGAGGGAAATGGCAGCATCCATTATCGGGAAAGAGAACTTCCTGGAAATATATGTCAGCACTCCGATCGAAGAGTGCGAGCGGCGCGATGTCAAAGGGTTGTATGCGAAGGCACGCCGGGGAGAGATCAAGGATTTTACGGGTGTTTCCGCTCCTTTTGAAGCCCCCGAACATCCTGACCTGACGTTAGACACTTCTGTGTTGAGCCTGGAAGAATCTGTTCAGAGGTTGATGGACCTGATCATTCCGAAAGTAACCGTTGCAAGACAATCATAAATAAGTAATCAAAATAATACAATCCTATAATTATGTCAGATTATAAATTAAGCCATTTACAGGAGTTGGAAGCAGAGTCTATCCATATCATCCGGGAGGTAGCTGCCGAGTTTGAGAATCCTGTTATGCTTTATTCTATCGGAAAAGACTCTTCCGTCATGGTTCGCCTGGCTGAAAAGGCCTTTTCTCCGGGAAAAGTTCCTTTTCCTTTGATGCACATCGATTCCAAATGGAAGTTCA
>DXRF01000372.1 GCA_019411205.1 Parabacteroides sp. | reverse complement strand
AAAGTCGGGGCTTTGTGCATAAACAACAAGAAGGTGTGCTTTTTGACACACCTTCTTTTTCATTAAGATTATGAATGTTTTCTGCCCCACAGATGTTATCTTTGCAGAAAAAGCGATCGAACCATCGCATGACAATGCAAACAAATACACTATGTACTCAGATAAAAAAAACATCCTACAGCTCGTAGCCCTGCTTATCGAGCATAACGTCAAGAAAATCGTTTTGTGTCCCGGCAGCCGCAATTCCCCTATTATACATACGATTGCCAATCACCCGTTTTTTTCCTGCTATCCGGTTACGGACGAACGAAGCGCGGCTTTCTTCGCTATCGGGCTGGCATTGCATGGTGGCAGCCCGGCTGCCGTCTGCTGCACATCGGGCAGTGCATTGCTTAATATTCATCCTGCCGTATCGGAAGCCTTCTATCAGCAAGTGCCATTGGTCGTCATCTCGGCAGACCGTCCCGGTGCCTGGATCGGGCAGATGGACGGACAGACGCTTCCACAACCCGGTATATTCGGGTCGCTTGTCAAAAAATCCGTTAACTTGCCGGAGATATATACCGACGAAGACGAATGGTATTGCAACCGTCTTATCAACGAAGCCCTGCTCGAACTGAACCATCATGGGAAAGGACCGGTGCATATTAACGTGCCGATCTCGGAACCGTTGTTCCGCTTCACCACAGAGGAATTGCCGAAAGTACGCGTCATCACCCGCTATCAAGGATTAAACGTTTACGACCGTGAATATACCGGACTGATCGAACGGCTGAACAATTACCACCGTCGCATGATCGTTGCCGGACAGATGAATCTGATCTATCTTTTTGAAAAGAAATATTCCAAACTGTTATACAAGCATTTTGCCTGGCTTACCGAGCACACAGGTAACAAGACCGTTCCCGGCATCCCAGTAAAAAATTTCGACACCGCCCTTTACGTCCTGCCAGAAGAAAAGCTGGAAAAGATGGTTCCCGACCTGCTGATCACGTACGGCGGACATATCGTGTCAAAACGTCTCAAACAGTTTCTCCGCAAGCATCCGCCCCGCGAACACTGGCATGTTTCGCTCGACGGAGAAGTAACGGACCTTTACGGTTCCTTGACAACCGTTATCGAAATGGATCCGTTCGAATTTCTCGAAAAAATCGCTTACTTGCTGGATAATCGGACGACGGAGTTTCCACGCATCTGGGAGAACAACACCCGCAACTTGCCACAACCGGAATTCGGCTATTCGGAAATGGCTGCTATCGAAGCATTGATCAAGTCACTTCCAACACCCGCGGCCTTGCATTTAGGCAACAGTTCAGCCATACGTTACGCCCAGTTATACACACTCCCAGAAGATGTGGAAGTCTGCTGCAACCGTGGGACGAGCGGCATAGAAGGATCGCTTTCGACTGCCATCGGTTACTCCGTTTGTTCAGACAAACTGAATTTTGTGGTGATCGGAGACTTGAGTTTCTTTTATGATATGAACGCACTTTGGAATACTAACTTCGGCTGTAACCTACGCATCCTGCTGCTCAATAACGGAGGCGGTGAAATATTTCAAACGCTTCCCGGACTGAAAATGGAAGATAAAACACATCGTTTCGTGACCGCCACACACAAAACTTCAGCCAAAGGATGGGCCGAAGAGCGGGGATTCAATTACTTTTCCGTCCATAACGACGAAGAACTGACGGATGCGATGGTAGTTTTCACCCAACCTACCCCTCACAACCGACCAATACTGATGGAGGTATTCACGGATGCGGCTGAAGATGTACGGC
>DXRF01000371.1 GCA_019411205.1 Parabacteroides sp. | reverse complement strand
ATACAACATAGCCCGGCTTTTGCGCGGAACAGCCAGCTTCTGCTCGAAGCGTTCGAAATGGCCTTCTGGTAACAGGTCATCTTCAAATGCTTCCCGGTTCGTGTCTATGAATTTTTTCAGTTTATCCATTTTCTTTATTTGCTGCTATTATGTCCAACAATTTGCGCTTTGCCCTGAGATACTGGCTGCGCACGCTCGGCGGCTGGATCTTCAGGATGGAGGCAATCTCTTCCATATCATATCCCTCAAAGAGGTAGAGCGAGAGAATCACGCGATAGCCGGCCGGCAGTTTCTTGCAGGCTTCCTTCACCTGGGCAACCGAATAACGGATATCCTCCTCGTCCGGCCCGTCGTCGTCGGGTTCGGTGTAGTTATCCGAAAGTTCTTCCCAATCGGGTGTCTGGCGGCGCACGTAATCAATGGCTGTATGGACGGCTATACGGTGCATCCATGCTTCGAAACATTGCCCGTCTTGATACTGGTCCAGGCGGGTGAATATTTTCAGGAAAGAATCCTGCATCGCTTCCTCAGCCTCCGGCACGTTGCCGACGATACGCAGACAGGCGACATACAGCCGCCCCGCGTATTGCTTGTAAAGGGCGAGCTGTGCAGTCCGGTTTCCACGCCGGCACTCCTCGATCAGATGTGCATTTGTTTCTTCCATTTTCATTTATATAAACGAGGGAGACCGGAGAAACGTTGCATCTTTCCGGCAAGAAAAAGCAAAAAAGATAGCACATTCCTGAAAAGAAGCCATAACATGCTAAGAAAAAGCCTATAACCTTTTATGTCAAAAGCTATAGGCCGCATAAAAAGAAAGGCATCATCCCGATGCCTCTCTCCCTGAACTAAATGATAAAAATAAAAGTTATGTGGGAAGGTTCTTACTCTTCTGTTTCTTCCGTTTCTTTTGATTTATAATCCAATTCGACGGTATTATAGTCGTTCGAAACGAAAGATTTATATTTGATCTTCAACTTCACCGTCTTGCCCTCCGTACTCGGCAACTTATCCAGCTTGAAGGAAACCAGGCCGGACGAAGGTCTGATGGACGAGTCGATATTGCCATAAGCGTTATGACGGAACTCCAGTTCATACGGATCGGCGCTGTTTGTCTGTACCAGGTTCAGGAAATGCTTGACATTGTCGTCATAACCTCTTTGGATATAGAAATCGAACGTGATATATCCGTCCTCGATCCACACCCCGTTCTTAGACCAGACGCTAGCGCCGTTCAAGGCCAACATGTCCGTTCCGTAATAGGAATCATTTTCCGAACCCAGATCTGGCGCGATCGCTTTGGTCAGAAGAGTGTCCATTCTTAACAACTGGACAGACTGATCATAACCTTCGGTCTTCTTCTCGTCGTTCTTATAGACAACGAATGCACGAATTTCTTTCAAATTCTCAGGCACATATGAGTTTGTCGGGAACAGCGTCGTACTGTCGTCGAGCTGCATGTAATAAGAATTATCACTCAATGGTTTTACCGTTACAATTGCCTGGATACTATCTTTCCAAAATTCGCTGTAAGCATCGTCGTCATCCAAACATGAATAAAAAGCTGTAGAACCTAATAAGATTCCAACCAATAGCATAAAACTTTTCAACGTCTTCATAACATGTATCTAATTTGTTTATTTTTCTTTCTAAAAAGGAAGATGACAAACACTTTGTAAATGCTGCAAAGAAGGTTGATAAAAGATGTTAATGCTTCAGTGATTGATAGATAAGCTCCGCCGTACGCCGGGAAGCACCAGGTTTTCCAAGCAGGCGGATCACCTCGTCGTAGCCGTCGAGCATACGGTTACGGTAGACCGGAGCATTCAAGA
>DXRF01000370.1 GCA_019411205.1 Parabacteroides sp. | reverse complement strand
TTCAGAATGGAAAATATCGGATCACTCATGTAATCGGTCAGGGCGGCTTTGGTATAACATACAAAGGCGTCTGGTATACGGAGGTGAAGGGCTCGTTAGGAACCGTACAGACAGAGGTGCCTATTTGCATAAAAGAATATTTCTTTAAAGACTATTGTTACAGGGACGCAGAATCTTTTGCTGTCAAGGTGCATTCCGAGACGGGAAGGGTTCTTTTCGATAAATTCAAGGAGAAACTTATCAAGGAAGCCAAGATACTTTCTGAAGTCCACCATCCCCATATAGTGAATGTGCTGGAAGTTTTCGAAGAAAACGACACCGCTTATATTGCCATGGAATATATTTCCGGCTGTTCACTCAAATATATGATGGACAGGGAAGGCATATTGCCGGAACCGAAAGTCCTCAGATATGTTCGCCAGATTGGAGAAGCACTCCAGTTTGTACATGAAAAGAACATTCTTCACTTGGATATCAAACCCAGCAATATCCTGATCGACTCGTCAGGGAAAGCACGTCTGATCGATTTCGGCGTGAGCAAGCGATATGACATCGAGCAACAGGAAACAAGTACGACCATGCTTACCTTGTCAAAAGGATTTGCCTCGATCGAACAATACGATAACGAAGGGACACAATGTTTTTCACCCTGTCCGGATATCTATTCGCTCGGTGCTACCATGTATAACCTTTTGACTGGGAAGATTCCGACCGAATCTATTTTGCGGGCAACACGTCCTTTGCAGAATCCGTCGGAACTGAACAAGAATATATCTCCTAAGACAGAAGCCGCCATAATCAAGGCAATGCAAATCATTCCGGCCGATCGTTTCCAAACGGTGGATGAAATGATGGCTGCATTAGATTTTCCTGCGGAAGAAGAAATACCTGCAAATGAGTTGCAAAATACAGACGGGCAGGAAACGGATGATGAGACAACGATCATACATCCGAATGAGCAATCGCCTCAGAATGAGGAGGACGAAGATCGTACGATTATAAATAGCGAAGAAATTATTTCTCAACCCCCTAAGAAAAAAAGAAAAGGGGTACTGATATCCGTGCTTATTGCTATATTTGCCAGTGTAGGATATGTTGTTGCTTTTCTGGTGCAGGGAAACAAGACCTCTACGAAACCGGATGTAACGGAGTTGATTAGTCCGGTCGAAGAAGAAAAAGATTCAATAAGCATCTTTCAAGACACAACTGTTTCGGAGATGAAAGATGTATCTATGCTTGGCGAGAAGGATAAGAAAACAGAGGCAGCAATGGCCCGACAGCCGGAAAAGGTGACGCCCGTTGTTGTTGATGAACCCCGGAAGCAACCGGAGACAAAGCAGGTCCCGGCTGAAGAGAATAAAATAACGACACAGCCAGTACAGCCTACTGCTGAAGAAATTGAGGCGGAATATGCCGCTTTAATCGCTTCCGGCAAGGAGAAGATGGGAAAAGCGGACTTTACAAATGCAAAGAAAGATTTCACGAAAGCGAAAGAAACCAAGTTGACGGAAGAGGTCGTACGCCTTTTGATTTCTTGTGATGAAAAGGAAGCTGCCAAACTTTTGGCCGACAGGAAAGCTCAATATGAGATGAAGAAAACTTTCGGGAACTTTACAATTGTACGAAAGAAATCGACCATGTTGTACGGGGCAATCGATTCGGATGCGAACGAGCGCATACCCTGTAAATACCGTAATGTCGGGATTGCCGAAAATGGCCGTGCTTTCGAACGTAAAGATGGTTTGTTCGATATCTACAATACCGATGGTGTATTGGTAAATGAAGGATCAACGTATTATTAACGTGTTTATGAAAAGACTTTGGATTTTGACTCTTTTTGTTGTGCTGCCAATATGTTTGCTGGCCCAACAAAAAACAGAATATAACAGAA
>DXRF01000037.1:1592-16380 GCA_019411205.1 Parabacteroides sp. | reverse complement strand
GCAGCGTCAGATGTGTATAAGAGACAGGTGAATTATGTGTCATTGATAAATCATAAATCATAAACCATAAACCACATTTTATTTTTACATTTGCGTGCGTAAAAGCTTGAATGATGAAGGGAATCCAAACACTATATTTCATTTGTTTCCTATTGCTGTTAGTCTCCTGTAGCTCGACGAAATATGTGGGCGAGGGAGAATATTTGCTGGACAAAGTGGAGATCGTGTCGGATAGTAAGACTTATAAAAACAGCGATTTGAAGCCTTATTTGCGCCAGCAGCCCAACTTTAAGGCATTCGGGTTGATGAAATGGCAGTTGTTCGTGTACGACTGGTCGGGCCGGAACGAGAAGAAATGGATCAATAAACAGCTTCGTCGGATGGGAGAGGCGCCTGTTATTCTGGATACGACGCTGGTAACGCAATCAGTCGACGAGCTGAAACGCTTCTTCATCAATAAAGGGTATATGAACGCTGAAGTTTCGGCTTCTATCGATACTTCGCGAACTAAGAAGGCTGTCGTGACCTATAAGATCGTCTCTAACACTCCTTACCGCATCCATAACTACTCGATGGAGTTGAGCGATCCGAAGATCGATAGCATCGCCAAACTCAAACCACCTCACCGTTCTGTGCTGGCTTCGGCTTTTCGTACTTATTCCGACGATTATACATCCCTGATAAAAGACAGTGCCTTGTTTGACCGAGATATACTGGACAAGGAACGGCAGCGCCTCACGACTTTGCTTCGCCGGCGTGGTTATTATGCTTTCAACCGGGACTACCTGTCTTATATTGCCGATAGCTCTTTGAACCGGAATATCGTTGACTTGGATATGTTGTTGAAACCGTACCGTTTGCAGAAACCCGACGGAACGGTGCTCGACACGTTGCATCGCCAATATTACATTAAAGATGTTTCGATTGTGACCGATTATGATCCGTTGACGTTGGAGGAAAACAACGCCATGTCTTACGATACGGTCCGAACCGGCGGTATCAATATCCTGTACGGCAAGAACGGCAGAAGTATCCGTCCGGGAGTCTTGCGCAAGAGTAATTATATCATGCCGGGGCGCCTGTATAACGAGCGGACGGTGGAGCAGACCTATTCTTCGTTTGCCACGTTGCGTGCTTTGCGTAATGTGAATATCCGTTTTTCTGAGGTCGAAGAGAATGACACGATGAAGCTCAATTGTACGATCCTGACTTCTCCTGCCAAGTTGCAGGGTTTCGGGGTTGACCTGGAAGGAACGAACTCGGCAGGAGATTTTGGTTTTGCTTCGAGTTTGAACTATCAGCACCGGAACTTGTTCAAAGGATCGGAGGTTTTCTCTGCTAAAGTGCGCGGTGCATACGAGGCGTTATCCGGCAGCCAGTCGGAAGGAAACAACTTTTGGGAGTTCGGTACGGAGGCATCTGTCTTGTTCCCCCGTTTCTTGTTTCCCTTCTTGCATGAGAATTTCCGTCGTAAGATTCGTGCAACGACCGAACTGAAGGTGAGTTACAGCATACAGACGCGTCCGGAGTTCAAAAGAGCCATTGTTTCTGCAGGATGGAATTATATCTGGCAGGAGCGGAGCAATATGCAGGCGCGCCATGTGTTCAAGTTGTTGGACATAGACTATGTGCACTTGCCGAAGATCAGCCAGGCATTTAAAGATTCGTTGCCCGAATCTACTTTACTCTACAATTTTACCGACCAGTTTATCGTCGGTTCCGGTTATACCTATTCTTTTAATAATTATGATCCTCAGAATCGTTTGAGGAATACGCATTCCGTTCGCTTTTCCTTCGAGATGGCGGGTAACTTGTTGTATGGGCTTTCCCGCCTGACTGGTGCGGATAAGGATGACGAAGGACGCTATAAATTGTTTGGGATTAATTATGCCCAGTTTGTGAAAGGGGATATCGATTTTAGTAAAAGTATCGTACTGGACAATCGTAACAAGCTGGCTTTCCACGTCGGTGTCGGTGTTGGTTATCCGTATGGCAACTCGAAGATGCTGCCGTTCGAGCGCAGCTATTTCTCTGGGGGGGCAAATAGTGTCCGTGGTTGGTCTGTCCGTTCGTTAGGTCCCGGTAGCATGCCGCTCGACTCGATCAAGTCTTTTGCGCAGCAGATCGGTGATATCCGTCTGGATTTGAATTTGGAATACCGGACGAAGCTATTTTGGAAATTCGAGATGGCGGCCTTTATCGATGCCGGTAATATCTGGACTTTCCATAAGGATGAGAGCCGTCCGAACGGCAACTTCGATTTTTCCCGTTTCTACAAAGAGATTGCTGTCTCTTACGGGTTAGGTCTCCGCCTCGATTTCGATTTCTTCCTGATCCGTTTCGATACCGGTATGAAAGCCTATAATCCGCAGGAAAGCGGCAAAAGGAAATGGGCCATCCTGCATCCGAACTTTGGTAGTAACTTCGCTTGGCATTTTGCGGTGGGATATCCGTTCTGATTTTATTTCCTCCTTTATGCAGTTCGACTACATATGAATTTTGGAGGAAAAAATAACAAAAATATTTGCTTGTTAAAATAATATTACTACCTTTGCACCGCAAATAAGGATGGTTCCGTAGCTCAGCTGGATAGAGCAACGCCCTTCTAAGGCGTGGGTCGAGCGTTCGAATCGCTCCGGAATCACATAATTTGAAAATAATACCTGGTAGATTAAGTATTTACCGGGTATTATTTTTTTGTATACTCAGTTGTGTTTTGTACGGATTGTTTTTTATCGGACATCTGTCCCGCACAGGCAAGTGGCTGTGAAAACTGTTTTGTCGAGATTTAAGCTATTGAACAATCGGTCAGGCCGATACCTGGTCAAATGAGGTAGGAAAGACAGCCGGTTGTCGGCCGAAACGGAACAATTATTCCTGTATGGCGTTTTTCTTGGCCAAATCTGCCATAATTATATATCTATTGCTTATATTTACAACCATTTTGATAAGCTCGTCGATAAATATATTGACTTGTAACGTCTGAACAGTATCTATTTATTTATTCCAAATACAAAAATGTATTTTTTGCACTGAAGAAGAAATGAGAAAATGGCGTATTGAAGACTCAGAAGAACTCTACAACATCACAGGTTGGGGGACTTCGTACTTTGGTATCAATGACAAAGGTCATGTAGTGGTAACTCCTCGTAAAGACGGCGCCGGTGTAGACCTGAGAGAGCTGGTCGACGAACTGCAATTACGGGATGTGGAGGCTCCTGTACTGATCCGTTTCCCAGATATTCTGGATAACCGTATTGAAAAGATAGCGAACTGTTTCAAGCAGGCTTCCGATGAATATGGTTATAAGGCGCAGAATTTCATTATCTATCCTATTAAGGTAAATCAGATGCGTCCGGTTGTGGAAGAGATTATCGGTCATGGCAAGAAGTTCAACTTGGGGTTGGAAGCCGGTTCAAAGCCGGAACTCCATGCGGTGATTGCGGTCAATACGGATTCGGATTCTTTGATTATTTGCAACGGTTACAAGGATGAGAGTTATATCGAACTGGCTTTGCTGGCGCAGAAGATGGGCAAACGCATCTTTCTGGTTGTCGAGAAGATCAACGAGCTGACTTTGATCGCCAAGATGGCCAAGCGGCTGAATGTCCGTCCGAATATCGGCATCCGCATCAAACTGGCCTCTTCCGGCAGTGGAAAATGGGAAGAGAGTGGAGGCGATGCCAGCAAGTTCGGCCTGACGTCCAGCGAATTGCTGGAAGCGCTTGATTTTTTGGAAAAGAAAGATTTGACAGATTGCCTGAAGCTGATCCATTTCCATATCGGCAGCCAGGTGACCAAGATACGCCGAATTAAAACGGCTTTGCGCGAAGCATCACAATTTTATGTACAACTGCATGCGATGGGCTTCAATATCGAGTTTGTGGATATTGGTGGCGGACTGGGGGTCGATTACGACGGTACCCGCTCTTCCAATAGCGAGAGCAGCGTCAATTATTCCATCCAAGAATATGTGAATGACTCTATTTCCACAATGGTCGATGCCAGTGACAAGAACGGCATCCCGCATCCGAATATCATAACGGAGAGCGGACGTTCGCTGACAGCCCATCATTCCGTTTTGATATTTGAAGTGCTGGAAACAGCTACGCTTCCCGAAATGGATGAAGACTTCGAAGTGAGTGAATCCGACCATGAACTTGTGCATGAACTGTATGAGATATGGGATAAGCTGAACCAGAGCCGTATGCTGGAAGCCTGGCACGATGCGCAGCAGATACGCGAGGAAGCGTTGGATTTGTTCAGCCATGGTATTGTCGATTTGAAGACCCGTGCCCAAATCGAACGCTTGTATTGGTCTGTGACGCGCGAGATCAGTCAGATAGCGTCCGGTCTGAAACATGCACCGGATGAGTTTAGAAAGCTGGACAAACTATTGGCTGATAAGTATTTCTGTAATTTCTCGCTTTTCCAGTCCTTGCCTGACTCTTGGGCGATTGATCAGATTTTCCCGATCATGCCTATCCAGCGGTTGGATGAACGTCCGGACCGGACGGCGACTTTGCAGGACATAACCTGCGACTCGGATGGCAAGATTGCCAACTTTATTTCGACACGCAATGTTTCCCATGATCTACCGGTACATTCGCTGAAAGGAAAAGATGCTTATTATATTGGTGTCTTTCTGGTAGGGGCCTATCAGGAAATACTGGGAGATATGCACAATCTCTTCGGTGATACGAATGCCGTGCATGTAACGGTAGATGAAAAGGGTTACAACATCGAGCAAGTCATCGACGGGGAAACGGTTGCCGAAGTGCTCGATTATGTTCAGTATAATCCTAAAAAACTGGTGAGGACGCTGGAAACTTGGGTAACAAAGTCTGTAAAAGAAGGAAAGATTTCGGTAGAAGAAGGCAAGGAGTTCCTTTCCAACTATCGTTCCGGCTTGTATGGATATACGTATTTAGAGTAATTCTCTTCGGCACGGATTACACGGGTTTTTTATTCTTTCCCTGTTGAGATCCGTGCCGGAAAGAAATAAATAAGCGAATTTTTATTTTGACAGCCTTCACTTGCCTCCTTTAGTTATCCCAGTCGCTGAATTCGAAACTTAGTTGTTCCCAGCGGGCTTTCTCTTCGTTCTTCTCGTAAGGGTTGGAGACAGAAAGGCCGATCAGGCGAATCGGGTGAGTCGTATATTCGATGTCTTTCAACAGTCCTTTGGCTAAAGGTAGTATTGCGGTTAAAGTAGTCAGTTCGCGGCTTTGGGTGATGCTTCTTGTCTTTTGGTTGAAATCATGAAATTTAATCTTTAAAGTAAGGGTATTCCCTTTGAAACCGGTTCGTTGCAGCCGTTCGGTCAGTTCGGTCGCAACATGATATAATTCGATGATAACGGACGATTGCTGCGAAATATCTTTTTCGAGCGTATGTTCGCAGCCTACGGATTTGCGGATTCGGACGGCTTCGACCGGGCGCAGGTCTATCCCTCTTGAAAATTCATAATATAAAATCCCTGCTTTTCCGAATTGCCGTGTGAGCATTTCTTGTGAACAAGCTCTCAACTGCTCACCGTTATGGATGCCTAATGTGTGCATCTTCTGGGCGGTGACCGGACCGATCCCCCAGAAGGATTCGATCGGCAGACGTTTGATGAATTCTTCTGCCTGGGACGGATGGATGGTGCAAAGTCCGTCCGGTTTACGGTAGTCGGAGGCTATTTTGGCTAAAAACTTATTATACGATACTCCTGCCGAGGCAATCAGATGTAGCTCTTCCCGGATTTTTTGCTTGATCGCTTTGGCTATGTCGACGGCAAGCGGGATATTCTGTTTATTCTCGGTTACATCCAGAAACGCCTCGTCCAGCGAAAGCGGCTCGATAATGTCGGTATACTCGTGGAAGATTTCGTGTATCTGGCGGGACACTGCTTTATAGACATCCATCCGCCCGGAAACAAACGTAAGTTGCGGGCATAGACGTTTAGCCTTTTGTGACGACATGGCGGAACGTACGCCGAACTTCCGGGCTTCATAGCTCGCTGCTGCTACGACCCCACGTTCCTCCGCGTGGCCGACTGCAAGCGGAATCCCGCGAAGTTCCGGATTATCCCGCTGCTCCACGGAAGCGTAGAATGCATCCATGTCGATATGTATGATCTTCCTCTCCATTAAAATCCGTTCATCGGGACCAATACTGTCGGTATTAGCAACAGAAATCCGATTATAACCAAAAGCAATATGAATTTCCATGCCCAGCGAAACCATTTATCGTAAGGGATACGGCTGACACCCAGAACGGCGATCAACACTCCCGAAGTCGGAGTGATCATATTGGTGAATCCGTCTCCGAACTGGAAAGCCATTACAGTCGCTTGTTTAGACAACCCGATCAAATCGGAGAAGGGAGCCATGATCGGCATGGTCAGAGCTGCTTTAGCACTTCCGGAAGGAATGATCAGGTTGATCAAGGTCTGGATCACGTACATCATGCCGACAGTCGCCACTTGTCCGAGCCCTTCCATCCCTTTCGCCAGGTTGTAGAGAATGGTGTCGATGACAAGCCCTTCTTTCAGTATCACGATAATACCGCCTGCAAGGCCGACAACCAAGGCTGCGCTCATAATGTCCTTGCATCCGTCCAGAAACAGTTTGACCAGTTCGTTGGGAGTCCGGTTGTTGGCGATGCCGGCGGCCAGTCCGAGGGCGAAAAACAAGGTGGCTATCTCCATGATATACCAGCCATATCCCATCACTCCCGTTATCAGATAAAAAATCGTGAAGAAGAGGAGGTTCAGGATATAAAGATGGACTGTCTTGCGTAGGGCAAACAGGGAAGTCAGGATAAAAGCAGCCGTTAGAACGGGAAGGAGAGGCAGTCCTTTGATAATGCTGTTCCCGATTTGTAAAGTTGTTGCAGGATAATAAGCGGCGAAAATGATTTGTATGACTGCCAGTATACCGAAACTGATCCAGGCGGCACGTGGCGTATGATAGCTTACATCCAGCGAGTTGTTATTGTGTAGGTCCCGCCAATACTGATCTTCTTCGTAGACTAACGAAGCTTTCGGATTTTTCTTTACTTTAGCAGCATAACGCAGTATCCAGGCGAAACCAATCATGTTGATTACAATCCAGCAAAATATCCGGTATTCGATTCCGGAAAAGAGCGGAATACCGGCCAGCCCTTGCGCAATACCGATTGTAAACGGGTTCAGTATCGCCCCGGCAAATCCTAATCCGGCAGCGACAAAGACCATGCAGACGCCTGTGATGGAGTCATATCCCATCGAGATCGCCATCGGGACAAGCACCAGGCAAAATGCGATGGTCTCTTCACTCATCCCGAAGACAGCTCCGAATATGCTGAATAGTAGCATGATGGATGTCAGTAAGAAATTCTCCACTCCGATCTTGCGCAAGAAGCGGTTGTTTTCCATTTTACGGGCACGGCCGAGGAAACTGACGGTTCCGATATCGAAAGCCTTACTGTCGTTGACGATCCAGAACGCCCCTCCGATAATCAGGATGAAGACGATGATATCTGCCTTGTCGACAAATCCTTTATAGAAAGCCGAGAACACCTGCCAGGTTTGCGGAACGTGTTCTACCGCTTCGTAGACAACCGTTTTTTCTCCGGCGGCATTGATGTTTTCCTTGTATTGTCCGCCCGGAATGATCCAGGTGAGGGCGGCACAGAAAAGAATGATATAAAATATGATGGCGTATGTATGTGGAATCTGTCTCTTTTTCATAATCCGTTTTTGTCTTCTTCATCCGTTAATGAACCTATTTCGGGAAGGATGGCGCGTGCTTCCCTGTCGCTGAGGGTGTCTACGTCTTTCAGCTTGCGCTGGATCACGCGTGTGCGTGTCCCTAACACCTCTTCGATCTGTCCGCTGGCCGTCTGCAAGTTCTTCTGTGCTTTTTCCAGCATGCCGCCTACCTTCTCGAATTCTTTCTTTACCGCGCCCAGGATGGTCCATACCTCGCCGGAGTGTTTTTGGATAGCGAGTGTGCGGAATCCCATTTGCAGGCTGTTCAGGATGGCAGCAAGTGTTGTCGGGCCGGTGACGACCACCTTATAGTTGCGTTGTAGTTCTTCCAGCAGGGAGGAACGGCGTACGACCTCCGCATAGATTCCTTCGAAAGGCAGGAACATGATGCCGAAATCGGTGGTGGCGGGGGGAGCCAGATACTTGTCGGAAATATCCTTTGCCATCTTTTTAATGGTTGTTTCCAATAGCTTTCCGGCTGTCTCTATTGCCTGTGTGTCGGCATGATCATATGCATCGAGCAGCTGTTCGTAGACGTCTTTGGGAAATTTTGCATCTATCGGCAGATAGACGAATTCGCGGACATCGTCACGCCCCGGAAGTTTGACGGCAAACTCCACGACGGCATCCGATCCTTTGCGGGTGTGCACATTCGCCTCGTATTGCTCCGGTGCCAGGATTTGTTCGAGAAGCATGCTTAACTGGATTTCCCCGATGTTGCCGCGTGTCTTCACATTGCTGAGGACACGTTTCAAACCACCTACGTCTTGTGCCAGCGTTTGCATTTCTCCAAGTCCTTTCTGTACGCTTTCCAGTTGTTCCGTCACAAGCCGGAATGATTGGCCGATCCGGTCGTTAAGTGTCTTTTGCAATTTCTCGTCTACGGTCAGGCGGATTTCTTCCAACCGTTTTTCCGTGTTGGCGACAAGCAGGCGTTGCTGTTCGTCCAGATTGGCAAACTTTTCCCGTTGCAGGGTGTTGAACGAAGCGATTCCCCGGTCGAAAGCATCCCGGAATTCGTTCATGGAGCGCGTCAGCTCTTCCCGGTTATCCCTGGCGACGATGCGGCTTTCTTCCCGGTTCAGACGAAAATCTTCCCGAAAGTTTTTTTCAATGCGTTCAAACGAACGCTGCATTTCATCGAGTAGCCGTTTCAGCTCGCCTGCGATGTCCGAATGGTCTTTCCGGGGACGGAAAAAGACCTGTAAAGCAATGATTACAACAAGTAAACAAATAATCAACCAATCCATTTCATTCTATTTTGGGTCAAAGATAGAAAAAGAGTTATCGTGAGCAGTAATTAAAAAGAGTTAAAAGGCGAAACATTATTCAGATTCCTTTGTTTAAGTTATACAAAGCAGCTTATATTTGTAAGCCGCTTTTGATAAAGTACATAAAATACTACAAAAGATGGCAAAGATAACATTTAAAGGTAATGAAGTCAATACGAACGGTTCATTGCCCGCAGTTGGAGCAGAGGCTCCTGATTTTAAAGGTGTAAAGAGCGATTTATCCGAATTGCATCTGAAAGATTTGAAAGGTAAGAAAGTCGTGATCAACGTATTTCCGAGTTTGGACACTGCCGTGTGTGCCGCATCGGTAAGACGTTTTAATAAAGAAGCTGCTTCTCATCCTAACACTGTGGTGCTTGCCGTATCAAAAGACCTGCCTTTTGCGCAAGGACGTTTCTGTACCACGGAAGGTATCGATAAAGTGATTCCACTTTCTGCATTCCGTTGTTCTTGTTTTGAAAACGGGTATGGGATGCTGATGGTCGATGGTCCGCTGAAGGGTTTGTTAGCCCGTGGCGTGATAGTTGTCGACGAAGCAGGTAAAGTTGTTTATGAAGAACTGGTTTCTGAAATAACAAACGAACCGAATTACGAAGCCGCAATCGCTTCGCTAAAAAACTAATAAAGTAGATTATTGTTTTTCATTGGTTAAAGTTAAGGGTTAGTGTAGGAGGCCGTCGGATGTGAATCCCGCGGCCTTCGTTTTGTTATATGAATGAAAGAAGTTCTGAATAATTATTGTTTATGCCATTATATTTTATACCTTTAGCACTGACTTGATAATGCTATCCTGTACCTCTTAGTTAGTTATCCTGTACCTCTTAGTTAGTTATCCTGTACACCCTGGTAAACCATCCTGTACACCTTGACCGATTATCCTGTACAGGCTGTTGTTACTGAGTGGTTACTAATAAGATAGAGGATGGTAACCTTTGAGATAAATTGTGTTGATGTTAAATCTAATAGAAAGGAGACAGGATGGCGGTAAGATACAAGTTGACAAAAATCAATGACAATATTACGAATAATGAGGCGGTAAAATATTCGGTAACGACGGTAAGCTATGGCAATGTAAATTTGGATGTTTTAGCTGTCCAAATAGCCGAATCCAGCACGTTTACTTATGGCGATGTGAAGGGATTGGTGGAAAACCTGACTTTTCTGATTGCAGAAGCTCTGAAAGGCGGCAATACCGTGACGATCGACGGTTTGGGTACCTTTTCCGTAACTGCCCGACCCAACCACGAAGTGGAAGATCCGTTGAAAATTCGTGCCGAGTCCATTAAATTGAAAGGCATCGGTTTCAAACCCAGCCCGAAACTGAAGGAGAGGCTGAAAAGCATTGAGTTTACGAGGATGAAATAGGCTTTATACATAAAGTTTGCGGGAAGTATTTGCCATTTGCAATCTTTCAGGATAATGAGTTGTATAATAGTTGGTTATTCTATTGCAAATATCTTGTTGAGTTTGCAATGAAGTTTGTCATTAGTCATAAAATAGAAGTTGCATAAATTAGTCCGGATTATGAAAATAACACAAGTTAAAGGTAAGTCTTTGAAGAATGTAGAGTTGTCCGATGTGATGGCTGCGATAAGATCCGGAGAGCAAGCCAGGGCGGTGAATGAACATCGGGGGATATTATCTTCTTCAATGCCTGGCGATCGGAACATTCATGCGGTGGATATTCCTGTTTTGTTTTTTGCCGCCCGGTTCAGGAAGAAAGAAAACAGGATGGAGTATCAGGTCTATAACGGATTAGTGCTGGTGGAAGTCGGCAATCTGGCGGATAAAGGAGAGGTTGCGACGGTGAAGAAGCTCGCTTCCTTAGCCCCGCAGACAATGGCTGCCTTTACCGGTTCGAGTGGAAAGAGTGTGAAAATACTGGTTCCTTTTGTGCTACCCGATGGTTCCCTTCCGAAAAAAAGGAGTTAGCCGAGTTGTTTCATGCGGTGGCCATCCGGCGTGCAGTGGCTTTTTATCAAGCTCATCTACAGCGTAATATGGAAATGGGTGAGGCGTCGTTGGGAAGAGGATGCCGCCATTCTTTTGATCCTGGTTTATATTATAATCCTTCGTCTACGCCGTTGATTCAGGAGCAACCGATGCAGATGCCTGCCGAACCGACCTATCGGGAGGTGGTGGCGAAAGAGGAAGATCCGCTTTTGCGCATGATGCCCGGATATGACCGCAGCCGTGTCGTTTCCCGCTTTTATAATGCCTGTATGCTGGACGCCCTCGAGAAGACGGGGGGATTGGATGAAGGAAAAGAGGTCAGACCTTTCCTGACGAGGTTGGCTGAAAATTGTTTTCGTTCCGGCATACCGGAAGAGGATGTGGTTCGTTGGACAAAAATTAGCCAGCATCTCGAACTGTTTGAAGAGGAGATCCGAGAGACGGTTCACGTGGTGTACCAGCTGTCGAAGTGCTTCGGGAAGAAGCCGGTGATGTCTGCCGAGCAACTACTTTCGATCAAGACGGACGAGTTTATGAAACGGCGGTATGAGTTCCGGCGGAATATGTTGGCAGGCGAAGTGGAGTTCCGGGCAAGGGGTTCGTACTATATCCATTTTGCCCCGGTTACCGAAACGGTTCTGAATAGCATCGGTCTGAATGCCCAGGCCGAAGGATTGGCTCTTTGGGATCGTGATGTGAAGCGGTATGTCTATTCCGACAGGGTACCGGTCTTTTATCCGTTGGAAGATTATCTGGAATATTTGCCGGAGTGGGACGGCAAGGATCATATCCGCGCATTGGCCGATACGTTGCCGACCGCTAATCCGCAGTGGCGCAATCTGTTTTATATCTGGTTCCTGAGTATGACCGCCCATTGGTACAGGCGCAAGCATTTGCATGCAAACAGTTCGTTGCCTCTGCTGGTCGGCCCGCAGGGATGTGGCAAGTCCACCTGGTGCCGGAATTTGTTGCCTCCTTTGCTTCGTATGTATTATACGGATAGCATTGATTTTGGTAACAAACGGGATGCCGAGCTGATGCTGACCCGTTTTGCCTTGATCAATATTGATGAGTTCGATTCGGGCAGTACCGCTTACCAGAGTTTTTTGAAGAATGTCCTGCAAAAGCCGGTTGTCAATGCCCGCCAGCCTTATAAGCGAAGTATTCAGTCTTTGCACCGGTATGCCTCTTTTATCGCAACCTGCAACAATTACGACCTGCTGACCGATCCGACTGGAAGCCGGCGTTTTATCTGTATAGAGATCTCCGGTACGATAGATAATTCGACGTCGATAGACTATGAACAGTTGTATGCCCAGGCTGTAGCTGCTTTAAAGAATGGCGAACGTTATTGGTTTACTTCCGAAGAGGAGTTCTCGACAACCCGTAGCAACGAGGTCTTTCAGCAGATACCTGTCGAAGAGCAGTTGTTTCTTCAGTATTTTCGTGCCGCTCAGCCGGGAGAGGAGAGCCAGGAATTATCTGCCATTGAGATTCTCCAGTATCTGCAAAGTGAAAGCGGTATTAAGTTGGGCAATAAACGGCTGACTTATTTCGGCCGCCTGCTCCAGAAGAATAAGATCCCTTCACGCCGCACGATGAAGGGTACTTGCTATTCGGTGGTGAAGGTGGAATAATGTAGGGTGAATAACAAATGTTATTGCAAATGAAAAAGAGTTTGCAATGAATTAACGGATTATTATATAGCTACTTATAAGTCGCTATTGCAAATGACGAATGGATAGCGGAAAATTATTATATGAAATGATGAAAGAACAAGATTTTATAGCGCATGTCAGAATAGAAGAGGATGCTTTCCAGATACAGACGGTGAAGGAACATTCAGTCGGTACGGCCACATTAAGCGAATCGTTTGCATCTGTTTTCGGGGCGGCGGCTTGGGGAAAGCAGAATGGCTGGTGGCATGATATGGGGAAATATACAAAGAATAGTTTTCAACCTTATATCCGTAGCGCATCCGGCATGGCAGTGGAACAGAAAGTAGTGGATAAACCCGACCATTCCTCGGCTGGAGCGATTCTGGCGAGAGAAAAATTGCCGGGTTATTATCCTCCATTGGCTTATTGTATAGCCGGACATCATTCGGGATTGCTGGACTGGACTTCTTCCGGGGAGGCCAATTTGAATAGACGTCTGTCTAAAACAGATTGCTACCAGGAGATGCTGAAAGATGCACCGGAAGAGATGCAAGAGGTGGTTGCTTCGTTAGACCAGCCTTTGATTGATGATTTTGAGAAGGATATACATCAATGGATTCGCATGTTGTTCTCTTGCCTGGTTGATGCCGACTACTTGGATACGGAGCGGTTTATGCATCCGGAACAAGCAGCCAGGCGTGGGCAATATGATTCTATGGAAACGTTGAAGGATCGGTTTGATGTCTATATGGAATCGCTTACGGCAAATGCGCCTGCTTCTTTCATCAATGAGAAACGGGCGGCTATCCTGTCCCGTTGCCGGAAGATGGCCGAGAGCCTTCCCGGCTTTTTCAGCCTGACAGTTCCGACAGGTGGGGGAAAGACATTGGCGTCGATGGCTTGGGCACTCCTCCATGCCGTTCGTTACACAAAAAAACGGATTATCATCGTTATCCCTTATACGAGTATTATAGTACAGACGGCTGCCGTGCTCCGGGATATTTTCGGAGCGGAGAATGTGGTGGAGCATCATAGTAATTTGCAACAGGATAGTAACGACGAACGGTCCCCTTCTTTGCTGGCAACAGAAAATTGGGATGCTCCGATCATTGTGACGACAAATGTGCAGTTCTTTGAATCGCTGTATGCTTGCCGCACTTCGCGATGCCGGAAATTGCATAATATCTGTAACTCTGTTGTTATTCTGGATGAGGCACAGATGTTGCCGGTTGAGTTTTTGCACCCCATACTGGATGTTTTGCAGAGCTTGCAAGCCTCTTTTAAAGCCAGTATTTTGTTTACTACGGCCACATTACCCGTTTTTTCCGGTCGGATCGGAACAGGACCGGAGGCTTTTGACGGACTGAAAACTCCCGTGACAGAAATTACTTCTGTGCATGATAATTTGTTTGAGGCTTTTAAACGGGTGGAGCTGCATTGGCCGGAACCAGGTACAACCACTTGCCGACGAGCTGGCCGGGTATGATCGGGTGCTATGTATTGTAAATACCCGTAAGGACGCGCGAGAGCTTTACCGGCGAATGCCTGAAGGAACTTTACATTTGTCGCGTATGATGTGTTCCGCGCATATCATGGAAGTTATAAAATTGATCAAGCAGAAATTGAAGGACAATGAACCTGTCCGTGTGATAAGTACGCAGTTGGTTGAAGCCGGGGTAGATATTGATTTCCCGGTAGTATACCGTGCTTTTGCCGGTCTGGATTCAATCATACAGGCGGCAGGAAGATGTAACCGGGAAGGCAAATTGAATCATGTGGGTAAATTGGGTCAGGTTTTTGTCTTTAATTTGGAGAATACTCTTTTGCGCGGTTTGATGGGAAAAGGGGCGGCTGCTTTGCGGGAGATACTGTCTGTTTCCGATGGGAGCGACTTATTTTCTCCGGAGTGTATGGCTCAATATTTCAGATTGTTCTATAGCAATTGTAACACCTTTGATAAGGCTGATATAAAAGGTCTGTTATATAAAGGTTTTGCAGAAATGCACTTTATGTTTGCAACTGCAGCTGAGAAGTTCCGGTTGATAGACGATAAAGACTTGGTATCCATCTTGGTCGGCTATGGTGATGGTGCAACCTTACTGGAGGAACTGAAGCAGATTGGCCCGGAATTTTGGTTGTTACGTAAG
>DXRF01000037.1:0-1582 GCA_019411205.1 Parabacteroides sp. | reverse complement strand
TACGTAAGCTACAGCAGTATAGCGTATCCATTAGAAAATGGGATTTCGAACAGTTATATAAACAGGGAACAGTGGGAGAGTATGCTGGGATTTTTATATTGGAAGATGGAAGGTGTTATGATGAACGGGCCGGATTGGTTTTGGACGGTGCTTGGGTAGAGGAACTACTGTTGGTGTGATAGGTGTTACAGATTGAGTTGGTTATAATAGTGCGTTTGGATTGAAATGTGTCTGAATTGCAACAATAACACTACCGTCGCACCCGTAAAGGATGCGACGGCTATGACACGTGTATCAACTTCTGGCCAATGCACGTACCTATATAAGGTACGACCCAGGCAGGCGGAGCGGGCAATTACATGCGCAACCTGTTTCAATCCACGTACCTATATAAGGTACGACTAATACCTTCTGTCAGACTTTCGTCATTTTCAGAGTTTCAATCCACGTACCTATATAAGGTACGACATAAGCAAGCCATACAAACAACATAGGCCAAAAATTGTTTCAATCCACGTACTTATATAAGGTACGACGCTTGATTCTGTCAATCATATTGTATTCAATGTGTTTCAATCCACGTACCTATATAAGGTACGACTTTGAAAAGTCGGAATCTTCCGATTCCTCCAAGTCGTTTCAATCCACGTACCTATATAAGGTACGACTTCCGCTAGACCCCAGTAACGGGTCGCCTCCTATGTTTCAATCCACGTACCTATATAAGGTACGACGTTGCACTTATCATCCCATCACCGACGGCCGGAGGTTTCAATCCACGTACCTATATAAGGTACGACACTGGCAAAATTGCTTACATAGGACCTATTCAGGTTTCAATCCACGTACCTATATAAGGTACGACAATCCTGTAATTCCATTACTTCACCATTTTATCGTTTCAATCCACGTACCTATATAAGGTACGACCATTTGGGATCACTCATTGCATTCGCATCGTGCGAGTTTCAATCCACGTACCTATATAAGGTACGACGCCTTCAAATTCAGCAGATTAGTTCCGTCGCGAAGTTTCAATCCACGTACCTATATAAGGTACGACGGTATACCATACTCATTGCACAAGATGTCTAACGTTTCAATCCACGTACCTATATAAGGTACGACTACAAGCTGATAAAATACAAGCCCAACGGCTGGATGTTTCAATCCACGTACCTATATAAGGTACGACACCATGTGGAATCAGATGCTAATGCTTACCAAGCAGTTTCAATCCACGTACCTATATAAGGTACGACTGCATTACAAATAATGCAAACATTTACAGTCTGTTATCAATGCCTTTATGCGATAATAAACTTTTTGAATTTTTTATTGATGAAATAAAACTAATAGGAGTGTTTAGTAGGCTAATAATCAATGATTGCGAAAACTCCAGCTTTTTGTTAATGCTTACTGTTCGCAAACAGTTATATTATAAGTTCGTCTTCTACATTATAGGATGTGACGACACCTATGTATTCAACTCTTTTAGAATAATTATTTCCCAAGAAATAGAAACGGATACTATCTTTTTTATGATCGATGATATCCGATAGTTTTAATCTTAACTCGGTAA
>DXRF01000369.1 GCA_019411205.1 Parabacteroides sp. | reverse complement strand
TTCTTATACATATATAAAAAATCTCATGTTTATTTCACTTGCTATCAATCCAACAACCTATATCGTTATTTTTCTTCTCTTAGGGGTGGTCCTAAAATCTAAACGATGGAAAAGGCTCTGTCTCACTTTGTCAGCCTTGCTTTTTCTCTTATTCTCCAACGGTGCACTCTATCAATGGATTGCCGAACAATGGTACAAGGAATATGACCGCCCCCTACCTGAAAGGAAACAATATACATACGGCATCGTGCTGGGCGGCTACAGCTATTGGGACTGGAAACGAAGCCGACCCGAATTTAGCGAGATTGCCGACCGGTTATTAGAAGGCATCCGGCTGTACAAGCATGGACGCATCCGGAAACTGGTGTTAGCTTCAGACGGTTCGATCATCGAAAGCAAAGACGGAAAAGGTTTGCAAGGAAATGCCGCGGACATGAAACAATATCTGGCAGATTTGGGCATGCCGTTGGAAGATGTCATCTTGGAAACCCGCGCAAACAACACGTGGGAAAACGCAACGTTCACGTTAGAGCTGATCGGTAACAGTATGAAAACGGAATCGACCCTGCTGATTACCTCCGCGACCCACATGCGCAGGTCGCTATGGACCTTTCATGCAGCGGGGCTGAATCCGGACACATATATCACCGATACGTTTCCCGAAATAAAGGGGGAAAAAACGAATTTCCTGCCATCTTGGCACGTCTTGGCTTCCTGGCCAGAACTAACGCACGAATGGGTGGGGTATCTTTATTATCGTTTACGACACAAACCATCTGTATGAAACCCAAAGTAATACGCATATCCACCGTTCCCCTTTCGCTCCATCTCCTGCTGCAAGGACAGTTGAAGATGTTGGCAGAAACTTATGAAGTATTAGCTGTCTCTTCGTCCGGAGAGGAATTACACAAAGTAGCGGAAAGAGAAGGCGTCAGAACTTGCGCTATCCCGATGGAGCGCCACATTGCCCCTTTGAAAGACTTGATTGCACTGATCAGGCTCATCATCCTGTTCCGCAAAGAAAAACCGCAGATAGTCCACTCGCTGACACCCAAGGCGGGGCTGTTGGCCATGATGGCCGCCCGAATATGCAGGGTTCCCATCCGGATCCACACTTTCACAGGACTAGTATTCCCTTCAACTACAGGTTGGAAACAGCAGTTATTAATTGCTACAGACAAACTCACTTGTGCCTGTGCGACCTACCTCAATCCGGAAGGGAAAGGTGTGAGGAGAGATCTGGAACGTTTCCATATCACCAGCCGGGCATTGCATCTTATCGGAAACGGTAACATCAACGGAATTGACCTTGCTTATTTTGACCGGACACCGGAGGTAATGAGACAAGCGGAAATCTATCGCCGGAACCCCTGTTTCACTTTTTGCTTCGTCGGACGATTGGTGCGGGATAAAGGTATCAACGAACTGGTTTCAGCTTTTGTCCGCCTGCAACAGGAATTTACAAACTGTCGTCTTTGCCTAGTGGGAGACTTTGAAG
This sequence comes from Parabacteroides sp., assembly GCA_019411205.1. Taxonomy (GTDB): domain Bacteria; phylum Bacteroidota; class Bacteroidia; order Bacteroidales; family Tannerellaceae; genus Parabacteroides. The sequence goes on along the minus strand of DXRF01000369.1, from coordinate 481 downwards.
CGGAACTGGATCCGGTAACTCCTGAAACAGCAGAACATATACACAAACATCCCGCCATAAAATTTATGGGATGGCAAGAGGATATCCGCCCTTTTTTAGCCGCTGCGGATGCCTTCGTATTCCCCAGTTACCGGGAAGGATTCCCCAATGTAATATTACAAGCCGGAGCGATGGGATTACCTTGCATCGTAACGAACATCAACGGATGTAACGAAATCATTGAAAACGGAAAGAACGGTATCATTATTCCTCCTCATGACAGCGAATACCTATATCGCACCATGTGCGGATTTCTCTCTTCTCCACGGCTCGTAGAACAATTGGCCTCGGCTGCCCGCCCACAGATTGTTCAAAAATACGACCGCCGGACGCTATGGGAAGCCTTACGAAAGGTCTATCAAGAACAGATTTCAAATCTAACAAAATAAAGACTGACAATATGTATTTATACGGAGCCGGCGGACACGCCAAAGTGATCATG
>DXRF01000368.1 GCA_019411205.1 Parabacteroides sp. | reverse complement strand
ATTTAAAATATATGCTTTTTAAACATATCCGAATCATGCCGATAAATATTAATGAATTATTTCTCTATTAATAAAAAGAGTGTACCTTTGTCCACATAGAACAAAATACAATATTAAATCATTAAATTATTATTGACATGGAACTTACACATATTGAACATTTGGGTATCGCAGTAAAGAGCATCGAAGCTTGTCTGCCGTATTATGAAGAAGTTTTAGGACTGAAATGCTACAACATCGAGGAAGTTGCAGATCAGAAAGTAAAAACAGCCTTCTTTAAAGTAGGTCAGACTAAGATCGAGTTGTTGGAACCGACAAGCGAAGACAGCACAATCGCTAAATTTATCGAAAAGAAAGGTGAAGGTATCCACCACATCGCATTTGCTGTTCCCGATGTACAGGCTGCACTGGACGAAGCCGAATCAAAAGGTGTCAAGCTGATCGACAAAGCTCCTCGTGGAGGTGCAGAAGGCTTGAACATCGCATTCCTTCACCCGAAATCGACTTGCAGCGTTCTGACCGAACTTTGCATGCCGGGGAAATAAAGGCCAATTGGCAAATAAATAGTTCATTTCTAACAACAAATCTATAATACAATGAGTAACCAACTTGAAAAAGTAAAGGAGCTTATCGCCCTTCGCGAAACAGCTCGTTTAGGTGGTGGAGAAAAAAGAATTGAATCTCAGCACAAAAAAGGTAAATACACAGCACGTGAACGTATTGCCATGTTGCTGGATGAAGGGAGTTTTGAAGAATTCGATATGTTCGTACAACACCGTTGTACAAACTTCGGCATTGAAAAAACCAAGTACTTGGGTGACGGTATTGTAACCGGTTATGGTACGATCGACGGACGTCTGGTATATATTTATGCTCAAGATTTCACCGTATTCGGTGGTGCTTTGTCTGAATCGTTAGCCATGAAGATCTGTAAAGTCATGGATCAAGCAATGAAGATGGGCGCTCCTGTTATCGGTTTGAACGATTCGGGTGGTGCACGTATCCAAGAAGGCGTCAACGCCTTGGCTGGTTATGCAGAAATCTTCCAACGTAATATTTTGGCATCCGGTGTTATTCCTCAGATTTCCGGTATCTTCGGCCCATGTGCCGGTGGTGCAGTTTACTCTCCCGCCCTGACAGACTTCAATATCATGACCCGCGGAACAAGTTATATGTTCCTGACCGGTCCGAAAGTAGTAAAAACAGTTACAGGAGAAGACGTTACCCAGGAACAATTAGGTGGTGCAAGCGTACATACGACCAAATCCGGTGTAGCTCATTTCGCAGTCGATACGGAAGAAGACGGTTTACAATTGATCCGCAAATTGATCAGCTTCCTACCGCAGAACAACCTGGAAGAAACTCCGCTGATCGAATGTAAAGATCCGATCGACCGTCTGGATGACAACTTAAATGACATCATCCCTGACAATCCTAATCAGGCTTATGATATGTATGAAGTTATCGGAACCATCATCGATAACGGCGAATTTCTGGAAGTACATGCCGACTATGCCAAGAACATTATCGTTGGGTTTGCCCGTTTTAACGGCCAGACTGTTGGTATCGTAGCCAACCAGCCGAAAGTAATGGCAGGTTGCCTAGACAGCAACGCTTCCCGCAAGGCAGGACGTTTCGTCCGTTTCTGCGATGCTTTCAACATTCCTTTGGTTACATTGGTTGACGTGCCGGGATTTTTACCGGGTACAGGCCAGGAATATAATGGTGTTATCCTGCACGGTGCCAAACTGCTTTACGCTTACGGCGAGGCTACAGTGCCTAAAGTAACTGTAACACTGCGTAAGTCTTACGGTGGAGCCTATTGCGTGATGAGCTCCAAACATCTGCGTGGCGATATGAACTACGCATGGCCGACAGCCGAAATCGCAGTTATGGGTCCGAGCGGTGCTGTAGAAGTGATCTTCGCAAAAGAAGTAGCAGCCTCGGAAGATCCGAAAGCTTGCGCTGCAGAAAAAGAAACCGAATACAAAAAAGCATTTGCAAATCCGTACAATGCCGCTCAATATGGC
>DXRF01000367.1 GCA_019411205.1 Parabacteroides sp. | reverse complement strand
CTTCCGGCAGCTTCCACCTTTTCGACAAACTTCTTGAAGTCTTTTACATACGATTCCTTGGAATCGCTGCAACCACTAAAAACGAACAAGGCGATAACCGCCACGAACATCATCAATCTTGTTTTCATATCACTTTCATTTTTTATTACAATGATAGCAAATGTACAAATAAATCTTGCATTAGACAGTAGGATTTCAGGGAAAATCGTTATATTTTTGTAGCAAAAAACATGCGTGAAGGATTGTTTATCATAGGTCGTGGAATCGGTCAGGTAATGTTTCAGAACAACGCTCTCTCGGGGGCTCTCATGTTAGCAGGCATTTTATGCGGTTCATGGCAAATGGCCCTACTAGCCGTTGCCGGCAATTTGACCGGTAATCTGACAGCCAGCCTTTGCAAATATAACCGGGAGGATATCCGGAACGGACTCTATGGATTTAACGGGACGCTGGTCGGGATCGCCATCGGTGTCTTTATGCAAATCAACCTCTTGTCGATAGCGTTATTGATAGCCGGTTCCGCCTTGTCCACCTGGGTGGCCCATTGGTTTGGTTATTGGGGGAAATTGCCGGGCTATACCGCCCCGTTCATTTTATCGGTCTGGATATTGCTGGCCGGATGCACATACGGGTGTCCCTCGCTGTTGTCGGCCTCCACTCCTGCCGTTGCCGGACAATCACCCGATCTGGTACGGGCCTTCTGTCTGAATATCGGGCAGGTGATGTTTCAGGGAAATACAGTCCTGTCCGGTCTGTTCTTCCTGGCTGCCATCCTTGTCAACTCACGCTGGCATGCGTTATATACGGTCTGGGGAGCCGTCCTTCCCATCCTTGTCGCTTTGGTGGCCGGAACAGACTATACGGCGCTGAATGCCGGACTGGTCGGTTACAACGGCGTCTTATGTGCAATCGCTTTGGGCGGCGATACCTGGAAAAGCGGCTTGTGGGCAACGGCTTCCATCTTGCTTTCCACCGCCTTGCAGCTATTGGGGATGCACTTTGGATGCGTGACTTTGACCGCTCCTTTCGTCGTTGCCGTATGGATCATATTAAAAGGAGGTATGTCAAAGCGTACTTGTTCCCGCGCTTGACGCGAAGCAGCAAAGGGACAGCACCTTTACAGATATTCATACAGGCCGTTTTGACACACTCCCTTCCATCAATTACCAGAACTTGTTATTCTCCTGGCTATACTCGAATCCTGCGTCTTTCAGTTTCTGGACAAGCACCTCTTTTTGGACATGCATATCGTCACACAATTCGTCAAGAGAAGAATAATTATCACGCAATTTCATATTGATGACGCTGAAAAGCATCATCGGATCTTCCGGAAGTGTCATATAATTCATCATTTTTCTAAACCGGATGCAAAGGTAATGACTAATTCCATAATCTCACCTTCCCGCTCCATAAAAACAGATATTTGCATCCGATAATATTGAGTTGTTTCGTAACTTTATGTTTGATGAACATATTCGCAACATGGAGAAGACAATTCGTAATTATCAGGCATCAATAGAGGATAATGGCTTAGAGCCTCGTGTCGATGTCGGTATAAATGTCGGTATAAAGGAACAGCGTACATTAGAACTTATTCGAATTAATAATCAAATAACCGCAAAAGAGATAGCAGAATCGCTCTCGGTATCCTTACGGCAGGGTGAACGTATCGGTAAAGATATTACCGAAGTACCGGGACAGATCGGATAAAAAGAAAAAATATACTATTTTTGTGAGGAAACAAATTAAAGAGGGTTATGGGAGAAATTATTAAACTGGACAATATTTGTCAGTACAATGAAAGGTTTGGTCTCGAAACGCTGCATCCGCTGGTAAGTGTTCTCGATCTGTCGAAATCATCCCGGATGATAAAGCACGCACGCATGAGTTACGGCTTCTATGCAGTCTTTCTGAAAGAGATCAAATGCGGAGATTTGCGGTACGGACGCAACTATTACGATTATCAGGAAGGCACACTGGTTTTCCTCGCTCCCGGACAGGTGATCGGCATCGATGACAACGGCGAGTATATGCAACCGAA
>DXRF01000366.1:580-2075 GCA_019411205.1 Parabacteroides sp. | reverse complement strand
TTTCCTTATCGTCCAACTCACTGTTAATATCGTTGATTGCCAGGATGCGTACATGCTTATCCTGTAGCGTCATTTCCGAAACACGGATGGACAGGTGCACGTTGCTGCGTTCGTTGGCAAAGGATATCTGATGCTTGTCGCCCGGTTGTATGTTCTGTATGACGGTTTTCAGGTTGTCGTCTATGCGGGCAAGTTGTCGTACGTTAGTAAAAACAGTTAGTCCGAGCAGCCTCAAAGCCTCGTTGTTTGTCTGATAGATCACGCCGTTGTCATCGAGTACGATAATACCGGTATTGACGCAGTTCATGATCAGTTCGTAATATTTTTCTTTCTGGGCGGCATCCGCTTTGGCTTGGAAAAGGATCTGGGTGATACGGTTAAGTGATTCGCTGACCAGTTTGTCGTTCGATGAGCGTCCACGTGTCGCATATCGGAAAGCGTAGTCGCTGTTGTCTATCGCATCGAACATGAAAGCTACCTTTTGGGCGTTTCGCTTGTCGGATAACAGGATTAACCGGAGGAAGAACAACCACATGAACAAGATCGGAACAAACCATACCCATTCCAGGCGGAGAGCAAAATAAGTACCGGCTATTGTCAAAAGTATGAAAACAGCAATACAGAAATGGAAATTATGGCAAAGCCCTTTTAACAGCATTATAGTTCGTATCGTTTAATCTTATTGTATAAAGTTTGGCGGGAAATACCTAATTGGCTTGCGACGAGCGACAAATTCCCGCTGTACTTGTCCATTGCGTTTTTAATCATATTATACTCCATCTCTTCCAGGGTTGTCGCCTCTTTTAGCGTTGACTCCTTTTTCGTCCGTGGAAAATCGAAATCGTTACCGTCCAATACATTCCCTTCGGCAATGATAACGGCTTTTTCGATTGTGTGTTCGAGTTCCCGGATATTTCCGAACCAAGGTTGTGCTTTCAGTTTCTCTTTGGCATCCGGACTGAGGCGCATGACAGCTTTCCCATATATCTTGGCATATTTGGAAAGGAATATTTCAGTAAGAGGTATGATGTCATCCGGTCGTTCCCTGAGTGGCGGTATTTCTACATGGATCGTATTGATACGATAGAGCAAATCCTCACGGAAATCCCCATTCTGTACCATTTCTTGTAAGTCACGGTTTGTGGCACAAATCAGGCGGATGTTGACCGGTATAGGCGTATTACTTCCCACTCGGACAATACTGCGGCGTTGCAAGGCTGTCAGTAATTTAGCTTGCAGATGGTAGGAGAGATTCCCTATTTCGTCGAGGAACAGCGTACCGTTGTTTGCAACCTCGAATTTCCCCGGACGGTCTGCCCGTGCATCAGTAAATGCACCTTTGACGTGTCCGAACAATTCGCTTTCGAAAAGAGTTTCCGTGATGGCCCCCATATCAACAGGAACCAATGTTTCCTTTTTTCGGTTGGAAAGCATGTGGATCTCGCGGGCAAGCATCTCCTTGCCTGTTCCGTTCTCTCCGGTCTGTCTCTTATAC
>DXRF01000366.1:0-570 GCA_019411205.1 Parabacteroides sp. | reverse complement strand
ACCAATATGTTGGCATCTGTCCGGGCTACTTTTTCGATCAGGGAACGAAGTTGCTGCATGGCGTTACTTTCCCCCCAAAACATTCCGCTTTCTTTCGAAACGACGAGTTTACCCGTATCGATCGCAATGCCTTTACGGTTTGCCGTCCGGAGATTATAGGCCGTCTTCAGTGTTTCCAACAGTTTGGCGTTATCCCAGGGCTTGACCACGAAATCGGTCGCTCCTTCTTTGATTCCCCGTACGGCAAGATCGATGTCTGCATAGGCCGTGAAAAGAACGACCTGTATCGAAGTATCTTCCTTTTTTATTTCCGAAAGCCAGAATAACCCTTCGTTGCCGGTATTGATGCCGGCACTGAAATTCATATCCAGTAAGACCACATCTATGTTCTCGTTGTGCAGTGTGGCTTTTATCTTGTTGGGAGTAGAGATCGTGATCACCTTCTCGAAGCAAGTGCCTAATAGCATTTGTACTGCGGTAAGAATTCCTTTGTTATCGTCTACTACCAGTATGGTGCCTTGTTTTGTCATCTGTTTTTCTTATATGTCTGCTGCAAAGATAATTTGTTCT
>DXRF01000365.1 GCA_019411205.1 Parabacteroides sp. | reverse complement strand
CCCGACAGCTGAAGTCCCGGTTACTAATATCTATCGTGATGTTATCCTCGATGAAAAGCAGTTGCCGATCAAGAATTGCGCCTATACGCAGTGTTTCCGCCGTGAAGCCGGCTCATACGGAAAAGATGTGCGCGGACTGAACCGCCTGCATGAGTTCTCCAAAGTGGAATTAGTTCGTATCGACAAACCTGAACATTCCAAACAGTCTCATCAGGAAATGTTGGATCATGTAGAAGGTCTGCTTCAGAAATTGGAGCTTCCTTACCGTATCTTACGTCTTTGTGGTGGCGATATGAGCTTCACTGCTGCCCTCTGCTTCGATTTCGAAGTTTATTCGGAAGCCCAAAAGCGCTGGTTGGAAGTAAGTTCGGTTTCAAATTTCGACAATTACCAGGCAAATCGTCTGAAATGCCGTTATCGTGACGAAAACAAAAAGACACAGCTCTGCCATACGTTGAATGGAAGCGCATTGGCTTTGCCGCGTATCGTCGCTGCCTTACTCGAAAACAACCAGACTCCCGAAGGTATCCGCATTCCGAAGGCGTTGGTTCCGTATACGGGTTTTGATATGATTAAGTAAATAAGTATAGAAAAACTATAGGGTGGTAAAAACGGTCGGCATCTGTTTGATAACGGATGTCGACCGTTTTTGGAAGCGACAAGCATTTATTTTCAAAACACCGGTGATTCGATTCTAAAACATATATGCTTTGCAATCAAAACATCGGTGTTTTGATAGATATAGATAAGGAATTGTACCAAATCAGATGAACAGGTTCACATTCGCTTCCTCAGCCCGTTCGAGATAAGAAGCCACGCCGCCCAGCGTAACATTGTCTATCAGTTCTTCTTTTTGCACACCCATCACATCCATGCTCATGGTGCAGGCGATCATTTCCACGCCATTGTCAATGGCTTGTTGGATCAGGCTTTCCAGGCTGTCGATTCGCTTTTGCTTCATGATGAGGCGCATCATCCAGCTACCGGCACCTCCCATATTCATTTTAGACAGTTTGAGTTTGCCACTGTGTGCCGGAAGCATCCAGCCGAACATCTTGCCGAAAATATCTTTAGAAACCGTTGGTTTATGCTGTTTCTTGATCACATTGAGTCCCCAAAAAGTAAAAAACATGGTCACTTTCTTGCCGGTCGAAGCCGCTCCATTGGCAATGACAAAAGAGGCTAATGCCTTGTCCAGGTCATCGCTGAAGACGATCAGTGTCTTATTGTCGGCATTATTCCGTGAAATCTCGCAGGAAGCTGTTTTCTCCTGTTTGCGGATGGTAGCGGCAACCACTCCGTTTTTATTTTCCAATGCAACCAGTTCTGCACCTGTCATCTTGCACCAGGAAGCGACATCCTTGCCAAAAGCCTGGTCGGTGGCAGTGATCTGAAGTTGTTCGCCGGCCTTCAATGTCTCGTAGTTCTTTTTCAATTGCATCACAGGCCCGGGGCACATCAGTCCGCAAGCATCTACTTTCAGCGGAGTGGTTTGGAGGGGGGAGTATCCGCAACTTGCGCTTCCCTGTGTTTCCGGTTTGTGGGGAACGACCTCTTTTATGGGCGCGGTCGCCACGCTCCACGTTTTGTATCCTCCGGACAGGTTACGCACATGCTTGAAGCCATTCTGCACCAGGATGCGATAGGCCAGGTAACCACGTAGTCCGACAGCACAGGTTACGACGATCGGTTTCTCTTTCGGCAGTTCGTCTAAATGTTCGCGTAATTCATCTACCGGTATGTTTATAAATCCAGGGATTGTGCCTAATTTATATTCGTCGTGTGTACGGACATCGATTCGAATCGTGTCGGCCGGAAGTTCAGCGAGTTCGCGCCATTGGATGATCCGGGACTTTTCGCTCAAAATATTTTCTGCAACGAATCCGGCCATATTCACAGGATCTTTGGCTGACGAATAGGGAGGAGCATAGGCATGTTCCAATTCCGCCAGGTCATAGACTGTCCCGCCTCGCTGTATCACTTGTTCCAGCATCTCGATGCGTTTGTCTACTCCGTCGAAGCCGACAATCTGGGCGCCTAACAGTTTTCCGTTTTCCGGAGCGAACAATATCTTGATGGACAGAGGGACGGCTCCCGGATAATATCCGGCATGAGAGGCCCCATGCGTGTAGG
>DXRF01000364.1:405-2155 GCA_019411205.1 Parabacteroides sp. | reverse complement strand
CTTCGAGATGGTTTGCTTTCAGGCGCCCCATATGGTCCGTCGTGTCCAGATAGGCAAGCAGATCCGCCTTATTGCCTGTCCACATATCCCGGGCAATCACGGCAGCATCGCTACCCGCCTCATACAAGCCGGTATTCAGTAACGCATCCGTCAAAGCTCCTCCAAAAAGCGTATCTTCTATATTCACCTTATCCTGCCAACCGGAACAGAGCACGACCACATCCCGCTTATGGTGGACACAGTAACCGGCCACCGCCTGCAGATTGATGAAAGCGCCCGTTATCACCCGGAAAGCGGACTTGGCAATCGTGATCGCACGCGTACCGTTGGTCGTGGTGAACACAACATCTTTCCCGGAAACCTTTTCCGGCGTATAGTCGAACGGGGAATTCCCGAAATCGGCAAACTCACATCGCTTCACATTCCGTTCCGCTCCGACCAGCCAGCCTTTGGCCTTATAAGCCTCGGCCTCTTCGACGGTAGCGACCGGACGGATACTGCGCACCCCATTACTAAAAGCGGCGGCCATCGTCGTCGTTGCCCGGAACACATCCACCACCACCACGATCGCTTCCGGATGATGATAGACCGGATATAATGCCGGTGAAAAACAAACATCTATTTTCATATCAAACGATTATTATACCTGCAAAAATACAGGAGATTTTAAACATTTCCCCTATCTGCTTGTTCTTTTATTACATTTTTGAATAAACGTTTTAAACTAAGTCGTATGAAAAGAATTGTATCTATGATGGTGATCTTCACCCTTCTGTTGGGTGGTATGACACATGTGCAGGCTCAGACAAGCAAAGCCGCAGAAAAAGCTGAAAAAAAGCAGGAAAGAAAAGAGAAAAAAGAAGAAAGGTTAGCGAAGGACGCCGTCATGGGCGAAGAAGCGTTCAACAATGCCATGCAGGCTATCACAAACCGGTCGTTCGTGCTCGAAGCCAACTCCGTACAGCCGCTGAACGGACGTGTTTACTATGTAAACTCAAACACCAACTTCGTTTCGTTGAACGACGGACAGGCCATGGTCCAGATCGCCTCCAACTCTCCTTACCCCGGTCCTAACGGATTAGGCGGCATCACCGTACAAGGCTCGGCATCCAACGTACAGGTCAAACAGGAAAACAACGGAAACGTATATCTGTCCATGAGCGTACAGGGTATCTTTATCTCTGCAACCGTCAACCTGGTATTATACAGCGGGACCAACAATGCAATGGTTACCGTAGACCCGAACTTCTCAGGAAACAACCTGACAATGAACGGAACATTGCTTCCCTATTCAGACTCCAACGTTTTCCAGGGAACCACTTACTAATTCATAATATACATATATTAAAACAACCAAGAAGGGCGGCCCGATGATCGGGTCGCCCTCTCTTTTTTATGACAGTCCGGTTTACTTATCGAACCGGAATATATTGTACGAATGCTTCCATCGCCTCATAAGAAGCAAGGCCTAACTGATGATACAGTTCGGCAGTAGCACGGTTGCGGTCTTCGGCACGCTGCCAGAACAAGCGTTCGTCGTCTCCGAGGAAAGGAGCACTTTCAGCCTGCGACTGGTGTTTCAGGATCGCGTTTCTCTTATGCCGCAATTCTTCGGGCGAGATAGGAACAGCCATTTCCACATGGTCCATTTCCCATTCGGCCCAAGCTCCGCGGTACATCCAGATGCGGCAGTTCTTCAGCCATTCTTCATCTTTCAGTTCGTCGATAGCCGCCAGAACGGCATTCAGAC
>DXRF01000364.1:0-395 GCA_019411205.1 Parabacteroides sp. | reverse complement strand
CAGACAGACACGGTGAGTTCCATGCGGATCGGCAAGGTCACCGGCAACAAACATCTCATCGGGCTTCACATCCGTCAGCAGCTTCTTCACGATGGTAATATCCGCTTCGCTCAAGTCGTTCTTCTTCACCAATCCCGTTTCGTAGAAAGGCAAGTCGAGGAAGTGGATATGATCGTCACTCTTGATACCGCTGTAACGGGCACCAGCACGGGCTTCTTCCCGGCGGATCGTGCCTTTCATAAAGAGGACATCGCGTTTTTCAGCTTCACCTTCCACCTTTTCATAACGGAGGAAATGGATGATTTCTTCGGCTTTCTTCTTAACCGTTTCGTCTTCCGTATATTTGGCACAAACGTCGCGCAGATATTCGCAATAGCGGATTACCTCTTCATCCC
>DXRF01000363.1 GCA_019411205.1 Parabacteroides sp. | reverse complement strand
TTGTAAGTCTTATATCCATAAACAGCCAAGTCACCCAATTCTTCTTCGATACGGAGCAACTGGTTGTATTTCGCCATGCGGTCCGAACGGCTTAAAGAACCGGTCTTGATCTGTCCGCTGTTGGTAGCAACGGCGATGTCAGCGATCGTAGCGTCTTCGGTTTCACCGGAACGATGCGAAGTGACAGAGGTATAGCCGTTACGATGTGCCATTTCGATTGCATCCAGTGTTTCAGACAACGTTCCGATTTGGTTCACCTTGATCAAGATAGAGTTGGCACAACCTTCCTCGATACCTTTCTTCAAGAATTCTACGTTTGTCACGAACAGGTCGTCACCGACCAACTGACATTTGCTTCCCAACGATTCAGTCAACAGTTTCCAACCGGCCCAATCGTTTTCATCCATACCATCCTCGATAGAGTCAATCGGATATTTGGCAACCAGTTCGGACAGATAAGCCACTTGCTGTTCAGCCGTACGTTTGGCCCCCTTGGCTCCTTCAAACTTAGCATAATCATATACACCATCATGATAGAATTCAGAAGAAGCACAATCCATAGCGATCGTCACATCCTTACCCGGCTCGTATCCGGCAACTTTAATGGCGGCCATAATGGAATTCAAAGCATCTTCCGTCCCATTCAAAGCAGGAGCAAAACCACCTTCATCACCGACGGCCGTGCTCAAGCCACGATCGTGCAACACCTTCTTCAAGGCATGGAAGACTTCGGCACCCATACGCAAACCTTCACGGAAGCAGCAAGCTCCAACCGGACGGATCATAAATTCCTGGAAAGCGATCGGGGCATCTGAATGCGAGCCACCATTGATAATATTCATCATCGGAACAGGCAATACATATGCATTCGTTCCACCGATATAACGGTAAAGAGGCTGGTCCAAATAGTTGGCAGCCGCCTTGGCAACAGCCAGGGAAACACCTAACATGGCGTTGGCGCCTAAATTAGACTTTGTCTTCGTACCGTCAAGTTCAATCAGTTTATGGTCGATCTCACGCTGACTTAGGGCACTCATGCCCTGAATAGCAGGAGCAATTACATTATTTACATTATCGACAGCTTTCAGAACGCCTTTACCACCATAGCGTTTCTTATCGCCATCACGAAGTTCGATTGCTTCGTTTTCACCGGTAGAAGCACCGGAGGGAACAGCTGCACGGCCAAAAGCACCGGAAGCCAAATGCACATCTACTTCAACAGTCGGGTTACCACGTGAATCAAGGATTTCTCGTCCTACTACTTTTACAATTTCCATACTTCTAATATTTGAGTTTTATCTTTTGTATAAATATAACAAAAGAGGACGAGGCTTTGTTGGGAAAAAGGGATCAATATTATCTATCGTCTCATTTACAAAGAGAAGAACCTACAGTTACGATTTCATATATCTCAGTAGTCATAATTGTTGCCAATAAACTATATTCCTGTTGTAGATTCTTCTCTATAAACCAATGTAATTCATAAGCAGAAGGAGTTACATCAACACCAAGAGCCAGACATTTATGATATTCAATCACTTACAAAGAAGATCAGATTCTAGTAAAACACAAAAAAGCCCGTCTGCGAAAAGCAAACAGGCCTTTTTATTTGTTTGTTGAATAAACTGAAATTATTCAGCAGCTTTTTCTTCTGCAACAGGTACTTCTGCAACAGGAGCTTCTGTTTCAGCAGTTGTAGACTTTTTACGAGAACGTCTCGTTTTAGTTGCTTTCTTAGCTGTAGCTGTCTTCAACATGTTTTCGTTGTAATCAACCAGTTCAATAAAGCACATAGCAGCGTTATCACCCAGACGGTTACCAGTCTTCAGGATACGAGTGTAACCACCCGGACGGTCACCGATCTTCTGAGATACTTCCTTGAACAATTCTGTTACAGCATATTTGTCTTGCAAATTGCTGAATACCACACGTCTTGAGTGAGTTGTATCCTCTTTAGACTTAGTGATTAGCGGTTCTACGAACTTACGAAGCGCTTTAGCTTTAGCAACAGTCGTAAAGATTCTCTTATGCTTGATAAGAGAACATGCCATGTTTGAAAGCATTGCGTTACGGTGAGTGTTCGTACGACCTAAATGATTTATTTTCTTATTGTGTCTCATCGCTATACTTACTCTTTATCTAATTTATATCTGTCTCTTA
>DXRF01000362.1 GCA_019411205.1 Parabacteroides sp. | reverse complement strand
CCATCGTCAGCGTCTCGCGTCCGTACAGTTCCCACTTCGGGAGCCATCCGCTTTTCTTGTACATGTCGATCATGGTGCGGATGATGTCGAGTTGCTTTTCGGGATAAAGCAACGTCATCAATGTGCTGACATTGCGGTAGGTGTCCCAGAGCGAAAAGACCGTATAGCGGTTTCCGGTAGTATGGCCGACTTTCAGGCTTTCCATCATCGGATATTCGCCATTCACGTCCTGGATGATGTTCGGATGGATCAGCAGGTGGTACATGGCGGTATAGAAAATCGTCTTATCGTCGTTCGTCCCGCCTTCCACCATCACACGCGACAGATCGTCGTTCCACATCTTGCCGGCAGCCGCACGCACTTTGTCGAAATTGAAATCCGGCTGTTCGGTGTTCATATTCAGGCGGGCATTCTCGATGCTGACAAACGAGACACCCATCTTTACTTCGATCACCTCGCCTTCTTCGGTATCATACTTGAACCAGACACCGATGTCGTCACCGCTCATCTCACGGTCGTACTTCGTATACAATTTATATTTGCCGGAATAGGCATCCCATTCCGCTTCCACTCCCTTCATCTCGCGCTGCTTCTTCCAGTAGCCGGCCTGCTTGGGGGCTTTGCTGAGCTTCATCACGAAATAGATCGGGAAAACAGCCTGCGGGTTATAGCAGAACGTACCGAGCAACTTGCTCCCCTCTATCTCCGTATCGCTCACCATACGGACGGTCGCCCCGGTTTCATTCGTCAGCCCTTCCCCCAGGTTCAAGAGGATATTCCCCTGCCCTTTCGGGAAAGTAAAACGTGTCAGGCCGGTACGCATGGAGGCGGTAGCTTCCGTCTTGATGTTATATTTCGTCAGGATATTACTGTAATAGCCGGGATGGGCCACCTCGTTCTTGTATTCGCTGCCGTATGCGTGATAATCCACATTCAACTCCCCGGAGGTAGGCATCAGCAACAGGCTTCCCATCTCCGGACACCCGACACCGCTCAGGTTGACATGCGCATAGCCGGTGAAGAAATTATTATCTGCCGAATAAGGCGTGGACCACCATTGACTGTCCTTATCAAACTTATTACTTTTCGACCCCATCACATTGAAGGGAGTGACACTCATCATTCCCTGGGGGCAAATCGCACCGGGATTGGTCGTCCCGTAATTGCTTGTCCCGATAAACGGGTTCACATAATCGACCGGCTGTTGTGCGGAAACCAGCACAGAACAGCAGCTCAATAGAAAAGAAAACAACAATATCTTCATATCTCTTAATTTTTAATCCTTAAAGACTTAATACTCAATTTACCATACAACGATCTCATCCGCAAAAATAAAACCGGGATTCGCCCTCGGCGCTTTCAAACGGATATAACGGGTTTTGCAGTTACCGCCGAACGTATATTCCTGGAACAGCAGGTTCGGGTCATCAGCCGGAACCGTTGTCGGAACAACTCCACGGGAAATAAAGTTTTCGCCATCTTCCGAAGTCTGCAGCTCCACTTGTCCGGGCTGGAACACTCCCGGACCGATCAGTTGCATGAAACGGATGGACACTTTACGGATATCCGTCTCCTCTTCCATATCGATCACACAGTCCAGATCATCCAAATACCCCTGCCAACGTCCGTCCAGATAAGTCAGACCGCCGCGATAACCGTCCAACAGGGCGTTCATCCCTCCGGCCATATAACCTTTGTAGAGCTTACTGTTATAATGTATAGGCTTATTGATGGCCCGATGATAATCCACCTTCTTTTCCGTCGGTGTCCCTTGAAGCACTCCGTCCCGGAAAATAGCAGCTTTGATATGGGCGGAATCCTGCACGACTATCGGCCCGGCGTAAAGGGCAGACGATGCCATCGGAACGGAACCGTCCGTCGTGTAGCGGATTTCTGCCGGATATTTCTCGGCATCCAGTATAACTTCTATCTTCCTGCCTACCGTATCGACCTGCATGGTCACTTCCAATTCGTCCGAAAGGGTAAAAGTACGGATTCCCATCCCCTGCAATTTGGAAATATGCGCATTCATGCGAGGTTTGAAATCTTCCCATGTCCGTAATTCCTGCGGTGTCCATCCAATCTCGGCTACGGCAAGGGCACGCGGGAACATCATATACTCCAGATGTTCGGGTGTCTGGATATACTCGGTCCAAGTATTGGCCTGCACCCCCAAAATATGCCGGCATTCCTCTGCCGTCAACGAATCTGCCGGGACGGGGTCATAGC
>DXRF01000361.1 GCA_019411205.1 Parabacteroides sp. | reverse complement strand
GAAAGTGCAGTCTTTAGCTTCCGGGGCTGCCAGCCGCAAGCATGAGTTCTGTGCGCTGGAAGATGCAGGTCATATCCTGGTCCTTTATCAGGCAAACGACCGCGAGCTTGTTGAACCTTGCCTGGACGTCCTGCGTAAGAAGAACAAGAAGGTGCAGGCGTGTGTCTATGTGACCGGCGATCCGGAAACAGACGCTTCGTACATCCCGGTCCATGCCAGGAAGGATGTGAACGTCTGGCAGGTTCCTTCCGATGCCGTCCTGGAACGGTTCAAGACGATCAAGGCGGATATCCTGATCGATCTTACGCGCCCCGACTGCTACCCGATGCAATACCTTATGCTACAGCATTCTTGCGGATTCAAGGTGGGAGTGAAGCATGCCGATATCGATTTGTATGATTTGTCCATATCAGTAACAGAGCGTGAAGATATCAAGCATTTATTCGAACATATATTATTTTATTTGCAGGCGATACGCTCAAAATGATATAAATTCCTTATTTTTGCAACATCGTTGACAATTGACAATGGACAATTGGCAATTGACGAGTAAAGTCATAATTGTTCCTTTATCCATTATTAATTGTCAATTGTCAATTATCAATTGTCAATTATAATCATGGCAGACATAAATTTAAAAGGAATGGGTGTGGCGTTGATCACTCCCTTTAAAGAAGATGAAAGTGTAGATTATGAGGCGTTGGGCCGGCTTGTGGATTATCAGTTGCAGAATGGAACCGATTATTTGGTTGTGTTAGGTACCACTGCGGAAACCCCTACACTCACGGAAGAAGAAAAGAAGGATATAATCAATTTGGTCGTGACGAAGGTAAACGGACGCATTCCCATCGTGTTGGGTGTGGGCGGTAACTGCACGCGTTCGGTTGTCGAGAAGCTGAAGAACGATAATTTTGACGGTATAGATGCGATCCTGTCCGTCGTGCCTTACTATAACAAACCGTCCCAAGAGGGGATCTATCAGCATTATAAGGCGATTGCGGAGGCGACTACGTTACCGATTGTCCTGTACAACGTTCCGGGACGTACCGGTGTGAACATGACGGCCGAGACTACGCTGCGTATCGCCCGTGAGTTCAAGAACGTGATCGCAGTCAAGGAGGCTTCCGGTAATATCACCCAGATGGACGATATCATCAAGAACAAACCGGCGAACTTCAATGTGATTTCAGGAGATGACGGTATTACGTTTCCACTCATTACGTTGGGAGCTGTCGGTGTGATTTCTGTAATCGGCAATGCTTTTCCGCGTGAGTTCAGCCGTATGGTGCGTCTGGCATTGGCCGGCGACTATGACAGTGCCCGCACGATCCACCATAGCTTTACGGAACTGTTCAGCCTGCTGTTTGTCGACGGTAACCCGGCGGGAGCAAAGAGTATGCTGAATGCAATGGGCTTTATCGAAAATAAGTTACGCCTGCCTTTGGTTCCGACCCGTATCACCACATTCGAAAAGATTCGTGACGTATTGC
This sequence comes from Parabacteroides sp., assembly GCA_019411205.1. Classification (GTDB taxonomy): domain Bacteria; phylum Bacteroidota; class Bacteroidia; order Bacteroidales; family Tannerellaceae; genus Parabacteroides. The sequence continues at coordinate 755 of DXRF01000361.1, read as the reverse complement.
GTCAGCTGAGCATCAAGTGCTAAGATATATTTCAGACGGTATCGGGCGGGGGGGGACTGCTTCGCCCGATACCGTTTCGATGATGCTTCGCCCGAAATCAACCCCACATATATGTAATCACGCATTTAATAATTTACACCTCTGTACTCGTTAGGCGTATATCCCACGTTTTTCTTGAATACGCGAGTGAAATGCTGGGGATATTTGAACCCCAGTTCGTAAGCGATTTCGCTGACGGTCTTGCTTGTACCCAGTATCTTTTCTTTGGCGATGTCGATCAGCCGGAGCTGGATATGTTCCTGTGCGGATTTACCCGTTTCCTTCTTTAGCAGGTCGCCTAAATAGTTGGCGGAAAGATGCAGCTGGTCGGCACAGTAGCGCACGGATGGCAAACCGATCGTCTGTGGTTTGTCGGTCTGGAAGTAGCCGTTCACGACATTCTCGAACTTGGAAAGGATATCCTTGTTGGCGTTTTCACGGGTGATGAATTGGCGGTCGTAAAAACGGATGCTGTAGTTGAGTAACAGCTCGATGTTGGAGACAATCAGCATTTTGCTGTGTTTGTCGATACCCCGGTTAAGCTCTTCGCTGATGTTGTTCAGGCAATCGATGATGACGCCACGTTCCTGTTCGGAGAGATGCAGGGCCTCGTTCACCTCGTACGAGAAGAAGGTATAGTTCTTTATGTTGCGTCCGAGGGATGTGCCGCGGATCAAGTCGGGATGGAATAACAGGGCACGGCCTTTCGGTTGGAT
>DXRF01000360.1:1552-2247 GCA_019411205.1 Parabacteroides sp. | reverse complement strand
TTTCTCTGTCCGTCAAAAAGATAGCCGGTGTGGTGGTACCTGTGTTGGACGAGATCGAATTCGAGATAGGTCGTTACAGTCTGTTCAATGCCCCTGCTTGGTTTACCGACGGTATCGAGCTATTGAAGAAGTTGGCGCGTACCGGTATCGAAGCCGAGTTTTCGGGTATGAAGCTGGAGTTGTTGGAGCATGCGAGGAAGAAGACCACTCAGAAAGTGAATCTTTTTGAGAAGGTACAGATTCCGGGTTATAAAGATGCGATCCGCAAAGTGAAACGATTTATGGAAGACGAGGAAAGTCTCTCCAAGTCATCACAAAAGATCATGCGGGCTAATCAGGAAAAGCGTAAAGCGAAAGAAGAAAAAGAGGAGGCTGAAGTATGATAGTAAAGATGAGCAAATATGCCTTTATGGTATATCATAGAGAATATGATGCATTCCTCACAACTCTCCGCGAATTGGGTGTTGTGCATGTCAAGGAAACGAACTCGATTCTGGATAATGCGGAACTACAGGCTTTGTTGGCCGAACGAAAACAGGTAGGGACGGCGATTCGCTACTGCAAAAACTTGAATTCCCAGACGAAAGAGGTGACCCTTGCTTCGGCACGTGAACTGACAAAAGCCGAAGGGTTGAAACTGGTAGGCAAACTGGAAGAAATGCAAGAAAAGCAGGTCCAGTTACAGGCGGCAAAAG
>DXRF01000360.1:0-1542 GCA_019411205.1 Parabacteroides sp. | reverse complement strand
AAAGTTTCGCTGGAAAAGGATATCACTTATATGGATATTTGGGGAGAGTTCAGCTATGCAAATATCAGGCGGTTGAAACAGGCGGGCTTCGATGTGACGTTTTTTAGTTGTCCGACTTCCAAATACGAACCTAAATGGGGAGATGAGTACAATGCTTTTCTTGTCAATAATTTCCAGTCGGTTACCTATTTCGTGACGGTTACCAAGACGGGAACACCGATCGATATCGATGCTGAACGTCCGAAAATGCCCGATCGGGGATTGGCAAAACTTCATCTTGCGATGGAACAGTTGCAGGATAATATCAAGGTATTGAACAATCAGTTGAAGGAGTATGCGGCCAAGCAATACAATACATTGGTCGAGCTGGAAAAGAATATCCAAAACGAATTCAATCTCTCCAATACATTGGTGCAGACGGATCGCGAAGCCGGCGATAAGCTGATGTTGCTGGAAGGTTTCGTGCCGGCGGAAGAGGCTCCGGCTATGGAGGCCGCCCTTGAAAAAGACGGCTACTATTTCCAGGAGTTGGATATACAGGAAGGGGACCGGGTACCGATCAAGTTGAAAAATAATAAGTTCAACCGGTTGTACGAACCGATCACCAAGATGTTCTCCTTGCCGAATTACGCCGAGTTTGACCCGACGCCTCTTTTTGCCCCCTTCTTCATGCTCTTCTTCGGACTGTGCTTCGGAGACGGAGGATATGGTTTGTTGGTATTATTGGTTTGTTCGCTCCTCAAGCGGAAAGTCAATCCGGACTTCAAACCTTATCTTACCTTGTTCCAGTATTTAGGCTTGGCGGCGATAATCGTCGGCACGTGCACGGGTTCTTTCTTCGGGATCGCATTGGCCGATGTTCCGGCATTCTCGAAAGTGAAAGATTACTTTGTGAGTAGCGACAATCTGATGACCTTCTCGATCGTTATCGGCCTGGTCCAGATTATCTTCGGAAAGACGGTTGCCGCTTTTAAGATGAAAGCACAGAAGGGTGTCAAATATAGTATTGCTCCTTTTGCCTGGGTTTTTGTCATTACGGCTTTGGCACTGGCATTTGGGCTTCCGATGCTGAATTTGCAATTGCCGGAAACCACCAAGACTGTCTTTATCGGTATTGCAGTTGTGGGCTTGGTTGTCGCTTATCTGTATAATTCGCCGGGAAAGAATGTCTTCCTGAATTTCGGTACAGGGCTTTGGAATACCTATAACATGGCATCCGGGTTGCTGGGCGATACCTTGTCGTATATTCGGTTGTTTGCAATCGGTTTGACAGGCGCGATTTTGGGAGGTGTCTTCAACCAGTTGGCCGTAGATATGACGGAAGGCATGAACGTCGTGCTGCGTGCGGTATGTATGTTGCTGATCCTGCTGATCGGGCATGCTATCAACATCGGGCTTTGTACGATCAGTTCGCTTGTCCATCCGCTACGTCTTATCTTTGTTGAATATTATAAAAATGCCGAATTTGAAGGAGGAGGTAAAGAGTACCGGCCTTTTAAGAAAGCATAGATAAACGAAAGATGTTTATCCATTATTAAAAAG
>DXRF01000036.1:15924-16910 GCA_019411205.1 Parabacteroides sp. | reverse complement strand
ACCTATTTCAGGACGAGACTCTTCCTAAATACTCATCCACCGTATAATTCAAGAATTGGTTGAACGGATATAAAAGTTTGAAATCTTCAACGGCCTTATCCATCCAATCCGGTTCGAAAAAGAATTCATCCGGTTTATAGGAGACGACACTGAAATCTTTGTGACGTAGGATTTCGTCATATTTGAAATCGGAAGGATAGCCGGCAGGCATACGTTTCAGGACTTCCCCCTCCATTGTCGGATATGTCTTCTTGAAAGCCGGCTTTTCCATGATGGCGACAAAATCTTCTATATTTTCATAAATGTCTTTACGGAGTGCTTTCAGCAAGGCAGGCGGCGGACACCAAACGCCTCCCGAAAGCAGACAGCCACCCGGTTCAAGATGAATATAATAGCCGGCACGCTCGCTGCCCCGTCCGCCACAGGAAGCTATATAGGCGGCAAAATGAATCTTATACGGAGTCTTGTCCGGTGAAAAACGAATATCCCGGTAAATGCGGAACAGGCAATCTTTCGCCTCCAATCCGGCTATTTCCGGATCGAAGAGGGCGATCCGGTCAATCAGTTGTTGTACTTCGTCAATAAAACCCTTGCGAAGGGAATCGTAACGGCTTTTATTCGCCTGAAACCATTCCCGGTTATTGTTCTGACGCAGTTCCGTCAGGAATTGTATTATTTCTGCATTCATCCTTTGATATATTATTTAAAACATAAATCCCAAATTCATATAAAACTGCAAATGCGAATTACGGTTGGACATGCCGAACGTTGCACTCAAAGGACCGGCAATACTGTTATAGGCATATCCCAGGCTGCCTCCCCAAAGGCTTTTCCCCTCCAGCAGATGAAAAAAATCGTCGTTATGAATGCCATAGTTACCGGTCAGCGTGATATAATTGTTCCCCGCAATACGTTGCCGGAGCTGGAGGCGGGCCACCACGACCGAATTATCCAGGATTTCCACATGATTGATCCCGGCAAAAGGC
>DXRF01000036.1:0-15914 GCA_019411205.1 Parabacteroides sp. | reverse complement strand
GGCAGCGTCAGATGTGTATAAGAGACAGTTGCTGAGGCAAATAACGCCCGAACGTCTCCCCACCGATCGCATTTAAGAACGGAAAAGCCGTATTTCCTCCGATCAGGACACGCCCGTAAAACGCTGGCAATAAACTCAAACGTGAACTGATGGGACAAACCGTCATAAACTTCAAACCGATAGCCGAGAAAGGAGAGCGACCGTTGTATTTCACAAAGTTGTCCGTATAGAGTGAATAGTCTGCCTCCAAAGAAACTCCCTTATTCGGAAAATACCGCCGGTCCAATGTCTCGAGGTGTGCCGATGCGAAATAACTAAAAAAGCCCTCCGGTTTCACAGTATACAATTCATCACTCCCTGTGTAAAGAAAGGAATTATAATTAAAATATTCATAACGCAGCCCAGCCTTCACCTTGAAGCTCAACCAGTTCATATCCGAATAAGCGAATTCGGCAAGATGGTGCGTATAGGTGGTGTTGAACCGTTTATCTCCCTTCTCATAAATGTCCAAATCATTATAGCTGAACTTATACGACAAATTGAAATTGCGCAGCGGAGAACGTTCTATCGAGTAATCCAGCATCGCCGAAGACATCTTACTCCCCACACGCCCGGTAAAAGCAAAACGGGAATGATTCCGTTTCCCCTTATGATAGGTGGCATTCACCAACACTCCGATGATTTCCTCCGAATCAAAACGTATACCTAAATTCACCGAACTTTCCGATTTAGGCTGCAAGGTCAAGACCAGATCCTGCTGGCTCTCGCCGGTCAGTTTGTAGTTTACATAAGCATAAGCATTTGTTCCGACCAGGATAGACATGGATTTGCGCAGCTCCTTCAACGTAATATGACTGTTCTCCTTTAGCGCACAGATACGATGCAACCAGTTCAGGTCGCGCGGATCGGCTCCATCGAAACGGATATGGCGGACATAGAAAGTATCGGCAGGCAAGACGGGACGATGTGCCTGCCGCCGGGCCTGCATGGAAAAAGTATCAGTATCCGAAAGGCCGATCTGACGCTTCAAAGCCATGATTTCGTCCCAACGACGGCGAGCCTCGGCTTCTCCCCTGTGCAACATCGTATCGAGCGCTGCAGGAACAAAGCTGGAGGAGCGGTAAGGTTCCATATCCGGACGAAACAGCAGATCAGTCCGGTCGCGGTTCCGCTCATATTTATCATAACCGTGCAAAGCGATGATCTGCGTTGCGATATCACCGGGAGAATGCAGACGGTCGTAGGTGCGTAAATCGCTCGTTGCCAGATCCACCCCGATAATGATATCCGCTCCCATAGCAAGTGCTACATCTACCGGATAGTTATTGTTCAACCCGCCATCGACAAGCACCATACTGTCCAGCCGGACAGGGGTAAACACAGCCGGAATCGCCATACTGGCACGCATGGCAAGCGGAAGGCTGCCTTTGTGGAATACATAGTCTTTACCACTGACCATATCGACCGCCACACAGGCAAACGGGATCTGAAAAGAATTGAAATCGACCGAATCATGATAACCGATCGTCAGGTCCGAAAAGAGATTTTGCAAGTTCTGGCCTTTCACAACCCCATCGATCACTCTGTCTTTCTTCTCCAATCCGAAAGGCAAGGAAACTATATAACGCTCCGCCTTCTCTTTTTCAGGGAAGAGGAGATGGCTACGTTTCACTTTGTCACTCAACAACATATCCCAGTCTTGTGCCTCCACCATTTCCTCGATTTCGTCCGGGCTATAACCAATGGCATACAAACCTCCGACAATCGCCCCCATACTGGTCCCGGCCACGATATCGATCGGTATACCGGCTTCCTCCAACACTTTCAATACCCCGATATGCGCCACACCTTTTGCGCCACCACCGCCCAACACGACAGCGACTTTCTTGCGTTCCTCCGCCATCGCAGGCCAGGCAAGCAGGCATATAAGCAAAAGAGACAGGTATTTCTTCACCATCACAATCCCTTTATTTAGTTGTTATCCACGGATATATTCTTCTACGAGCAGGCACTTATCAATCGTTACTACTTCATAACGAATATCTTATTTGTATCCAATGGCAAAGATATATTTTGTTATCGCCTCACGCAATAAAAGGATTGAAAAAACATAGCACACTGTCTATTCTCCGGTAAACATACACTCGAACCTAATATATTCATTCATACCAGTCCGCCCAATAATACAAACCCAACAAAACGCATCATAGCTTATTTCATATAAACGATCATCAATACCGGATTATCATCTTCAGTCAAATTTTTCAATTGGGGATGTTCCAGGACTGCCGGATTCTTTTCTGCTTCTTTCATAAGATCACCGACTTCCCAGACAGAGACCAGAGTGTTCCGGTCCAAAGAAGTTGCCGGACGCAAAGGCAAAGCACCGGGGAAGTCGTTCTTGATATAACCTCCCGGAATGGAAAAACATTCTTTTGCCTTTTTGTCGTAAAGCACCATATGACGCTTCCGTTGTTTTTCTCCCGCCCAATAATTATAAGGCATAAAAAGCAATGAATCGGTTTCTATCACCTGGTTGCGGATATATGGAGCAGCAATCGTGTTGTAGGTCTTCCAGTCACCATTGCAAGCTTCCATACGACAGTCAATGGGGATGGAATATTTGCCTAAATCGAAGATATAACGGGGTTGGAGCTTCTTTTCCGTCACAACGAACAAAGTATCATTGTAGAACTCTTTGTAACAAATCAAATCTTTATAGCGGAACATGTATCTGTCTATGCCACTCATCATCATCCACCGAGTTCCACTTTTGACCTCAAACAGATCCGAACGATAAAAGGTATTCAATATATTTCCTTTTTGGCTGGAGATATAGATACGTTCTTTTTGCTGCCCGCTGCTATTCAATATGAAGGTCGCCACCAAGGTATCATTCAACATGGCAAATTGTGCCGTTTCCTTATCCGGTATCTTTATGTCATAAAGGAATTTTCCGGTTTCCATCTCATAGACATTGATCTTCCCGGAAGTCGTCAGCATAAAGATCAATCCCGTATCCTCGTTCACATCTATCTGTTGGAAATAGTTGAATTGTCCGGGACCACCACCCCTCGAACCGATGTTCCTGACAAACTTTCCATCCGTCGTATATTGATACAACCTCGTATTACTGGAAACAAACCAATATTTACCGGTCTTTACCACCTTCCCCGAATTTATGAAATCGATCAGGCACTTATCATTCGTTTCCAACGGAACATACTGTACGGAATCGGCAATATCGCTCAACTTAATTTCCCGCTCGACACCGACTCCTGCTTTGAATGGAATGGTTATCGGATACTCCGGCTCCACAGGTTCGATTTCGACAGTTACCGGTTGTTCGGCATTCTTTCCCGCACAAGCCGAAAAGAGCACGACTACACTCAACAGGAATACTTGATTCTTTATGGTCATCATCTATCGTCAAATCTTTTAATTAACCAATATCAATACCGGATTATCATCCGGCTTTAAATCAGATGCGAGATCACCGGACGGGACTTTTTCGAGAAAATATTCTGCGTCCACATACATGACTTTCGTTCCATCTTCTCGAATCAACCGGGGAAAGAAAGGAACAGGCACATCCAAACCACCATCTGTTCTTGTATTATTTGAATCTGCCTTTCCATATTTATATCAATTATATTGTTCAGATGTTTTACCTATTCCAAGTCGGCGTCTTTCAACATTTTCCGCGCTTTCTCTTTTTCATCCTTACTCAGGGCGAGCGTGTCGAGTTTAGCACGGCCTTTACGCAGTTCCTTTTCTTTTTCCTTGGCTCTTTTCATATGTTCCTGCATCTTCTCGCGTCTCAAACGTTCATCTTCCGGCATCTGTGGCAGTTGGGCAACCAATGCACGCAGGTCGGAAACAGCCAACTTCGTTTTCTTTCCGTCAGGAGCCAACATCGTCACCTCGTCGGCATTCTTGAAAAAAGCATCTTCGCAAACCGCTTCCAGGAAAGGGCGGTAATTGTACAAGTACTTTTGCGACTTGTCTGTCTTCATATAGGCTGTCAAGTAGGTATATTTGCTAAAAATAGTTTTCTGCAATTCTTTCTCATTCTGGAATAATCCCGGATCGACATCCCAATAATGCTTACTGATCTCATACAGGAAGTTCAACTGAGCAGGATCTTTCTTCCATGCGGCATAATACAGCTTTTCCGCTTCAGGCCAACGCCCGTCCCGTTTCAACGCATCTCCCCGGAAGGTTGTCAGCAGATTCACGAGGAACTTTTTCGGCTGCATATTCGTTTCCGCCAGATCGAAAAGCTCATAGGCCCGTTTACGGTCGTATGTTTTTCCCAGGGAAGCGCCATACAACATGACTGTTTCCACATCCGTCGAATCTATTTCATAAGCCTTCTCCAGCAGCTCGACTCCATCGAGCGCATGACCGGACATATAGCGGGCCGCCCCTGCATATTTAAGATTCAAGAAAGAAGAATCGCCATCGGCCAATAAACCGGTATAGACTGAATCAGCCTGCTTATAATCTTTCGTCATATAGAGAGCCATCCCTTTACTCTGCCGTATCTGGCTGTTATCCGGATTATAGAACAAGGCGGTATCGCACACCTGCAAAGCTCCCTGTCCGTCTCCCATCCGCAACAACGTGTTTATCAGAGAAGATGCCACACGCACATTTTCCGGGTTCAGCTCCAAAGCACGGGCATACAAAGAAACAGCGATCATCGTATTAGGGCCGGTCCCTCTTTTGATATGGCAGTCGGCCAGCCCGGTCAAGATAGAAGGATTTTCACCTTCGGTGGAAGCAAGTATATGATAGTGTTCCGTCGCCCGACCATAATCTCCCAACTGATAATAGAGACGGGCCAACTGATAGTTGGCATAGAAATTCATGCTGTCAGTTCCCAATACTTTACGATAACATTGTTTAGCTTCCGCTATCCTTCCGAAATTGATCGCATTTCTGGCAACGGCATTCAACGCATCCACATTGTTCGTATCCATCTTCAAGCAATGAGAAAAGCACTGATAAGCCTCCTTATAGCGCAACAATCCCTCATACGCCTGCCCGATTGCGGACATCGTGGCATAATCGGCCGAATCGGCGGCGGTAAGGCTATCCGCATGTGCCACAACTTCTTGAAATTGCTTCTTGTTGACCAATTCCTGAAGGTTAAAACTCTGCGCCTGTCCCCCAAAGGACAATACGCAAAGAAACAGTAATAGAGAAAACTTACATTTCATAACGGTATTGTATTAATGACCTGTTCCGGTCGATTACTGCAAACGGAAAGTAACCGGAACCGTATATTTTACGGCTACAGCCATATTATTTTGCACGCCAGGACTCCATTTCGGCATTTCCCGGATCACCCGGACAGCTTCCTTATCCAGCGAAGGATCGATTCCACGGATCACTTCAATATCTTTCAAACTTCCATCCGTGTCGACAACAAAGGAGCAAGAGACACGGCCTTGTATTCCATTCTCCTGGGCAATAGTCGGATACTTTATACGTGTTGCCAGATATTTCAACAACGAGCCCTGTCCACCCGGAAATTCCGGCATCTGTTGCACGACCGTAAAGACACGACCGGACGTATCGACTTCTTTAATCTGCCTCTGCGCGATACGCGAAGATGTCTTTTTCTTTCCATCGGAAAGCCGGAAAGTTACCGGTACCGTATATTTGACATTAACCGCTTTGCCCCGCTGTTTTCCCGGCGACCACACCGGCATGGAGTTTATCACGCGCAAAGCCTCCTCATTCAGTTCCGGACTTACCCCGCGGATCACTTCCGCCTCCGAGACAACCCCGTCTTTCCCAACGACGAAAGAACAGCTAACCCGTCCTTCTATACCTTTTTTAACGGCCGATTCCGGATATCTGACATTCGTTTTCAGGAATTCCAGCAAAGCACCTTGCCCACCTGGAAATTCCGGCATCACTTCTACAACGGTAAAGATCTGATTATGGGCACGCTTGGCTGCCTCAATCCCTTCCTCCGATAGCACATATTCCTCTCGCTTTTCAGCAGGAGAACCATCACCGGCAAAAGGAAACGGCAGGATGGTATCCGGCAGCAGGTCATCGGTAAACGTGTTTTCCGCCAACTCGTCTGTGATCCGGGCCAAGGCATCAACATTGCTCAAAACCAGCAAAGCACCCACAACCGGTATAAAAATCAAGTATTTCGTTCTCCCGATACTCCGGGAACGTTTTTTATTCATCATGCTGATCCGGTTTTTCAGATGCAGCATATTGAAGTTATTGGATAAAGAGGTCGCCGATCTGTTGGTATGCGCCAACCCCAAAAGGTGATACTGGTAGCTACGACTGTCATAGCCCGATTCAAGTACAGTATCGTCCGCCAGATATTCCAGATTATGACGCACCTCCCTTTTCAACAACCAGACAAACGGATTCACCCAACAGACGATACACACCAATTCACAAATAATCACGTCGACCGAATGCCACTGGTTGACATGCGTACACTCGTGTGTCAGAATCTCATCGATCTCCTTCTCGGAATGGCTGTCGGGATGCAGGAATACCAGCCGAAAAAAAGAAAAAGGGCCGGCCGGTTTATTCAACAAATGCACACGCACATTACGGATCAAAACCACTTCCGACCGCCGTGCCAATAACAATATGCTGCTCAACTGCACTAAAAAACGAAGCAACAAGGCGATAACACCACCCCAATAAAGATAAGAAATACCGGAAAGTAACAGATCATGCCAGTTTGTTTCGGGAATATTGCCGGGAGTTATCGTCGTTTCGGGCAAAATAGCCGAATACATCTGTATGACTTCCAACATCGGTTCCTGCTCCCGAATCCAATCCTGAATATTCATCAGCGGATAAAGCAATGACACTCCAAAGACTGCCAACAAGATAGTACGGCGCAATTTGAAGAAGGTGTCCTTGTAAAAGAACAGCCGATAGAAGGCATAAAGGAGTACAAAAGCTACATTTACCTTCAAAAAGTAGGCAAATTCCGGTGTCATGGCATTATGTGTTTAACGGTTTATTCTCGTCCTTTCTCAATCATATCGATGATCTCTTTCAACTCATCGGTTGAAATCTTTTGTTCCTTCGCAAAGAAGGAGACCATTTCCTTGTAAGAGTTTTCGAAATAGTTGTTCACCACATTCCCCATAAATGTCCGTTTATATTCTTCCTGTGGGATCAGTGGCCTGTATTCGTAAGTATTTCCGTAACGTTTCGCTTTCACGTACTTCTTACGTTCCAGATTTTTCACAATAGAAGCGAGTGTCGTATAAGGAGGCTTAGGCTCTTCATACTTCGCCAGGATGTCTTTGATAAAACACGGCTCGATCTGCCAGATCCAGCGCATCACATCCTCTTCCTGTCTTGTCAATCTTTCCATTTTCTATATTATTTTTACGATCGTATCGCAAAGCTACGAATCTATCGTAAATAAGCAAGGAATAATGCGTTAATTTGTATTAACACAACCATATCAGGACCTATCTTTTCATGGTCTGCCGGGAATAGGGATTCATCTATAACCATCCGCACCCTCGTCTTCCATTTTATGGACTGCACCAGAGTATCTCTGCCACAAACCCTATATTTATCCGACAGCATGGAGCTCAAATAACACTTTTTCAGCAAAATACCACCACAGCTTAACATACATTACATATAAAAGACTTGACAAACAAGTTTGACAAGCGTATCTTTGCACTGTGGTTTTTTCATAATAGTATTAGATTTAAGGTTAACAAAGTTGGTTAGGGGTTGTCGGGATGACAATCCTTAATTTTTTTATATAACAGCCTCTTCCTTTGCATTCCTTACTTCCGGTCATATTTTCATGTTTTTGTAGCGCTTTTCGTAGTACGCCACTGATAAAAATATCTTATTTTTAAGCCGTACAATCGATAAGGAATCTATGTAAATACGAATATCATGAAAATGCTATCTTTTATTCTGGTCCTTCTTTTAGGGACCTTTATGCCTGCCGGGGATCTTTCGGCTTCGGGCAAAAAACAAAACCCTCATTATATCACTGTAAAGAACAGCCGGGATCTGCATGCTTATTTCCAGTATGCTCCCGACCGCCCGATTGTGATCAGCGGACATCGTGGCGGAATGCTGGACGGCTATCCGGAGAACTGCATCGAATCATTCGAAAAAACCCTGTCTTACATGGAATCGTTTTTCGAAATAGATCCGCGTTTGACAAAAGACGGAGTTATCGTGCTGATGCACGACGAAACCATCGACCGGACGACTACCGGAAAAGGAAAGGTTTCGGATTACACCTACGCAGAACTGCAACAATTCAACCTGGTAGACCGAAACGGCAACGTGACGGATTTCAAGATCCCGACTTTGAAAGAATGCCTGGAATGGAGCAAGGGCAAAACAATCCTGAATTTGGATATCAAAGATGTGCCTTTGGAAGTTATGGCAGATTTTATAGAAACGGAAAAGCCTGTCAACGTCATGTATACGGTACATAACGCCAGTCAAGCCCGCTACTATCTCGACCGGGAGCCGAATGCTATGTTTTCCTGCTGGTGTAAAAACCGGGAAGAATTCGACAAGTATGAAAAAGCCGGCATCCCCTGGAAACAAGTGATGGCTTATGTCGGCCCGAAGATGAAGCCCGAACAGCAACCGTTGTACGATGCTCTACACCGGAATGGAGTCATGTGTATGATTTCCGTTGCTCCGACACACGACCGTGCAAAAACGGAAACTGAGAAAATCGCCGGTTACCAGTCGGAGATCGGCACTCGTCCCGACGTGATCGAAACGGACTATCCCTACCTGTTTCAGGGGCTCGATTTAACAAAATAGTGCGGTTTGAAAGACTCTTTATAGCCGATTAAAATCTTTTTGCTATTTACACCGTCCGGTTAACAAGTATTAGCAGCAAAATGCTTGACAAACGCTCTTGACATGTATATCTTTGCACTGTGGTTTTTTCATAATAGTATTAGATTTAAGGTTAACAAAGTTGGTTAGGGGTTGTCGTGAGACAGCCTTTAATTGTTTATAGGGGTTTCGTTTCCTCTCCCACGTACAAATCGTATACGAAAAGGCCGATCAGGACAGCTTATAGATATTCCCCGGCAATGCTTTGATCTTTCCGTTTATTTCCAGTTCGAACAACAATGTAGAGAGTTGATATACCGGCATATCCAAAGCCAGGGCAAGCTCGTTGATGCGGATCTCGTTTCGCGTTCGCATAACGGCTAAAACCGGATTTCGTTCGGGAGCAGAAACATCCGTATCGGAGAAAAACAGCTCCGTTTGAACAGGAGTAACCGTGGTCTGGATATCCCAACAAAGAGCAGAGAGCAGATCGTCCGCAGAAGTGATCAGGCCAGCTTTGTTTTGTCGGATCAAGTTATTGCATCCTTTGGAATGACTGTCGCCGACACGTCCTGGAAAGCTATAGACATCCCGACCGTAAGAGAATGCAATATCAGCAGTCACCAAAGAACCTCCTTTCTCAGCCGATTCGACCACGATCGTACAGTCTGACATTCCTGCGACAATCCGGTTCCGCCGAAGGAAATTAGGACGGTCCGGCCCTGTTCCGCTGGGAAAGTCGGTCAACAGACCGCCCGATTCCAACATCTCGACAGCCGTATTCCGATGGCAGGAAGGATAGATGCGGTCCAGACCATGCGCCAACACGGCAACAGTCGGCAGCTGGCTACGCAAGGCGTTCCGATGGGCACAGATATCGATACCGTAAGCCAGTCCGCTCACGATCAACAAGTCCGGGACCACTTTTGCCAGGTCTTTTATAAGAGATTCGGTAAGTTCGCGACCGTACTCGGTCGCATTGCGAGTACCTACGATACTGATGATACGGGTTGCATCAAGGTCCGTATTTCCCTTGAAATAGAAAAGTATGGGAGCATCCGGGCATTCTCCCAAGCGCACCGGATAGTCTGCATCGGTCAGATAATAACAGGAAATATTGTTTTTCTCGATAAAGGCCAACTCTTTTTCCGCCCGTTGCAGGATTTCCGGGCGTTTGATTTCGGCAGCGATATTGCTGCCGATCCCCGGGACCCTTCCTAACAACTGTTGCTTTTCAGTAAACACAGCCTCCGCCTCTCCCAAAGTCTGCAGGAGATGGCGCGCCAGGATATCTCCCACGCCGTTTATCATAGTAAGGCCAATTTGGTAAATCCGTTTGTCTGTCATGTATGTTCTATTCTTTTTAGCATTTCGTCGAAATATTCGCCACGTGTCAACTTTCCGTTCTCAACGATGACCGACTCGACGATCCCCTTCGTTGCCAATGTATTATCAGAAGCCCTGTATATGTCTTGCTCAAAAACAAGCTTGACTCCTTTTTTATAGACATTGAGACAAGAGATATAGCTGTCGCCGCTCTTGAGAGAGGTCTTATACTGGATTTCTACACGCGACACAAATCCGTCAACCCCTTTTTCGTGCATCTTTCCAAAGTTCTCGCCGAGCGATTCCAAGAATTCATGCCGGGCGTGTTCCATATAATGCTGATAATTGGAGTTGTTGACCACTCCCTGCAGGTCGCATTCGTAGTCGCGGACCTTATCTGTCAGTTTAAAAATATACTCTTTCATCATTCAAATACCTTTTCAAGTTGAACCTTTTCCATTTTATACAATCGGTCGGACGGACGGATCTTCTCGTTCACCTTGAAGGAGAACCGTTCCCCTTTGACGGTTTCGTCTACCGGCTTCAAGTCCACACGGATCTCTTCTATCGTCTGCATGACCGCACCCGTTGTCGGTCCGGTAATCAGGATCTCATCTCCCACTTTCAGACTGCCGGACTCCATTTCGAACTCAGCCACACCGATCTTGTCAAAATATTTGATTCCTTTGGCAACATATACTTTCTTCTTGGTCGCGCCGGAACCATATTTACTGCTCCATTCACCCAACCGTTGCCCCAGGTAATAACCGTCCCAGAATCCCCGGTTGAACACACTACGCAGACGTTCGTCCCAAGCGGCAACCTTCTCTTCGTCGAACGTGCCGCTACAGTAGGCACGCACAGCTTCCTTATAGCATTCGGTCACCAGACGGACATATTCGGGACCGCGGGCGCGTCCTTCGATCTTGAATACCCGTACGCCCGCATCCATCATCTTATTCATGAAATGGATCGTTTTCAAGTCTTTAGGCGACATAATATACTGGTTTTCGATATCCAGTTCGATATTGCTGTCTTTGTCTTTTACCGAATAGGCACGCCGGCAGATCTGCATGCAAGCTCCCCGGTTGGCGGAAGCGTTCATTTCGTGCAGGCTCAGGTAACATTTACCGGAAACGGCCATACAAAGAGCTCCGTGGGCAAACATTTCGATACGGATCAGTTCTCCTTTCGGTCCTGTGATCTGTTCGTCCACGATCTGCCGGTAGATTTCATGTACCTGTTTCAGGTTCAGCTCACGCGCCAAGACAACGACATCGGCAAAACGGGCATAGAATTTCAGCGCTTCCGCATTGGAGATGTTGAGCTGTGTGGAGAGATGCACCTCTTGTCCGATACTGTTGGCATAGCTCATAGCCGCCACATCGGCCGCAATGATCGCAGAAACTTCCGCCTCCTTCGCCGCATCGATAATCTCGCGCATCAGAGGCAGATCTTCCCCGTAAATAACCGTATTGACGGTCAAGTAACTTTTAATACCATGCTCGCGGCAGATCGCAACGATCTTACGCAAGTCGTCTGTCGTAAAATTATTGGAAGAGCGCGAACGCATATTCAATCCTTCAATACCGAAATAGATCGAATCGGCTCCTCCCTGGATAGCCGCCATCAGTGATTCGTACGAACCGACAGGCGCCATTATTTCAAAATCTTTCTCGTTCAAGTCCTTATACATTTACTGGTTCGTTCGCAAAGGTAGGAATAATATCCGAGAAGAATTGCATGGGCCTCCATTTAGGTTTACAGTCGGAAAATCACACTATTCCGTACTGCCCAGGATGAACGATCCTTTTCTTCAATTCGATATGTATCCTTTTGCTCCCTCGTTTTAGCAGGAAATCAGTACCTTTGTAGCCGTTATTGACAATATAATATGAAAATAGGTACAATAGATTTAGGTGAACGCCCCATCTTCCTGGCTCCGATGGAAGACGTTACAGATATTTCTTTCCGGTTGATGTGCAAACGCTTTGGCGCCGACATGGTTTATACCGAATTCGTTTCGGCAGACGCCCTGATCCGCAGTGTAAATAAAACACAGCAAAAGCTGAACGTGGCAGACGAAGAACGTCCGGTCGCCATCCAGATATACGGCCGTGATGTTCCGACAATGGTCGAAGCCGCACAAATTTGCGAAGCCGCTCATCCGGACATTCTCGATATCAATTTCGGTTGCCCTGTCAAACGAGTGGCAGGCAAAGGAGCAGGTGCCGGCATGCTGCGCAATATCCCACTGATGCTGGACATCACCCGCGAAGTCGTAAAAGCGGTAAACATCCCTGTCACCGTAAAGACCCGTTTGGGCTGGGATGCCGACAACCGGATCATCGTGGACCTGGCCGAACAACTGCAGGATTGCGGTATCGCCGCCCTTTCCATCCACGGACGTACCCGGGCGCAGATGTACACAGGAGAAGCAGACTGGACACTGATCGGCGAAGTAAAGAACAATCCCCGCATACAAATCCCTATCATCGGCAATGGCGATGTTACTTCTGCCGAAATCTGCAAACAACGTTTCGAACAATATGGCGTGGATGCCGTTATGATTGGCCGGGGTAGCATAGGACGCCCCTGGATTTTCAAGGAGGTGAGACATTACCTGGATACGGGCGAGACATTGCCTGCCGAATCATTCTCCTGGTATCTGGACATACTGAAAAAGCAGGTAGAACAAAGCGTGGAACGTTTGGATGAGCGCCGGGGAATTCTCCACATCCGCCGCCATTTGGCTGCAACCCCGTTGTTTAAGGGTATTGCTGACTTCAAGCAGACACGTGTCGCCATGCTACGTGCGGAAACGGTGGAAGCACTATTCGACATTCTGGATTCCATCCCCGACAAGTTTCATACAGGATACGGATTCCAAAACGACTCTATAGTGTCAGAATCGACAAATCATTGATATAATAACAGTGTGAATCCGCACACAGTGTCAATTTTAAAACAAAAAGTGACAAATTTGCAATAAAATGTAATTACAAACTCTTGCGTATTCAGTAGATATACTTTATATTTGCAGTGAGTTTTTTTCATAGTATTTTAGATCTAAGGTTAACAAAGTCTTTGCAGAGGGGGAATCGAGAGACTGTTTCACTGGAAAGCAACAAAAAAGCCGCATCCGTTTTTATTATAGGGAGTGCGGCTTTTTTGTGGACTTGAACGAACATAAAGAAAGCCCGTTGCCATTGGCAACGGGCTTTTCCACATACATATATAAATGTATTAGTCTTGCAACTTAGCAGAGATGAACTCGCGGTTCAAGCGAGCGATATTGCTGACGGAAATGTTCTTCGGACATTCCATTTCGCAAGCGCGGGTATTCGTACAGTTACCGAAGCCCAGCTCATCCATCTTAGCAACCATAGCTTTCGCACGACGAGCCGCTTCCACCTTACCCTGAGGCAACAGAGCCAGCTGGCTAACCTTTGCAGAGACGAACAGCATAGCTGAACCGTTCTTACAAGCAGCAGCACAAGCACCGCAACCGATACAAGCAGCAGCATCCATAGCCAAATCTGCATCAGCCTTAGAAATAGGAATTGCATTAGCATCAGGAACCCCACCAGTGTTTACAGAGACGAAACCACCTGCCTGGATAATCTTATCATAAGCATAACGGTCGACCATCAAGTCGCGGATTACCGGGAAACCGGCAGAACGCCACGGTTCGATTGTAATCGTTTCACCATCGTTGAAACGACGCATATAGAGCTGACAAGTCGTTGCCCCTGTTGCCGGTCCGTGCGGATGTCCGTTTACATACAACGAACACATACCGCAGATACCTTCACGGCAGTCGTGGTCGAATACGATAGGTTCTTTGCCTTCGCTAAC
The DNA here is from genome assembly GCA_019411205.1 of Parabacteroides sp. GTDB lineage: Bacteria > Bacteroidota > Bacteroidia > Bacteroidales > Tannerellaceae > Parabacteroides. The sequence continues at coordinate 1,892 of DXRF01000036.1, read as the reverse complement.
CAAACGTTCATTCAAAATGTCTAACATTTCCAAGAAAGAAACACTCTGATTGATTTTGTCTATTTGGTAAGTCTCAAACTGTCCTTTATCTTTCGGACCTTTCTGACGCCAAACTTTAAGTGTTACCTTTATATCTTTATCCATGATTCTAATTTTTGTGATTGATGATTATTACTTCTTGTAGTTACGTGTTTGAGGAACAACGAACTGATAGTTCAAATCTTCCTTCAGCATAACCGGGTCTTTATCCTCACCCTGGTATTCCCAACAAGAGACGTACATGAACTTATCGTCATGACGCATAGCTTCGCCTTCTTCGGTCTGATGTTCCGTACGGAAGTGGCCACCACAAGATTCTGCGCGGTCCAACGCATCGTGTGCCATCAACGCACCGATTTCGATAAAGTCAGCCAAACGCAATGCCTTGTCCAATTCCACGTTCAAGCTGTTCGCTTCACCCGGAATGAATACATTGCTCCAGAATTCCTTCTTCAGGTCTTTCAACATCTGGATAGCCTCTTTCAAACCTTCCGCGTCGCGTGCCATACCAACGTGTTCCCACATGATATGTCCCAGTTTACGGTGGATAGAATCTACTGTCTCTTTACCCTTCACGTTCATCAACTTCGCAATGCGGGCGTTAATAGCCTTTTCTGCTTCCACAAATTCAGGCAGGTCAGTGCTGAAGCGCGGAACCTGGATCTGGTCAGACAGATAGTTCTGGATCGTGTAAGGCAATACGAAGTAACCATCGGCCAATCCCTGCATCAAAGCAGAAGCACCCAGACGGTTAGCACCGTGGTCAGAGAAGTTGGCTTCACCAATTGCGAACAGACCCGGAATAGAAGTCATCAATTCATAGTCAACCCACAGACCACCCATTGAGTAGTGCAATGCAGGATAAATCATCATCGGAGTTTCGTACGGATCATCGTTCGTGATCTCTTCGTACATATCAAACAGGTTACCGTATTTCTGCTTAACCACTTCCTTGCCCAGACGGTTGATAGCGTCGGAGAAGTCCAGGAATACAGCCAAGCCCGTGCTGTTTACACCGAAACCGGCGTCGCAACGTTCTTTAGCGGCACGTGAAGCCACGTCACGAGGAACCAAGTTACCGAATGCCGGATAACGACGTTCCAGATAATAGTCACGATCTGCTTCAGGAATATCCTTTCCCTTTTTGGTTCCGGCCTGCAAAGCCTTCGCATCTTCCAGTTTCTTCGGAACCCAGATACGACCGTCGTTACGCAGTGATTCAGACATCAAAGTCAGCTTAGACTGGAAGTCACCTTTCACCGGCACACAAGTCGGGTGGATCTGCACCATACAAGGGTTAGCAAAGTAAGCCCCTTTCTTGTAGCACTGCCATGCAGCAGAACCGTTAGATGCCATCGCATTGGTAGACAAGAAGAATGTATTTACATAACCACCTGTAGCAACAACCACGGCGTGAGCAGCAAAACGTTCGATCTTACCGGTAATCAAGTTACGGGCAATGATACCGCGAGCACGTCCATCCACCTTTACGACATCCAGCATTTCATGGCGTGTGTACATCTTCACTTTTCCTAAACCAATCTGACGGCTCAATGCAGAGTAAGCACCCAGCAACAGCTGCTGTCCGGTCTGACCGCGGGCATAGAACGTACGGGATACCTGAGCACCACCGAACGAACGGTTATCCAACAGACCGCCATATTCACGAGCGAATGGTACACCCTGTGCCACGCACTGGTCGATAATAGAGTTTGACACTTCAGCCAGACGATAAACATTTGCTTCGCGGGCACGGTAGTCACCACCCTTGATTGTATCGTAGAACAGACGATAAACAGAGTCACCATCATTCTGATAATTCTTTGCAGCATTGATACCACCCTGTGCAGCGA
>DXRF01000359.1 GCA_019411205.1 Parabacteroides sp. | reverse complement strand
ATGATAAAGAGGTCATATAACTATAGAACAACAATAAAAATAAACATACGAAAATGAAGAAAAAAGTAGTAGTCGCATTTAGCGGAGGATTGGATACATCTTTTACTGTTATGTATCTGGCCAAGGAAAAAGGATATGAAGTGTATGCAGCTTGTGCCAACACCGGCGGTTTCAGCGAAGAACAATTGAAACAAAACGAAGAAAACGCCTACAAGTTAGGGGCAACCAAATATGTGACAATCGACGTAACAAAAGAATATTATGAAAAGAGCCTGAAATATATGGTCTTCGGAAATGTGCTCCGCAACGGCACTTATCCTATCTCCGTCAGCTCGGAACGTATTTTCCAAGCATTGGCAATCGCCCGCTATGCAAACGAGATCGGTGCCGATGCGATCGCCCACGGTTCTACAGGAGCCGGCAACGACCAGATCCGTTTCGACATGACCTTCTTGGTGCTGGCTCCGAATGTCGAGATCATCACACTGACACGTGATATGGCACTGAGCCGCGACTACGAAATCAACTATTTGAAAGAACATGGCTTTGAAGCGGACTTCACGAAACTGAAATATTCTTACAATGTAGGTTTGTGGGGAACTTCCATCTGCGGCGGTGAAATTCTCGACTCCACACAAGGCTTGCCGGAAAGCGCTTATCTGAAACAGGTGACAAAGACCGGCAGCGAAGAACTTCGTCTCGAATTCAAGAACGGTGAAATCCATGCCGTAAACGGTGAAGTATTCGAAGACAAGATTGCTGCCATCCAGAAGGTGGAAGAAATCGGGGCAGCATATGGTATCGGCCGTGACATGCATGTGGGAGACACGATCATCGGCATCAAAGGACGTGTAGGATTTGAGGCAGCCGCCCCGATGCTGATTATCGGCGCTCACCGTTTCCTCGAAAAATATACGCTGAGCAAATGGCAGCAATACTGGAAAGACCAGGTGGCCAACTGGTACGGAATGTTCCTTCACGAAAGCCAGTATCTCGAACCGGTCATGCGCGACATCGAAGCCATGTTGCAGGAATCACAGCGCAATGTGAACGGTACGGTCATCCTGGAACTTCGCCCGCTTTCGTTCTCTACTGTCGGCGTCGATTCAAAAGACGACCTGGTAAAGACCAAGTTCGGAGAATACGGAGAAATGCAGAAAGGTTGGACTGCCGAAGATGCAAAAGGCTTCATCAAAGTCACATCCACTCCGCTGCGTGTTTATTACAACAACCATAAGAACGAAGAAATATGATCAAAGTCGGGATTATTGGGGGTGCAGGATACACGGCAGGCGAATTGATCCGCCTGCTGCTGAATCATCCGGACACCGAGATTACATTTGTGAACAGTACGAGCAATGCCGGCAACAAGATTACGGATGTGCATAGCGGACTTTATGGCGAAACAGATTTAGTGTTTACCGATGAACTGCCACTGGACCAGATCGACCTCCTTTTCTTCTGTACCGCCCACGGCGACACGAAGAAGTTCATGGAGAACCATACCGTACCCGAAAACGTGAAGATCATCGACCTCAGCATGGACTATCGCATCGAAAGCCCTGAACACGATTTCGTTTACGGCCTGCCAGAACTGAACCGACGCCGTATCTGCAACGCACAGCATATTGCAAACCCCGGATGTTTTGCCACCTGTATCCAATTAGCTGTTTTACCGCTGGCCAAACATCTGATGCTGAACTCGGAATTGCACGTAAACGCAATCACGGGATCGACAGGAGCAGGCGTCAAACCGTCGTCTACCTCTCATTTCAGCTGGCGAAATGACAACATCTCGATCTACAAACCGTTCACACACCAGCATTTGGCAGAGATCGGACAAAGTTTACGGCAATTGCAGAATAGCTTCAACAGTGCGATCAACTTTATCCCCGTAAGAGGAAATTTCTCACGAGGCATCTTTGCCACAACTTATCTGGATTGCAAAATCGGACTGGATGAGATCAAGCGTATCTATGAAGAATACTACGCCGATCACTCATTCACTTTCGTCACCGACAAGAACCCGGATCTGAAACAAGTGGTAAATACGAACAAGTGCCTGATCTATCTGTTGAAACAGGAAGACAAGCTGCTGATCGTTTCGATGATAGACAACCTGTTGAAGGGAGCGAGCGGCCAGGCAGTCCACAATATGAACCTGATGTTCGGCCTGGAAGAAACGGTTGGGCTGCATTTGAAACCGTCAGCGTTTTGATTGACAATTCTGTAATATGATGTGAGCTGATAGACAAGGCCC
>DXRF01000358.1 GCA_019411205.1 Parabacteroides sp. | reverse complement strand
AGAGCATCTGACTGTTAATCAGAGGGTCCTTGGTTCAAGTCCAAGAGGAAGAGCGGAAAAAGAGATACTTCACAAGAGTATCTCTTTTTTTATGCCTGTAAGATCTCGATGCTCACTCCCTCCCCGGAATCCCGGATCATACCGGAATCCCTAAAATAAGATATAGCTTTTCTGTTTGCAGGCTATAGGCTTTCCGATAAAAAGCTATAACCTTTTGCCCGGTAGGTTATAGTCTTTTTTACGCGTAATTGTATTACCTTTGCATCATGGGAAAGAATAAATTAGCAAAGTTTGACGACATGGCGGGATATCCCCATGTGTTCCAATATCCGTTTGCGGCGCTTCAGGAGAAAGGATTCGATCTGAAGGGGCATTGGCACGAACGTTTTTTTAAGAATGACAACCCGATCGTGCTTGAACTGGGTTGTGGAAAAGGAGAATATACAGTAGGTTTGGGAAAACTGTTTCCCGACAAAAACTTTATTGGAGTCGATATCAAAGGAGCCCGTATGTGGACAGGGGCGAAAGAATCGTTTGAGACAGGCATGACGAACGTAGCGTTCCTCCGGACCAGTATCGAACTGATCGCTCACTTTTTCGCAGCCGGAGAGGTAGCCGAGATCTGGCTCACCTTCCCGGATCCACAGATGAAGAAGGTGAACAAACGCCTTACCTCGACCCGCTTCATGAAGATGTATCGCGAGATACTTGCAGGAGACGGCATCGTACATCTGAAAACAGACAGCAACTTTATGTACACCTACACCTGCGAGATGGTAAAAGCCAACCGCTATCCCGTATTGTTCAGCAATGACGACCTGTATCATTCAGGCTTGACGGATGAGATCCTTTCTATCAAGACCTATTATGAACAGCAATGGCTAGACCGTGGACTGACCATCAAATACATCAAGTTTGTTTGTGAAGAACGGAAAGAACTGGTCGAACCGGAGGTGGAAATCGAATACGACCCGTATCGCAGCTTCAACCGCAGCAAACGGAGTGCGTTGGCCTCTGGGAAATAAATTTCAATTGACAATAGAGAATTGACAATTAAAGAAACAATCATTCTATTTAAATAACTCAAACGGCAGTTGACAGGAGACAATCTTAATTGTCAATTGCCAATTATCAATTAAAAAATCATGACACTCTATCCAAAGCTAATCATGGACGCACTGGCAAAGGTGCGTTACCCGGGAACTGGGAAAGACCTTGTGACGATGGGTATGGTAGAAGACAATATCCGGATCGACGGCAACAAAGTGAGCTTCTCGCTTCTTTTTGAAAAGCCGAACGACCCGTTTATCAAATCGGTGGTAAAAGCCGCTGAAACAGCCATCCTTACGTACATAGGCGAAGAGGTGGAAATCAAAGGTAACATTACCGTGGAGGCCAAGCAAGCAGCCCGACCCGAACCGGACAAACTGCTGCCGGAGGTAAAAAACATCATCGCCGTATCTTCCGGCAAAGGAGGTGTGGGCAAAAGTACGGTAGCAGCCAACCTGGCGGTGGCACTGGCTCTGCAAGGTTACAAGGTCGGTTTGCTGGATGCCGATATCTTCGGTCCTTCGCAGCCTAAGATGTTCAATGTCGAAGAAGCCCGTCCTTACATGGTGGAAGTGGGTAACCGCGAGCTGATCGAGCCGGCTGCCAACTACGGAGTGAAGCTGCTGTCCATCGGTTTCTTTGTCAATAAGGAAGATGCCGTCCTCTGGCGCGGCGCTATGGCAAGCAACGCCCTGAAACAGTTGATCGGTGACGCCAACTGGGGAGACTTGGACTATTTCCTGATCGACCTGCCACCGGGAACAAGCGATATCCACCTGACAATGGTACAGACATTGGCTATCACTGGCGCCATTGTTGTCAGCACACCGCAGGAAGTGGCACTGGCAGATGCCCGCAAAGGTATCAGTATGTTTACGGGTGAAAAGATCAACGTGCCTGTATTGGGACTGGTCGAAAACATGGCCTGGTTCACGCCTGCCGAACTGCCGGAAAACAAATACTATCTGTTCGGCAAAGAAGGAGGCAAACGCCTGGCAGAAGAACTGAATATTCCGCTGTTAGGACAAATCCCCATCGTACAAAGCATCTGCGAAGGCGGAGACAGTGGAAAGCCGGTCGCCCTCAATCCAGACAGTATCACCGGTCAGGCATTTCAGAAGTTAGCCGAGAACGTGATAAAACAGATCGATTACCGCAACGAACATTTAGATCCGACAAAACGGGTGGTCGTTACCAAGAAATGAGGGAATTTATGATTTATGAATTATGATTTATGCGTCAATAATAAAT
>DXRF01000357.1 GCA_019411205.1 Parabacteroides sp. | reverse complement strand
GATATAAAAAAACGGTAAACTATATTGTTTACAAAGAAACATTAACAGATATAAATCAAAGATTTTTGGAAACAAAAAAAGGGCAGCCTTTTACAGCCGCCCTTCCAATTATTCCGATTGCCGGTTAATCAGCTAACAATATAATGTCTTTTACTTTTCAACCGTAAATTTATAAATACATTCACTAAAATACTTTTCGCCCGGACGAAGCACTACGCTCGGGAAACTCGGTTGGTTGGGAGAATCGGGATAATGTTGTGTTTCGAGACACAAAGCACCACGATGCGGATAGATCACACCCAATTTGCCTTTATCGCCATTTTTTGTCATTGCATTTCCGGCATAGAACTGGACACCCGGCTCATTCGTATAAACTTCAAGGCCGATACCGCTTTTTGCAGAAACGACTTTTGCTGCCAGCACATTGATATCGCAATTATTATTCAACACCCAGTTATGATCGTAGCCTTTACCTCTTACCAACTGGTCGAACGAATCATCGATATGTGCGCCTACGGCAACAGCCGTACGCAAATCCATCGGAGTTCCTTCTACCGGATCAAGCGTACCGGTCGGGATCAATGTTTCGTCAACCGGGACATAGGTATCTGCCGCAATCATAATAGAATGATCCAGGATCTGAGAACCCGGAACACCGGAAAGGTTGAAATAACTATGGTTTGTCAAGTTCACAACAGTCGGTTTGTCTGTCGTAGCCTCGTATTTGATATCAACAGCATTGTCGTTTGTCAACGTATATGTGACTTTCAGGTTCAGATTTCCAGGGAAACCTGCTTCACCGTCTTTGGAAAGATACGTCAATTCAACGCTCTGGTCATTTACCTGCTTGGCATCCCAAACAACCGTATGATAACCTTCCGGACCACCATGCAGGCAGTGTCCGTTGTTATTCTGCGGAAGCTGGTATTCAACACCGTCCAGCGAGAACTTACCATTTGCGATACGGTTTCCGAAACGACCGATCAACCCACCGTAATTATTGTTTGGATTGTCCACATACTGTTGGATATTATCGTATCCCAGGACGACATCCGTCATTTTGCCATCCTTGTCAGGAACCATAACCGACACCAGGCGTCCGCCCCAGTTTGTCACACAGGCTTCCGCACCATTCTGGTTCTTCAACACATATAATGCAGTCGGTTTTCCCTGTACTTCTGATACGAAATTAGATTTCATCAGTCCAGAAAGAGTGGCTTCCTCTTTTTTCTCAGTACATGACAACAAAACACACATTGCCATGACAGCCATACACAGTCTCTTCATTTTCGATACTAATAAATTAATGTTTGTTAGATTGGCAGCAAATATACGCTATTATTATCAAAAACAAACGATGCTGTAGAATAATGTTGTTTAATACAAATCACTTTCGTACTTTTGTCTTTCATAATAGAGAAAAATGAAACAGTATTTAGAATTACTCGATCGTGTCCTCCGTGAAGGAGTCAAGAAAGAAGATCGGACAGGCACCGGTACCTACAGTGTATTCGGACATCAGATGCGCTTCAATCTTGAAGACGGTTTTCCTCTGCTCACAACAAAGAAACTGCATTTGAAATCCATTATATATGAATTACTTTGGTTTCTTCGAGGCGATACAAATGCAAAATACCTGCAAGAACATGGAGTGAGAATCTGGAACGAGTGGGCCGATCCGGATGGAAACTTAGGGCATATCTACGGTTTCCAATGGCGTTCATGGCCGGACTATAAAGGCGGCAGCATCGATCAGATCAGTGAAGCGGTACAAACAATCAAGCAGAATCCGGATTCACGCCGTATCATCGTCAGTGCTTGGAATGTAGGAGACCTGGATAATATGAATCTGCCTCCTTGCCACGCTTTCTTCCAATTTTATGTGGCAAACGGCCGCCTGAGCCTGCAAATGTACCAGCGCAGTGCCGATATTTTCTTGGGCGTACCTTTCAATATCGCCTCGTATGCCCTGTTATTACAGATGATGGCACAGGTAACCGGACTGAAAGCTGGAGATTTCGTCCATACGCTCGGTGACGCGCATATCTATACGAACCACCTTGAACAGGTGAAGTTGCAACTGACACGTGATCCGCGACCTCTTCCCCGGATGGAAATCAACCCCGATGTAAAAGACATATTCGATTTCCAGTATGAAGATTTCAATCTAACGGGTTATGACCCTCATCCACATATCAAAGGTGAGGTAGCCGTATAAGAGATTTATGATTTCAAATTTATGACTTATGAACTGCATGTAGCCAGACCTCACAAATCACAAATTTGAACTTATAAATCATAAATCTGTCTCTTATACACATCT
>DXRF01000356.1 GCA_019411205.1 Parabacteroides sp. | reverse complement strand
GCGTTTAAGTTAAGGGAGGGGTGGCGACGTGATGTGGGTTCCCCTTTTGTTTTTTATAACCCTTTCGCTTTTGCTTCGTTCCAGATCCGGTCCATCTCTTCCAAAGACATATCCTTTAGTGACTTGCCTTCTTTGATAGTATGCTCTTCTAAATAGTTGAAACGACGGGTGAATTTCTGGTTTGTGCGTTCCAAAGCATTGTCCGGATTGATTTTATAGAGGCGGGCTGCATTGATCAGGCTGAAGAACAGGTCTCCGAACTCTGCTTCCATCTTGTCTGCATCCATTTTGTCGATTTCGGCCTTCAGTTCGGTAAATTCTTCGTGCACCTTATCCCAGACCTGGTCGCGCTGTTCCCAGTCGAAACCGACGTTGCGGGCTTTGTCTTGGATGCGATGAGCTTTGACCACGGAAGGGAGTGAAGCGGGGACGCCTTCTAAAACGGTCTTATTGCCGCCTTTTCCTTTAGCTTGAGTTGCTCCCAACTCTGTTCCACTTTGCCGGCTGTATCGGCTTGTGCGCTTCCGAAAACGTGCGGATGGCGATAGATCAGTTTTTGGCAAAGGCTGTCGCATACATCTTTGATATCGAACGCAGCCTTTTCTTCACCGATCTTGGCATAGAAGACAATGTGCAGGAGCAGATCGCCCAATTCTTTTTTGATGTTATTGTTGTCATCTTTCATGATGGCATCGCATAGTTCGTAAGTCTCTTCGATCGTATTCGTGCGAAGACTTTCGTTTGTTTGTTTACGATCCCACGGACATTTTACACGAAGCTCGTCCAGAATGTCGAGCAACTGTCCGAAGGCTTCCATCTTTTCTTGTTTTGTTGCCATTTTCAGTTGTTTGGTTGGAGAGGAAGGCTGTGTGTTAAAATTGATTTCTCTATCTCTTTAACACACAGCCTATGAGATATTATTTGTTTTTTTCTTGTTGTTTGAAGACTTTCAACCCGTTTTCCAGGAATTTGATATAGTCGGGAACACTTTCGTTGAATGCATACGACGGACCGAGCAATTCACCTTCGGCATTCAGCAGGATGTAGAATGGTTGGGCGTTTGCACCAAATTTACTGCGTTGCAAATAACTCCATTTATCACCGATTGTTTTCAACTTGCGGGTTTTGCCATGCTCTTCGATCGTGATCGGCTGTGGCAGCTTCGTCTTGTCGTCGACCATCAAGGTGATCAGGACATAATCATTTTCCAATATCTGTTTAACTTTCGGGTCGGTCCAAACGGATGCTTCCATCTTGCGGCAGTTCACACAACCGAAACCGGAGAAGTCGATCATGACCGGCTTGTTCACTTTTTTGGCATAAGCCATGCCGGTTTCGTAATCGTCGAAAGCAGCATGCACTTCACTGTTGTACAGGTTGAAATCTTGAGTGTATAAGGGAGGAGCGAAAGCACTGATCGCTTTTAGAGGTGCTCCCCAAAGCCCCGGAACCATATAAACGGCAAAAGAGAAAGAAATGATCGCCATGAACAGGCGCGGTACGGATACGTACGGCAGGTCGCTGTCGTGGCTGAACTTGATCTTACCCAACAGGTAGCAGCCCAACAGGATAAAGATCACGATCCAAAGCACGATAAACACTTCGCGGTCCAGCAAGCGCCATCCATAGGCCAAGTCGGCAACGGAGAGGAACTTGAGCGCCAGTGCCAGTTCGAGGAAGCCTAATACGACCTTGACTGAGTTTAGCCAGCCTCCGGACTTCGGCATGCTTTGCAGCATATTCGGGAAGATGGCGAAAAGACTGAACGGAATAGATAGCGCTAAAGCGAAACCAAACATACCGATAGCAGGTCCTACCGCTGTTCCCATCGAAGCGGCCTGTACCAGCAAAGTTCCGATTATCGGTCCCGTGCAAGAGAAGGAAACCAGCACCAGTGTGAACGACATGAAGAAAATGCTAATAATCCCCGTTGTCGAATCTGCCTTCGTGTCCAGTTTATTCGTCCAAGATGAAGGCAATACCATTTCGAACGCTCCGAAGAAAGAGATGGCAAAGACTACTAACAGCAGGAAGAATATGATATTGAAGATCGCATTTGTTGACAAGTCGTTCAGTGCGCTTGCTCCGAATATACCTGTAATCAGCAATCCCATCACCAGATAAATCACAATGATCGAAAGTCCGTACGTCACCGCATCGCGGATCGCCTTTTTGCGGTCCTTCGTCCGTTTGAGGAAGAAGCTGACCGTCATCGGTATCATCGGCCATACGCAGGGAGTCAGTAGGGCGATCAATCCACCTAAGAAACCGGCAAAAAAGATAAACAACCACGATGTGTCGGTTGCGGAAACCGTCGTGTCGCCGAAAGCCTTCAACTGATCGATGACAGGAGTCCAAAGGGCAGCATC
>DXRF01000355.1 GCA_019411205.1 Parabacteroides sp. | reverse complement strand
AAGACGCTTCCCCACTCGTCTCCGCCCGACGGGAATTGCTCGAAGAGACCGGCTACGGCAACGGAAATTGGAGCGAACTGATGGTAATAGGCGTCAATCCGAGCACCCACACCAACCTGACTTATTGCTATCTCGCCACGGATGTCGAACCGGTCACTGTTCAACACCTTGAAGCGACAGAAGACCTGTGCGTCCATCTCCTGACTCTCGACGAAGTAAAAGAATTACTTCTAAACGATCAAATCAAACAAGCGCTCCACGCCGCCCCTCTTTGGAAATACATGGCGATGAATCATTTGATCTGAGAAATCAGAACGGCTGGCATTCCAGACAATAATAAACCGAACCTCCCATATAGGCTTCCTTTGTGATGATCCCGCCGCAACACGGGCAGGGAGAAGTATAGGTATTTTTGGACAGGACGGACCGGTAACGGCCTTTATCACCCAGGAAATCGGTTTCCGTGTCACGTCCTCCTCCATCTACCATCGCCTGCAAGGTGTTTTTGAAAGATCGGAACAAAGTCGCTTTTTCGACATCGGACAAAGAGAAAATCTTACGTTTCGGATGCAGCTTCGCATGAAAGAGAATGTCTTGCAACACCCCATTCCCAAGTCCGGGAATACGTTGCTCGGTTGCTAAAAACGCTTTAGCGGATATATTTTTCTTTTCTACTGCAAACTTCTCTTCAAAATAGGTACCATCGAACTGTTCGCTCAATGGAGAAATACTATTCAAACTCAAAGTCCGATACTTATTACCTAATGTATGACGGAAAACATAAATTCCCCCGTACATGCTGGTAGAGAAGCTAACGAACGATTCATCATCGAAAGTAATCAACATCTGATATTTGGATGGGACCGGATCACCCGGATACCCATAGCGCATATTGACTCCATCGAAAATGCTCAGAAAGAGATCGTTGTCAAAACAGACATCCACAAAAATGCCTTTTCCGATAGCAGACCTAACTTCTTTACCGACCAGCAGATTCCTGTATTCATCGGGAGTCCCATTAAAAAAGGTAAACTTGTGCAGATAGGTGGCGCCATACACATTTGTCACTTTACGTCCGGCAAGAGTCTGTCCTACTTGACGGCCAATCGTAATCGCTTCGGGTAATTCAATCATACTATCTCATTTTTATGTCTCTAAATATAAGACAATTTTCTGAACTGAGGCAAACACAAGCAGGCAAACTGTAAAAATAAAACTTCATGACTTTGCTACAACAATTCCATCGGCACGCCACAAACTCTTCCTGCCTATGATACTACGGGGATGTGCTATCCCCGCCTGATAATAACCGTATATTTTGCACAATCCCGAAAAAGCATTATTTTTGTTCGCATTAGCAACATATCACCAATGAAGTTCAAACTTAGTATCATATTCGCATTATTCCTTACCATACTTTGCGCCAACCGGTCACAGGCCCAGGAGAAAGCATTCCCCAAAAAAGGCGAAGGCGTCACTCTGTTCCTCAAGCGTCATAACCGTACAGGAACCGCATATCAGAAACAGTTCATCAAGCTGAACAAAAACAAATTAGGCAAGGGAAACTCCCTTCGGATGGGAGTCAAATATACACTTCCCCCCTTACAGGGAAAAGAAGCAGTCACTGCCGCCGCTAAACGGGCGAACTATGAACCGCTGTTCGGCAAAGAACTGGCCGCCTATAAAACGACATCGTCCGAGCTGAAAGGAGCCTGTTTCTATTTGGTCAGCGGACATGGAGGTCCCGATCCGGGAGCAATCGGACGAATTGGCAAAATCGAGTTACATGAAGACGAATATGCCTACGACATCGTGCTCCGCCTGGCACGCAACCTGATGATGAAAGGAGCCAAAGTACACATTATCATTCAAGATGCCAAAGACGGGATACGAGACGACAAATACCTGAAGAACAGCAAACGTGAAACTTGTATGGGCAGTCCGATCCCTTTTAACCAAGTCCGTCGCCTGAAACAACGAAGTGACAAGATAAACACCCTGTTCAAACAAGATAAATATGCCTACAAACGGGCTATCTTCGTGCATGTGGACAGCCGGAACAAGGGGCACCAGACCGATGTCTTTTTCTACCACCAGAATAAAAATTCCGAAAGCAAGCATCTGGCGAAAACCATGCGGACGACTTTCACCCATAAATACAAGAAGCACCAGCCGGGACGAGGATTTACCGGCACGGTGGACGGACGTAACCTATACGTATTGAGACATACGACACCGGCCTCTGTTTTCGTCGAGTTAGGCAATATCCAGAACAGTTTCGACCAGCAGCGAATCATCCTGAGCGATAATCGCCAAGCACTTGCGAATTGGCTTTGTGAAGGATTTGTCACCGATTACAACCGCTACAAGAAAAAAACACGGTAAAAAACG
>DXRF01000354.1 GCA_019411205.1 Parabacteroides sp. | reverse complement strand
ACACAGAACTATCCCGTCATCTATCTACTCGACGGAGGCTCCTTTTTCCATTCGTTGGTCGGCATCAGCCAAACGCTCTCTACGGTCAAAGGTAAATATCTTCCACCCTGCATCATCGTCGGGGTAATAAGCACGGACCGGACACGCGACTTCACCCCTACGGCCTCTGCTGCCGGACGAAACGGGAAAATCTCTCCGGGCGCTATTCCACAAGGTGGCGGAAGTGAAACATTCAGTCGTTTCCTAACGGAAGAACTTCGTTCCGTAGTCGACAGCACATACCGGACAAACGGACAAAACATGTTAATCGGGCACTCCTATTCCGGGCTTTTTACCGTAAACACGTTTTTGCGCCATACGGAACTATTCGATATTTATCTAGCCCTCGATCCCAGCCTGTGGTGGGACCAGGGAAAACTGGCAGAAGAAGCGGCCTCGCTTATCCAAGGCAAGGATTTTACAGGGAAGAGCCTGTATATCGGTGTTGCTTCCCAAAAACGGACTGACCGGGTGGATATTCACCTCAACAAGGTCAACTATCTCCTATCGGAGATATTGCCGCAAGCTCAAAAACTGCAATTTTTTAGTAAATCATTTCCCGAAGAAAATCACGGAACAGTCGCAATTCCGGGAATATACGACGGGATAAAACAATTATTCGGAAAATGAAAAAGTTCTTTGCGAAAATACATCTATGGTTATCGATACCTTTCGGTATCATCATCGCGATCGTCTGCCTGACAGGAGCAATCCTGGTATTTGAAACGGAGATACTGGAGCTTCGCTATCCTTCCCGCTATTTTGTCAAAGAGATAAAAAGCGAACCACTTTCACCGGCCGTGCTTATGGACACTGCCCGCGGGCAACTTCCCGATTCCATCAAAATAAACGGGATAAGGATTTCTTCCGATCCCAAACGGACCTACCAACTGATTTTACCCGGGAAAAAGGCAGCTTGCTTTATCAATCCCTACACCGGAGAAATTACCGGCATAGACGATGGGAAAGGGTTCTTTATGAAGATGATGCGCCTTCACCGTTGGCTGCTGGACGAATATAAGCGGGATGGAAGTTTCGCCTGGGGGAAAGCGATTGTCGGATATTCTACTCTGGTACTGGTCATCATCATCATAAGCGGTCTTGTCATCTGGTATCCGAGAAACAGGAAAGTACTGAAAAACAGGCTCAAAATCAAAACAAAAGCCGGCTGGTTCCGCTTTCTGTACGACCTACATGTCTCCGGAGGTTTCTATGCCGCTTTACTTCTGCTTATCCTGGCATTGACCGGCCTGACCTGGTCGTTCGGATGGTATCGTGACGCGTTCTATACAGCGTTCGGCATCAGCACAACTTCTAAACAGACACATGCTACGGCATCTGCCGCCCCTCAAAAAGCAGCAGGTGAAAGGGCTCCGAAGAAACACTCCAAAACCGATTATACGCAATGGGCCGAAGTCTTGGCTGATTTACAAAGCCGTTATCCGGAATATAAATCGATCTCCATCCAAGACGGATCGGCAACCGTTTCTACCGCCACCTATGGGAATACAAGAGGAAGCGACCGTTATTCCTTTGACCCGGCTACCGGCAAGATCACCGAAATCCAGCTATACAGGGATCTCCCTAAATCCGCCAAAATAAGAGGATGGATCTACTCCGTCCATACCGGAACATGGGGAGGAATGACAACCCGGATAGTAAGCTGCCTGGTTTCGTTCTTAGGGGCTGTCTTTGCCATAACCGGTTACTATTTTTGGTTCAAGAAGAAAATGCGGAAATCCAAACAAAGGTAAACAAGCGCAACATGCTGTGCTTGCCGTAAAGCATAGCTTTGCAGTAGCTAAAACATAAGGGGTACAAGGTCTAATGCATAGCATTATCCTTCCCCTGGGATTCCAGAGAGCCACAATCAAAAAGGGCTGCCCCGCATCGGGCAGCCCTTTCGTATATCTATATATGTTCTGTTTCTTATTTACCGGAAGAGTAGTTCTTATTCAGCACTTCGAGAAATTCGGCAGTGATATCGTATGCCGGATTAGATAACAAGATATTGTCACCCATTGTATTGCTGAAAATGATCTGATAACCTTTTGTCTGGTTAAAAGTCGTCAACTGGGCTACAATCGTATCGCGAAGCTGTCCGTTCAGTTCCATCTGCTTGGCAGCCAGTTCTTGTTCTTTCTTAGCAGCATAGTTCTGAAGTTCCTCTTGCTTTTTCTGCAAACGGTTTCCTTCCTGCTGTGCTCTTTCCGTAGTAAGGAAAGCATTGGCTTCATATTTACGTTGGAAATCATTTAATTCTGTCCGTAAGGCATTTGACCGTTGAGTCATATCTAAACGATAATCTTCCTGCATCTTGAGAATACGTTCATTCAGATCTTTCGAATAGTTGTAATTCGATAAAAGAGAGTCTACATT
>DXRF01000353.1 GCA_019411205.1 Parabacteroides sp. | reverse complement strand
TAATTAAATTGCACAATTGAGAATTATGGTGTATATTTGTATCATCATAGATTTGTATGATGTAAACAGACATAATGGCAGTATATCTATAAATAAATTAGGATTTACAAAAATGATAGGACGTATTACCCAAATCATGGAGCGTGAAAGTTTGACTCCTTCTAAGTTTGCAGAAGCAATCGGTATCCAGCGTTCAGCAATGTCGCATATTTTGAACGGAAGAAATAATGTAAGTCTGGATGTCCTGATAAAAATTCTGGATCGATTCACTTATGTGGATTCCGACTGGCTCCTTTTCGGTAAAGGCGAAATGATGCGAAATCATGTGTCGGCACAGCCCGATTTGTTCTCAAATACGACGATAAATCCGTCCGGAGGGCAAGTTGCTCTCGAATATCGCAAGGAAATGAGGGTTGATACACCTGTAAACAATGTTAAACAGCCTGTTGTTGAGCAAATTATACAACAAGAAACAGTTACTAAAAAAGTGAGTAAAATAATGGTATTTTATTCCGATAATACATTTGACACTTTTGTTTCTGAAAAAAACAAGAAAGAATAGCTTGTTTTGGTTTATATACCATATTCATGTATCTTTGTATAGAATTAGACTAATCATATTATATGAAGAAGTACATGCTTGACATGAAGGTGACTGAAAACTGCAGCCTTCACAAAAATTACTGCCTGCTTAAACTAACATCAGATCAGAGCCTGCCGGAAATGTTGCCCGGACAGTTTGTACAGGTACGCGTGGATAACTCTCCTACAACATTTCTTCGTCGTCCGATCTCAATTAATTTTGTTGACAGAGCGACCAATGAGTTGTGGTTACTCGTTCAGTTGGTTGGTGACGGAACACGTCGGATGGCTGAGTATAAGCCGGGTGATATTGTTAATATCATGTTGCCTTTGGGAAACGGTTTCACACTGCCTGCCGATAAAGGACAAAAACTACTGCTGATTGGCGGTGGTGTCGGGACAGCTCCGATGTTGTTCTTGGGTGCAATCCTGAAAAAAGCCGGTTATACACCTACGTTCCTTTTGGGAGCCCGTTCAAAAGAGGATGTGTTACAATTGGAACAATTCGAACAGTTTGGAACCGTGTATGTTACAACTGAAGACGGTTCGTTAGGTGAAAAGGGATATGTAACCAACCATTCCATCTTAAAAGATGTACATTTCGACCAGATTTACACTTGTGGACCCAAACCTATGATGGTGGCTGTCGCCAAATATGCCCATGCAAACTCTATTGCATGCGAAGTATCTCTTGAAAACACAATGGCTTGTGGTATAGGAGCTTGCTTATGCTGTGTGGAGAAGACCAAAGATGAACATCATGTGTGTGTATGTACTGAAGGACCTGTATTTAATATTGAGAATTTGACATGGCTGAATTAAACGTAAACATCGGTAATTTACAATTGAAGAACCCGGTCATGACGGCATCGGGTACTTTCGGATATGGTATTGAGTATTCGGACTTTATGGATATTTCCCGCTTGGGAGGTATTTTTGTGAAAGGAACAACGATCCAGCCGCGCGAAGGGAACTTGTATCCCCGTATGGCGGAAACTCCTTCGGGAATGTTGAATGCTGTAGGCCTGCAGAATAAGGGTGCGCAATATTTTGTCGATCATATCTATCCGGAGATTAAGGATATCGACACGAACATGATTGTAAACGTGAGCGGTTCTTCTGTGGAAACGTATGTGGAATGTGCAGAGAAGATAGCGGATCTGGACAAGATACCGGCTATCGAACTGAATATTTCCTGCCCGAATGTAAAGCAGGGAGGTATGGCTTTTGGAGTGACAACTTGCGGAGCAAGTGAGGTGGTAAAGGCTGTCCGTAAAGTTTATCCGAAGACCCTTATTGTAAAACTTTCCCCTAATGTGACCGATATTACGGAGATTGCCAGGGCGGTCGAAGCCGAGGGAGCTGATTCCGTCTCATTGATTAATACCATGCTGGGGATGGCTATTGATGCAGAGAAGCGTAAACCGGTATTATCTACAATAACAGGAGGTCTTTCCGGTCCTTGTGTAAAGCCGGTTGCCTTGCGGATGGTATGGCAGACTTATAAGGCGGTGAAGATCCCTATTATCGGTCTGGGAGGTATTTCGAACTGGAAAGATGCGGTGGAGTTCATGTTGGCCGGAGCTACGGCAATCCAGATCGGAACCTACAATTTTGTGGATCCTGCCGTTGGCGTAAAGGTTATCGAAGGGATGGACGACTATTGCAACAGACATGGGTTTTCATCTGTCCGTGAACTGATCGGAGCCTTGGAAGTATAAAAACAGGATGGGGATAATCCTTTCGGAATAATAAATTAAAGAAAAGCTGGTAAAACGATTTATTTCATACGTTTTACCGGCTTTTTTCTTGTAATTTTTATTCGTTTGGAATATCATTATTCCAATAATTATAATATCTTTGC
>DXRF01000352.1 GCA_019411205.1 Parabacteroides sp. | reverse complement strand
GGATATTAATGTAGGTGTTTCTCTCAAGTTTTAAAGTGAATTAGAATATATCTCTATTACAAACAAAATGTTTTTATTATGAACAGATTTCTATTGAAAGGTTTGGCCTCTGTATGTGCGTTGGCCGTTATGTTTGGAACTGTATCTTGTAGTGATGATGACAAGCCTGATGGCTCTATAGCAGTGTCGGCTGTTGCCGTAAGTCCTACGACCGCAACTGTCAAGGTTGGCGAGTCTGTGACATTGTCTGCCACGATTACTCCGGACGATGCAACGGATAAAACGATAACATGGAGTTCCTCCGATGAAAAGGTGGCAACAGTAGATGCCGGTAAGGTGACAGGGGTTACCGAGGGTACTGCCACGATCACCGCTACGACAAAAGATGGCAATAAGACGGCAACTTGTGCTGTGACTGTTTCTAATGAGGCTCCGTCTTCCAAAGAAGTGATCTTGGAGGGAGAGATAACATCCGATCTTACGCTGAATGCTGCTGATAAGAACTATATGAAAGGCTTTGTTTATGTAAAACCGGGTGCTACGTTGACAATCGAAGCTGGAACGGTCATCAAGGGTATATCTGTTTCTCCCGGTGAAAAGGCTGCCTCTTTGATTATCGAACCAGGTGCGAAGATTATGGCTGAAGGTACGGTTGACAAACCGATTGTCTTTACTTCCGATAAAGAACCGGGTAAGCGTGCGACGGGAGACTGGGGAGGTTTGATTATCTGCGGTAATGCTCGTGTGAACCAGACAAAAAGACCGGTTATCGAGGGTGGACCCGGAACGGAATATGGTAACACGACCTCTGATGAATTTAATGGTGAAAGCTCTGGTAAGTTGAAATATGTCCGTATTGAATTTGCTGGCTATCCTTTGGAACCCGACAAGGAGATCAACGGTCTGACATTCGGTGGTGTCGGTAGTGGTACGGAAGTGGAGTTCGTACAGGTGTCTTATTCCAATGACGATTCGTATGAATGGTTCGGTGGAACGGTCAATGTTAAGCATTTGGTAGCTTACAAAGGTTGGGACGATGATTTCGATACCGATTACGGCTATACGGGTAATTTACAGTTCCTGTTAAGCGTGCGTGACAAAGACATCGCTGATACTTCCGATTCTAATGGCTTCGAATCCGATAATGATGCAAGTGGTTCTTCCAATACCCCGCTTACGAAGCCGGTCTTCTCCAATGTGACCTTGATCGGCCCGTTCTATGGAAAGGTCTCTGATATGACACAAGCTGAGGTTGAAGCAAAGACTGCCGATGCCGCTAATGGAGCCAAAGGTGGTAAATTTCAGGCTGCCATGCACTTGCGTCGTAATTCGAGTTTGAATGTCTACAACTCCGTATTCACGGGATGGCCTTACGGACTTCGTGCAACGGATAAGAAAGGTACGGCAAACGATGGTATCGCCGTTAAGAACGTAATCTTTGCCGGTATGTGGAAGAACTTCTACGATGACGAAAAGGTAAGCGAGAACTTCTTCAACCGAGCTGGTAACAATACTACTTTGGCAACCACCAACGAAATTATTTCAAAAGACGGTGACTATTCTTCTGTCGTTGCTTCAGCCGTACAAGGAGCCGAGTTTGTTGATGAAGTCTTGAATAACAGCTTCTTCGAAAAAGTAACTTACAAAGGTGCTTTTGATGGAACAAACGATTGGACAGCCGGTTGGACGAACTGGGATCCTCAGAACACTGAATATTAAAAAGATGATAAAGAGATTATTATTGACATCAACATTATTGGCAAGTTCTGCCCTGGCAATCCAGGCGCAGGACTTGTTCCTTAGTGAAGGCCAGTATTATACGGACGAGTCTCAAACAACTCCTTACACTGGCCGCTATACCGAGTTTTACGATGATGGTATGTTGAAGATGGAACTTTTCCTCAAAGACGGCCGTCCCGAAGGAACTTATGTGATTTACTATCCTGATGGCAAGATTGCGGAAGTCCGTTCTTACTATCACGGCATTTTTCATGGAGAATGGCGTACTTATAACGAAGCCGGGCAACTGACCGGTATCGCTTCCTATAAAGATGGGCAAAAAGACGGACCTTGGCGGGTGTGGAACGATAAAGGCATTCTCCGTTTCGAAATGTTTTATGCCAAAGGAAGGAAGAGCGGTATTTGGCGTACTTGGGATGATGATGGCAAGCTGTTGACGGAAGAGGAGCAGGAGGAGTAAACGTGGAGACCGCCATTGCATTCTGCATAGGGCATTGCGGTATTTCTGCAAAACTTATGCAGAATGCAATAAAAAGGCTATCGGTTCCCTAAATCGTCATACAGTGTTTGCAGGAGTGCCTTTCCCTTGCGGAGTCGCAGGTCGCTGCCTTTGCGGGGTGTTTCGATCAGAGGTTTGTTCCCTTCGTTGTCATAGACGGAGATCCCTGTGCTGTCGATAAACCCGAATCCGTTGGAATAAGTATAGAAAGCATATTCCGGATAAT
>DXRF01000351.1:329-2471 GCA_019411205.1 Parabacteroides sp. | reverse complement strand
ATTTTAGACTGTTCAAAAAGAGTATAGCAAAGCTGACGTCCGTTTGGACGCCTGCTTAAACTTATGCAAGAGAAAAGATTAAGCGACGCTGTTGTACGGTTGCCGGGATTTCTCCATGGCATAGATCAACCGAACCAACTTTTTGGCGGCGTGGGAAAGTGCGACGTTGTAATGCTTGCCTTCTGCCCGTTTTTTAGCCAGGTAGGCCTCGAAGGTTGAATCCCAAAGGCAGACATATTTAGTTGCGTTGTAAAGAGCGTAGCGCAAGTATTTGGAGCCCCGCTTCTCCATGTGTGAGTACGTGCCAGACAGCGAAAGCTGCCCAGATTGATAAGTAGACGGCGACATGCCGGCATAAGCAAGAATCTTATCCGGTGAATCGAAACGCGAGAAATCGCCAATCTCAGCCAGGATCATAGCGCCCATGCGGAAACCAATTCCGGGGATAGTTGTAATGGGAGACTGCATTTCTTCCATTATGGTCTGGATGGCGGATTCAATGTCCTCGATCTCGGTATTCAGTTCCCGGATCAGGCGGATCGTATGCTGCAATTCAAGAGACTTGGCAGGCATAACAGAGCCAACAGAACATCTGGCGGCATCCCGAAGTTCCGTGGCCATATCTCGTCCGTAGCGGCCTTTGGATGCATCGTTTAAGAGTGCCTTTAGGTGAGTTAGATGAGCTCTGGCAATCTGTTTGGCCCCAGGAAACTCGCTGAGAAGGGCATACACGGAAGCCATATGAAGTGTTGGAACCAGCTTTTCCAACTCAGGAAACAGAATGGTGACCAATCGGGAAACTGACTGCTTCAGCTTTGCTCGCTCCTTTACTTTGTCGAACCTGTATCTTGTGAGTGATTTTAGTTCTTCGTTGTGGTATGCTGTGTCTGTGTAGGACTTGAGGTCCACATCAGACATGAGCATAGCTGCAATGGTTCGCGCATCGACACGGTCTGTCTTCGTTTTGCGGAGGCTGAGGCTCTTTCGGTAAAGGTTGGTGTGCAGAGGATTGATAACAAAGGTGTGCAGACCTTTGTCAAGCAGAAATCCGAGAATGTTGTAGCTGTAATGTCCAGTTGCCTCAAGTCCTACTTTTATTTTATCTTCCGGACGGGCACAGCGATGAATGGTCTGCAGAAGGGTGTCAAATCCCTCTGCATTGTTTGAAATGGTGAATACATCTGCCAGGACTTCGCCTTCCGAGCTGAGGATGAAGCAGTCGTGCTTGTCCTTAGCAACGTCAATACCCACACAAATCATGAAAATACCCCCAGTATGTTTACTTGATGCTGGTTCCACAGGGCTCTTTACGCTTGTAACCTTGTTTCACATAAACCGTCTGGCGGTATCTAACTGATTAACAAACTGGTAAAGGGCTGTGGTTGGAGCCTTTCGTGAACCGTCATGCGGTAGGAGAACGCAACCAATCCACAGCATCCCTTATAGTGTAGCACAGCCCTTGGAGAGGGGCTCTAATAACTACTACTCTATAATACAAGGAGAAACGGAAATGAACGTTCTTGCATTCCTCGCGGCGAATTGGGACAGCGTGCTTGTCGTCGTCGCTTTCCTCGCGGTGGTTGTCGTGCTTATCAAGCGCGGCGAAACAAAGATTTTGAAGCAAATCCTTTTTAACCTTGTAACACAGGCCGAAAAGCAGTTCGGAAGCGGTACGGGTTCCCTGAAATACGCCGCCGTCGCGGACTGGATTTATCAGCGAATCCCGGCGGTGCTGAAACTGCTTTTCACGTCCAGCGACATTGAAAAAATGATCGAAGACGTTTTGGAGGAAGCGAAGAAAGCATGGGGCGCAAACGAGAATTTGAAAGGCTATATCGAAGCCCCGTCCGTGGAAAACCTGCTTGTCGGCATCGAAGCGCAGGCCGTCCAGACCGAACCCGCAGAAAACTAAACACGTCCGATTCGGACAAAAACGAAAGCCCGTCGGGGGTCATTCCCCGGCGGGCTTTTTTGTTTTACAGTTTACCGGATAAGGAGGACAGAAACCTATAAAGGTCAATCTTTCCGTCAATCCACACGGCTTCACCTGTTTCTTTCAGATAAACCGAATAAATCTCGTTTGGATGTTCATAAATCGCTGATATTTTGTTTTTCACTTGTCGGGGGATTATAATAGGCGTT
>DXRF01000351.1:0-319 GCA_019411205.1 Parabacteroides sp. | reverse complement strand
ACTTTGCCGGGGGTCACATAATCGACGAATTCCGATTTGCCCGTGCGTTCGTTTTGTTCGACCTTGATTACATGGCGGTAAAAATGGTATTTCCAGCCCCTTTCACCGCAAGTCCTGTCGCCCTCTTTCAATTCGAGCCACATATAATACAGGTCCGCGACGGAAAGCACGTCGATTTCATCTACGTCGTCGCCTGAATCCATATACGGAGAAATCGAAAAGTAGTGATTGGGGGCGGCAACCGTCTTTTCAACGAAACGCCCGTTTTCGCGGGTATGAAGCTTTATCGTGTGTTCCATGATGTTACTTCCCCTTTCTC
>DXRF01000350.1 GCA_019411205.1 Parabacteroides sp. | reverse complement strand
TTCACGTTCAACTGCGGATAAGAGAGATTGATCCACCCTGCCGGATTCCCGACCGGAGGCAACTCCACCTCCGCCCATCTGGAAAGCCGGAAAGTATAAGGTAAATCCTCCACCGAAAGTGCCTGATAAGAAGGGGCAGGCGGTTCGATGCGGAAATAGCCGCGCGGCTTCGGTGTATATTCCGTACAGGAAACACATAAGGCCAACAGCCCTCCCCACACTATGCCGGCCGACATACGCATTACTTCTCCTGCTGCTCCTTTCCTTGGTCTGAAATGCGGTTGAACTTGACTTTCAGGATACGGCGATTATCGATCTCCAGGACCTGGAAGCGATAGTCGTCATATTCGATGATCTCGCGACGGCGGGGGAAGTCTCCTTTGATCTCCAACAGAAGGCCGGCAAGGGTTTCGACCTCTTCCGTCAGTTTGCCGAATTCGGTAGGATCAGCATCGATCACACGGAAAAAGTCGGTCAGTAATATCTTGGCTTCAAAGATAAGACTGCCGTCCGCCAGGCGGATAAACTGCTTTTCATCTTCGTCGTATTCATCGGAAATCTCGCCGACAATCTCTTCCAGGATATCCTCCATCGTCACGATGCCGGAAGTACCGCCAAACTCGTCCACCACGATCGCCATATGGATCTTGCTGGTACGGAATTCCTCCAGAAGATCGTCGATCTTCTTCGTCTCAGGCACAAAATAGGCCGGACGGATCAAGCTCTGCCAACGGAACGTGTCAGGCTTCTCCACATACGGCAAAAGGTCTTTGATATACAAGATTCCCTTGATGTTATCCTCCGAATCGGCATACACCGGAATACGGGAATAACCGGACTGGATGATAAAATCGACCACAGTGCGGAAACTCGTATTGATATCGATATCCTCCATATCCAGACGGGGCGTCATGATCTCGTCGGCTGTCTTGTTGTAAAACTTGATAATCTCCGAAAGCATCTCTTTCTCTTCCGGCATTTCGGTAGAAGTAAGCTCCAAGGCTTTGGAAAGCTCGTCGACCGAAAGATCGTACTTCTTCTTGACCAACGCCTTGTTGATAACGCTGGTCGACGTGACCAATATGTTCGAAAGCGGCCGGCAGATACGCTCCACGACATTCAGCACGGGAGCCGAACTGCGCACAAACCGCAGCGAGTTTTTCTGTGCGTAAATCTTCGGCATGATCTCGCCGAACAATAAAAGGAGAAAGGTCAGGACGATCGTCTCCAGAATAAAGCCCAACATCGGGGCGGAGGAGAAATTGACGATCGCGTTGATACCGTAAGTACAAAGCATGACGACAGCCACATTCACAAAGTTGTTGGCTATCAGGATAGCGGCGAGCAGGTACTCGGAACGGTCCAGCAAACGCTGGATTAAAGGGTCGGAAGGCGCATTCTCCTCCCGGATGTCATTGATATCACCCGGGGTTAGCGAGAAAAATGCCACTTCGGAAGCCGACACGAAGCCGGAAACCAACAGCAGAAGAATTGCAAGGCTTAACGCTATTACAGGGCCTGCTGTGAGCGCCTGTATGGTTACCTGGTCGAATAAGCCCGATAAATAATAGTCTGAGTCCAAGGGGAACAGTATTAGTTAAACAATATCAGAACGGAAGATCATCCGCACTGTTGGAATCTAAAGAGGTGTCCGGTTGTCCGGATGCGGGTTGCTGATAGCCGGTCGCCTGCTGGTATCCGGTGGACGGCTGGGCGGTCTGAGGCTGTGCCGCCGTCATTCCTGTACCGGAAGCATTGTCACGATTCATACCGGACCCCGTGCTGTAAAATTCGACACGGTCGGCATGGATTTCCGTCACATACCGCTTCACGCCAGACTGGTCGTCATAACTACGCGTACGGATCTTGCCTTCCACATAGAGTCCGGAACCTTTCTTCACCCATTTTTCAACGAAGGAAACCAAATCACGGCGGACAACCACATTGTGCCACTCCGTACGTTCCGGAACAACCGTACCATTGGCCAACGTATACCCCCTCTCGGAAGTAGCAAGCGGGAAGTTGGCAACAGCAGCGCCACTATCAAAATAACGTACTTCGGGATCACGCCCGACGTTACCGATTAATATAACTTTATTCAATGACATAGCTCTATTCTTTTATTGGTCTACAAAGAAACATAAATTCAGTCATTCTGACAAGTTTCCTTCCAATTTCTCCAAATAAATATGTATCAGGCGGGGAACCGCATATTTCTCCACATCGCCCACCGCCACAGGAAGGAAGGATTTCAGTGTATCGCTCTCCCGCTCTATCTCTATCCGGTAGAAAGCCGTATACAGGATCTGATGGGACAGGATATGTTTCACGCCCTGCAAATCTGCCGAAACATTCAGCCGGCCCGCTCCTTCAAACAACCGGCGAAAGGCATCCGTCGTCTGCAACTCCGCAAAATCCATAGCCTTGTCTGTTTCGATAAGCGGAAATTCGTAAAGCCCTTCCCAAATATCTTTCCCTTTCCGG
>DXRF01000035.1 GCA_019411205.1 Parabacteroides sp. | reverse complement strand
AGCTCTTTACTGCAATTGAGATTGCCATTGAGATTGCTTGCGGATTTTAGGTTAACCTTAAAAAAGAACGAAAAACATGGCACGTCCTGTAACATTATGTACGATGCAGTGGGGAGACTTACCGCTGGAAGTCGTTTGTGAAAAAGCAAAATTATTTGGTTTTGACGGTGTTGAATTAGGTTTACCTTCTCATTTGGATGTCCGGCAGACAGATCCGGAATATTATAGGAATATCAAGGCGACACTCGATAAATACGATTTGAAGCTATTTTGTATTTCGAATCATCTGGTCGGTCAGGCGATATGTGATAATATCGATCAGCGGCATAAATCCGTGTTACCTGATTATATCTGGGGAGATGGTGATCCCGAAGGTGTCCATCAACGGGCAGCCGAAAATATGATCCAGGCAGCCCATGCTGCCAAAATGCTGGGAATTGATACTGTGGCCGGTTTTACGGGGAGTTCGATCTGGCAATGGCTCTATTCCTTTCCTCCAGTTACCGATGAGATGGTGAATGAAGGATATGCTGATTTTGCCCGGCGTTTTATCCCGATTTTAGACGAATATCAAAAATTAGGTGTCCGTTTTGCCCTTGAAGTGCATCCGACCGAGATCGCATTCGATACCTATTCCACCCGTAAAGCCCTTGAAGCGATTGATTATCATCCGGCTTTCGGCTTTAACTACGATCCGAGCCATTTGGGATACCAGGGTGTGGATTATGTAGATTTTATCAACCAGTTCTCTGACCGTATTTTCCATGTCCACATGAAAGATGTGTATTGGAGCGATACCCCTAAGCAGATCGGTGTGTTCGGCGGCCATTCTACTTTTGGCGATGCCCGCCGTTTTTGGAATTTCCGTAGTTTAGGACGTGGAAAGATCCGGTTTGAAGAAATTATCCGTGCCTTGAACGATGCCGGTTACCAAGGTCCTCTTTCGGTCGAATGGGAAGATAGCGGTATGGATCGCGAACATGGAGCACGCGAGTCGTGTGCTTTTGTCAAACAGGTGGATTTCCAACCGTCGGCACATGCCTTCGATGCCTGTTTTGAAAGATAAGAGAATGTGTGGAAGAGGGGATAAGTGCGTTAAGGGCTTATCCCTTCTTTTTTATTTAGTCCATTTCATACAGGTCCGGCTCCTCATTTCTGCTTTTACTTTTGTCTTTCTTCTTATTCATATTCCCGAAATTGTAGGTCAGAGTAAAACCAACTCTTCGGCCGCCGCGCCAGTTCTCGGAATCCTGCCAGAAACCGTCTCCGGATGTAACAGTGCGGAATCTGCGAGAATCCAGCAAGTCGCGTGCATTGATACTTAACGTCAATTTGTCTTTTAAGAAAGACTTGCGCAACCCGAGGTCGACCGAGTAGTTCGGTTCGCGGTGCCCTTGTGCCATCAAACGTTTGGAGTTGTAGTTGCCTGTGCCTTGTAGGGAAATACCCCAAGGAAGGCTGACGTTGGCAATCATGCGTACATTCCAGTTGAAGCTTTCGTCCTCCTCACCTGTGACAGGTGCTTCCGCTCCTTCGGGCAGATAGCTGAAACCGTCCAATTTGGAGTAGTAGAGGTTTACGGTCGTTGTCAGGCTAAGGATACTGAACAAATTGTTTTTTCCAACGATTTCCAGGCCGCTGTTTTGCTGGCGAGCTACGTTTTCACTGGTTGTGTACATTACATTGTCGGCCGTGTTCAAGAAACGAATACGCTGGATCACGTCGTCAGTCGAGCGATAGTAGCCGGACAGTGATAAGGTATGTCCGGATTCCCAGGTCTTGATATAGTTCAATTCGAAAGAATGGGAATATTCAGGTGTCAGTTCCGGGTTACCGAAAGAAATGTTGGACGCATCGGAAATATTGCGGAATGAGTTTAACTGTCCGCCCCAAGGACGACGCAGGCGACGGGTGTAGTTCACTTGTATTTCATTGTTTTTGGGAAGGGCATAGGAAATAAAGGCGCTTGGAAACAACTTGAAATAGTCTTTCTCGAAAGTTTCCGACGGCTTGCCGTTAAATTCCTGGTCGAAGTCCAGCGAGCGAGTATCCACACGCCAATATTCTCCACGCAGGCCAGCTTGGTAGCTTAGATTGTTCCACTTACCCCCATACGTCATGTACAAGGCATGCACATCCTGGTTATATAGAAAACGGTTGTAAAGAGCCTGGTCCTGTTCGATGTCGGTAGCGGTTGTGCCGGAATAGGTATCCACAGGGCTGGATTCTCTTTGGAATGTCCCTTTATAACCTGCCTCGATCCGGCTTGCGTCGGATATTTTGTTTGTGTAGTCGGCCTGAACTTCCCAGTTTTTGTTTCTGATGTTGTTTTCCTGGGTTTGATATTCCTGCTTGTCGGTTAAGCTGGTGTCTGTATATCGGGTTGATTGTTCGTAAATACTCAGTCCGTCGTGTCTCCATTGGTTGTTGCTGACAGTCAAGTCTATGTTGCTGTTTTCCGAGAATTTGTGCAAGTAATTCAATTCCAGGTTATACATTTTCATGTCCGAGTCTCCGTCTGTCGTACGATCGCTGGTGTAAACCGTATTCTTTTGCTTGTCTGTCGAGATATAATGGATCGATTCGTTGTTGTCGCCCCCTCCGGTCATGCCGGTCATGTTGAATGCCAGATCGTCGCTTTTGGTAATGTGCCAGGTTGCTCCGATACGTCCGAACCAGTTGTTGTGTTGTCGTTTGGAGCTGTTGGTCTGGTCGAGAAAACTATTGTCGGCTGTATTTTCACGACTTGTGATTCCGCCGCCTTTCATTTCCCGGTTCCGATAGCTCAGATTGGCGTATGCGTCTACTTTGCTACTGCTGTAGTTGATGTTTCCACTTGCCTGATAACCACCGTCTGTATCGGCTCCGGCTTTTACGCTGCCGTAGTAACCGGGCTTCCGGTCATCCTTCAATATAATGTTGATGATTCCGGCTGTTCCCTCCGGGCTGTATTTGGCAGAGGGATTGGTAATGACTTCCACTTGTTTGATATCTTCTGCCGGCATCATTTCCAGAATGTCGGCTTGGTTGTCTGCCGTCAGCCCTGATGCTTTTCCATTGATCCAGACTGTTACGCTGGAATTTCCGCGCAACGAAACAGATCCTTCGTTATCGACTTCCACGGATGGGATATTGGCAAGCAAATCACTGGCCGATCCCCCTTCGGATGCAATATCTTGTGTTGCGTCGAAAACTTTTCTATCGAGCTCGAATCTCATTTGGGGCTTTTTTGCCACGATTTCCACTTCTCCCAATTGGTTGGCATCTTCTTCCAGGGTGAGTTCTCCGAGATTAAGAGTTTGAGTAGTGTTGCTGATTGTTATATTTTGAGAAATTTCCGCGTAGCCGATATAGGAAAAAGTAACTACATATTCCCCCTTCTTAAGTCCTCCGATACTGTAGTTACCGTCACTTCCGGTAACGGCTCCCTGTAATATTTTGTCCGAACCTTTTGCCTTGACCTGGACGGTTACAAATGCGAGTGGGCCTCCTAATTCACCATCGATAACAATACCTTTAATCCTTCCGTCAGTTTCATTTCCTTTCATATCCGGAGCTAAGCATAAAAGCGTACCGGTTAAAAATAAGCTTATCTTTTTTATCATCATCTTCCAAATCTGTCTTTTACATTTTACAAAACGATTTATATGACTGCTATCATACAAAAAGGTTTATTTGAAAAAATCAAAAATTAAGCAAAATCCTTTTGTATGGTATGATGATGGATTTCTGTATTTCTTTTTAAACAAAAACAACATACCCCTCTTTTGTCAATCCCTTAATTATAACTACTTTTGTGGCTGAAGAAAAAGTAAAAACTAAAGTATGAAAAAGATTAGAGCTGCCATTGTTGGATATGGCAATATTGGAAAGTATGTATTGGAGGCCCTGGAAGCTGCTCCCGATTTTGAAGTAGCTGGTGTTGTACGTCGTAATCCAAATGATATTCCGGATGAATTGAAGGCATATACCGTCACTGACAATATCACGAAGTTGGATAAAGTAGATGTAGCAGTTTTGGCAACCCCGACCCGTAGCGTAGAGGCTTACGCCAAAGAAATACTTTCTTTAGGCATCAATACGGTGGATAGTTTCGATATCCACGGAGGTATTGTTGATTTGCGCCGTTCGCTCGATGCTGTAGCGAAAGCTCATAATACCGTTGCTGTAATCTCTGCCGGATGGGATCCGGGAAGCGACTCTATCGTTCGTGCTTTGTTGCAGGCGATCGTTCCGAAAGGAATTACATATACGAACTTCGGACCGGGTATGAGCATGGGGCATACCGTAGCCGTGAAAGCCATCGAAGGTGTTAAGGCGGCTTTGTCTATGACAATCCCGATGGGTACAGGCGTTCATCGACGTATGGTTTATATCGAAGTGAAAGAAGGATATGATTTCGATAAAGTAGCCGCTGCCATCAAGGCGGACGACTATTTTGTGCACGACGAGACGCATGTGATCCAGGTCGACTGTGTGGACGACCTGAAAGATATGGGACATGGCGTGAACCTTGTTCGTAAAGGTGTTTCCGGTAAAACGCAGAACCAGTTGATCGAATTCGACATGAAGATCAACAATCCGGCTCTTACTGCCCAGATATTGGTTTGTGCTGCCCGTGCAAGTTTCAAACAGCAGCCTGGTGCCTACACGATGATCGAATTGCCGGTGATCGATATGCTTTATGGCGAAAGAGAAGATTTAATAAAAAAATTGGTTTAAATGAATTGACAGTGGATAATTGACAGTTAGGGAAAGAATCTTATTCTCTTATCAATTGTCAATTGCCCATTGTCAATTATCAATTGATATAATTATGCTTGATTTTATTACCTGGACGGCTGATCCCGCCATCTTTTCCATCGGTTCGCGTGAGATACGCTGGTATGGACTGGCGTTTGCCATCGGTTTTCTGATCGGTTACAAGATCGTGGAGAAGATGTGGAAAAGAGAGAAACTCAATCCGGCATGGATCGATTCACTGTTGATTTATACAATGTTGGGAACTGTGATCGGTGCCCGTCTGGGGCATTGCCTGTTTTATGCACCGGATTATTATCTGGCGAATCCGCTCGAAATTCTGAAGGTTTGGGAAGGTGGACTTGCCAGTCATGGGGGGACGTTGGGTATAATCATCGCCATCTATTTTTATTCCAAACGGGTTAGTCATCGGAGCATGCTTTGGACATTCGATAAACTGGTGGTTCCTACCGGCCTTGTAGCTGCCATGATCCGATTGGGAAACCTGATGAATCATGAAATATACGGACATCCGACAGATTTATCTTGGGGATTTCGTTTTATAGAAAACCTGCATGCTTGGAAAAGAGGGGCAGCCCCCATCTTTACCGTTCCCAGCCATCCTACACAGCTCTATGAAGCCGCCTGCTATTTGGTGACTTTCGTTATTTGTATGTGGCTCTACTTCAAAAAAGACGCCTGGAAGAAGGAAGGACTTATCTTCGGCGTATTTATGATTTGCGTATTCGGTTCGCGCTTCTTCATTGAGTTCTTGAAAAATGACCAGGAAGAGTTTGAGGCTGATATGATGCTGAATATGGGGCAATGGCTCAGTATTCCGTTCGTTTTGGCCGGCATCTACTTCGTATGGCGTGCCATGCGGCTTGGAAAAGAAATGAAGAAGAATTGATTTTTTGATTTTCAACTATTAATTTTTAATTATCAAAGTGTATAAGTTAAAAGAAATAGCAGATAAAGTTTACTATGTAGGTGTAAACGACCGGCAAAAAGCTCTTTTCGAGAATATGTGGCCTTTGCCTTACGGTGTATCCTATAATTCCTATCTGATCGTGGACGAGAAAACAGTCCTGGTCGATACGGTGGATGTGTGTTATTCCGATGTTTTCCTGAAAAAAATAGCAGATGCTCTCGACGGGCGTCCTTTGGATTTTTTGATAGTAAACCATATGGAACCGGATCATGCGGGCAGTATCCGTTTGTTGCGCCAGCAGTATCCGGATGTCCAGATTGTCGGAAACAAGCAGACTTTCGGTATGCTGAATGGGTATCACGGTATCTCGACGGGATTGTATGAAGTGAAGGAAGGAGACACCCTGAGTGTAGGGCATCACCAACTGTCTTTCTATATGGCTCCGATGGTGCACTGGCCGGAAGTGATGGTCACTTACGATTCGACTGATAAAATCCTGTTCTCGGCCGATGCTTTCGGTACTTACGGAACGCTGGATGGCGGTGTGATCGACTCTGAAATGAATGTGGAACATTATTGGGAGGAAATGCTCCGTTACTATTCCAATATCGTCGGTAAATATGGCAATCCTGTACAGCGGGCTTTGCAGAAGTTGTCGGCATTGGAGATCCGGACGATCTGTTCGACTCACGGTCCGGTGTGGCGTGAGTATGCAGCGAAAGCGATCGATATTTATGACCGCATGAGCCGTTATGAAGGTGAAGAAGGCGTGACGATCGTCTACGGCAGCATGTATGGCAATACCGAACAGATGGCGGAAGCAATCGCCGCTTCTTTGGCTGCGAACGGGGTGAAGAATATCGTTATGCACAATGTGAGCAAGAGCTCTGCATCTTATGTCTTGAAAGATATTTTCAAGTATAAGGGATTGATAATCGGTAGTCCGACTTACAGCAACCGTCTGTTCCCGGAAATCGAATCGATTTTGGATAAGATCGAAACGCGCGAAGTGAAGCATCGTCTCTACGGCTATTTCGGTTCTTTCACTTGGGCGGGAGCTGCGGTGAAGAACTTGGCGGCATTCGGTGAGAAGATGAAATGGGAAGTAGTGGGTGCTCCGGTCGAGCAGAAACAAGCTCTGAAAGCCGACAAGTATGAAGAATGCTGGGCTTTGGGAGAAGAAATGGCCAGAAAATTGAAAACAGAGAATTGAGAATGGAAAATTCTTGGTCAGAAAGAATAAAGGTATTACTTTTAGAAACGAAAGAACTAAATTAAAAAACGTATGAGACTAATTATTGAACCTAATTACGAGCAACTCTCAAAGTGGGCTGCTAATTATGTGGCTGCTAAGATTAAGAAAGCGAATCCTACAGCAGAGAAACCATTTGTATTGGGCTTGCCTACAGGCTCTTCTCCTCTGGGCATGTACAAGAATCTGATCGAACTGAACAAACAGGGAGTGATCTCTTTCCAGAATATCATAACTTTCAATATGGACGAATATGTAGGTTTGCCGAAAGACCATCCTGAAAGCTATCATTCTTTCATGTGGAACAACTTTTTCAGCCATATCGACATCAAGCCTGAGAATGTGAATATCCTGAATGGAAATGCAGAAGACCTGGAAGCCGAATGTGCGGCTTACGAAGCAAAGATGAAAGCTGTTGGTGGCGTAGACCTGTTCCTGGGCGGTATCGGTCCTGACGGGCATATCGCTTTCAATGAGCCGGGCTCTTCTTTGTCTTCCCGTACCCGTGTCAAGTCTTTGACTACCGATACGATCATCGCCAATTCCCGTTTCTTCGACAACGATGTCAACAAAGTTCCGAAGACTTCCGTTACGGTCGGTGTTGCTACGGTATTGGATGCGAAAGAGGTGCTGATCATGGTGAACGGCCACAATAAAGCCCGCGCTTTGCAGCAGGCTGTTGAAGGCGCGGTGAACCAGATGTGGACTATCACGGCTTTGCAGATGCACCCGAAAGGTATTATCGTTGCCGACGAGGCTGCTTGTGCAGAACTGAAAGTCGGTACATACAACTATTTCAAGGATATTGAGAAAGACAATCTTTGTCCTTGCTCTTTATTGAAGTAAATTTTTTTATTCATAATAGTTTTGATTTAACATCGAAAGGCCGTGTCTGTGATAGATGCGGCCTTTCTTATTGGTTGAACATATCTTTGTTGTAGAAGTTCATGATTGAAATCAGTTGATTGTGGGCGATTTGTGCGGGACTGTCGGGGTTCAGCTCCATCGCTGTAAGATAGTTGTTCAGGGCCTGCCGGATATCCCCTTTTTTGCGGTAGGCATTGCCGCGTAAGTAATACGCTTCATCGGAAGATGCGTTTTTTTCTATGTATTCGTCCAACAAACAGATTGCTTCATCTGTTTTACCGTCAGTAATGAGTTGTTTAATAGTTTCCATTTCGAGATTTATGATTTATAATTTATGAATTATAGAGGCCGATTTGGGCAGATAAAGTGCAAATTTAAATCATAAATCATAAATGATAAATCATAAATCATAGATTTTGTGTAAGTTTGCACCCGATTTCAAAAAGATAAGACGTTATTATGCAAAAGAATCTGGTAATAGTGGAGTCACCCGCTAAGGCAAAAACCATTGAAAAGTTCCTCGGAAAAGATTATAAGGTTATGTCGAGCTATGGTCATATCCGCGATCTGAAGACGAAAGAGTTTAGTATTGACATCGAACACGACTACACTCCGCAGTATGTGATTCCGGCCGACAAGAAGAAGCTGGTCAGCGAACTGAAATCCGAAGCCAAGTCTGCCGAACAGGTATGGCTCGCTTCCGATGAGGACCGTGAGGGAGAAGCAATATCCTGGCATCTGTATGAAGTGTTGGGGTTGAAACCCGAAAATACCAAACGCATCGTCTTTCATGAAATTACCAAGAATGCTATTCTGCATGCTATTGAAACACCACGCGATATCAATATTAACTTGGTGAATGCCCAACAGGCACGCCGTGTGCTGGACCGTATCGTCGGCTTCGAGCTTTCGCCGATTTTATGGCGTAAGGTAAAACCGGCTTTATCGGCCGGGCGTGTGCAGTCGGTGGCTGTGCGTCTGATCGTGGAACGGGAACGGGAGATCAATGAATTTGTGAGCGAGGCGGCTTTCCGTGTGATTGCCAATTTCATCCTGCCCGATGGTACGACGGTGTTGAAAGCCGAGTTGAATCGCCGTCTGAAGGACAAGAAAGAGGTAGAAGCCTTTTTGGAATCCTGTAAGAATGCTTCTTTTACGATTGACGACATCACGACGAAACCGGTAAAGAAATCGCCTGCTCCTCCTTTTACGACTTCTACTTTGCAGCAGGAAGCGGCCCGTAAACTGGGATACTCCGTGTCGCAGACGATGATGATCGCACAGCGTTTATATGAATCCGGGTTGATCACTTATATGCGTACCGACTCCGTAAACTTGAGCGATCTGGCATTAGGAACGGCAAAAGAGGCTATTTTCGAAACATACGGTGAGAAATATTATAAGTTCCGCCAATATCATACCAAGAGCAAAGGGGCGCAAGAAGCACACGAAGCGATTCGCCCGACTTATATCAGCAATGTGGAGGCGGGAAGCACTCCGCAGGAGAAGAGGCTGTATGAACTGATCCGTAAACGTACGATCGCTTGCCAGATGGCGGATGCCGAATTGGAACGTACGACTATTTCTGTCGGTATCAGCGGACAGACGGAACGTTTTGTCGCTGTCGGCGAAGTGATCAGTTTCGAAGGTTTCCTTCAGGCCTATATGGAAAGCAATGACGACGATGTGGAGAAAGAACAGGAAAACGGCCTGCTTCCTCCGGTAAAGCTACATGAGGTATTGTCGTTGAAAGATATCGTGGCGACAGAACGTTTCACGCAGCGTCCTCCGCGCTATACGGAAGCCAGCCTGGTTCGCCGCCTGGAAGAACTGGGTATCGGACGTCCGTCTACCTATGCACCGACTATCCAGACGATCCAGAATCGCGAGTATGTGGTGAAAGGAGATAAGGAGGGTACGGAACGCACCTACACGGTCGTTTCCCTGTCCAAGGGAAAGATCGAGGAAGCGGAAAAGACCGAGATCGTCGGGGCCGACCGCAATAAACTGATGCCGACTGATATCGGTACGGTAGTAAACGACTTTTTGATGGAGTATTTCCCGGATGTGTTGGACTACAACTTTACGGCCAGTGTAGAAAAAGAATTCGACTTGGTTGCGGAAGGCGAACTGGTTTGGACAAAAGCTATCGATAAATTCTATAAGATTTTCCATCCGATCGTAGAGGCTACGGCTGCCGTTAAGACCGAACATAAAGTAGGGGAACGCGAGCTTGGCATCGATCCGAAGAGCGGTAACCCTGTGTTTGTAAAGATCGGCCGTTACGGTCCTGTCGTTCAGATCGGGGCGGCACATGCTGACGACAAAGAGGCGCCGAAACCTCAGTTTGCCTCTCTGATGAAAGGCCAGTCCATCGATACGATCACATTGGAAGAGGCTCTGAAGCTCTTTGATCTTCCCCGGACGGTCGGTGAATATGAAGGTAAGGTGATGGTGGCTGCTGTCGGTCGTTTCGGACCGTTTATCCGTCATGACGGTAAATTCGTTTCTATTCCGAAAGAGTTGAACCCGCTTACGATTACGGCAGAGGAAGCAATCGCCTTGATCGAGGGTAAAAGGGAAAAAGACGAACAGCGCTTTATCAAGAAGTTCGAAGAAGATCCGGAGATGGAAATCCTGAAAGGTCGTTTCGGTCCTTATATTTCTTATCAGAAAGCGAACTATCGTATTCCGAAAACGATAACCGACCCGACCATCTTGACACTTGAAGATTGCAAAAAGATCATAGCCGAAGCTGGAGAAAAACCGGTAGCAAAAAAGACAACACGTAAAAAGAAAGCCTGATAAAAGGCTTTCTCTTTACGTGAGAATAGATAAGTTCATGATTTGCCGGAAGTGAATTTTAGATAGAAAAAAGCAAAAAGAACCGACACCCGACATTTTTGACTGTTATCAGTCTAATAAATAGCCCGTTAAAAAATGTCGGTTACGTGTCGGAGCCGACATGTCCTCGACATTCGATACTACCCTGACACGCCAATCCGCAAGTAACCGGCAGACTGACTCGTTTCATGGCATAAACTAAGTCAAAACACTCGAAGAACTAAGTGAAAACATATAGCAAAGTATCTATTGGTAGTTACTGCCAATTGCCTGTATGTAGTACTACTAATTGCTGACATGTAGTACTATGTATTCGCAATAGGTAGTACTACATATCAGCAATATGTTATATGTCTTGAATTAGTTTACTGTGACTTTCGAAATAGTTTCCGGTATGTTTCGTATCAGCTGCTCCGTGAAAACCAGGCAGACTCCGAATAAAGTGGCGTTCTGTTCAGGAACATTTCACACAATCGATAATCTCGGAATCAAACGCATCGTGGAGAGATTGCCTTTCGATAAATTCAGGTGAAAGCTGCTTGGTGTAGTCGATGATCTTACCTTCCAGGCCAAAACCTCGTAAGGTTTCAAGGATATCTTCTCGTCCATATAGTCTGCAAGACATTGGATCGCCCGATATGGCTTTTCGCTCTTGGGCGGGCAGTTGACTCAAATCTTGTGTCGGTCCGTCCAACCATGTGTCGACAAGTAACACTCGGCCTCCGGGTTTCAGCACGCGATGGATTTCAGACATCCCTTTCCGGTCTTCCGGCACGCAATAAAGTACGTGTGAACAAATGATTAAGTCGAACGTATTGTCGGCATACGGCATCTGTGTGATGTCACATGGGTAGGTCGCCACGTTCGGATTGATGTCGGCATCGTGATAGACTGAGACTATAGGTGACTCTTTCAGGAAATCTTTTAAACCTTTGACTGGAGCGAAATGAAGGATGCTTATCGGCCTTTCCGCTTTGTTGAGTATTTCGTTTTGGAGATACATGCATAGAATTCGAGTTCGTTCCAATGAGAGGCAGTGCGGGCATTTGATGTTCTTGCGCGGCCCTTTGTCTCCATGAGAAAGGAAACGGCGGGATGATTTGCCGCAGCAACAACATTCATAGCGGTTGCCTCGCAACCAGACTGCCGCCAGTTTGAAGAAGGCGTAGTGGAGTGCGAGGCGTTGTTTTTCGCTCAATAGTTTCCGATAGAGGCTTTTGATCATGTTCGTCTGCTTTTTCTTACATTCTTTCCGGAACCTCGATTCCCAATAACGACATGGCCGATTTGACAATCTTGGCTACGTTGGCAGAGAGGACAAGGCGGAACTCTTTTACTTCTTCATTCTCTTCGCGAAGGATAGAGAAATCGTGATAGAATTGGTTGTATTCTTTTACCAGATCGTACGTGTAGTTGGCGATGAGGGCGGGACTGTATTCCTTTCCTGCTTCGCGAACGACGGAAGCGTAGTCGGCTATCATCTGGATCAGGTTTTCTTCCTTCTCGGAGATAGTGGTCGTTGTCGGCAATTGTTCCGGTAAAACGATGCCCTGTTCGGTCGCTTTACGCAAAACAGAACGGATACGGGCGTATGTGTACTGGATGAACGGGCCGGTATTACCGTTGAAGTCGATCGATTCCTTCGGGTTGAAAGTCATGTTCTTGCGCGGGTCTACTTTCAGGATGAAGTATTTCAAGGAGCCGAGGCCGACCATGCGGGCGATGTTTTCAGCTTCTTCCGGTGTCATTTCGTCTACTTTGCCCAGTTCCTGCGAGATTTCGCGGGCTGTACCCACCATTTCTTCCATCAGGTCGTCGGCATCGACAACCGTTCCTTCGCGGCTCTTCATCTTGCCTTCCGGCAGTTCGACCATGCCGTAAGAGAAATGTACGAGGCCTTTGCCGAATTCAAAACCTAATTTATCCAACAGGATAGACAATACCTGGAAATGGTAGTTCTGCTCGTTTCCCACCACATAGATCATTTTGTTGATAGGATAGTCGTCGAAACGCAATTTGGCTGTTCCGATGTCCTGTGTCATGTAGACGGAAGTTCCGTCGGCACGGAGCAGCAGTTTCTCGTCCAGGCCGTCTTTCGTCAGGTCTGCCCATACGGAACCGTCTTCGCGGCGGTAGAAGATACCTTTGTCGAGCCCTTCCAGCACTTTGCCTTTTCCTTCCAGGTAGGTCTGTGATTCGTAATAGATCTTGTCGAAGTCTACGCCCATCATTTTGTATGTCTCGTCGAATCCGGCGTACACCCAGTTGTTCATCGTTTCCCAGAGGGCGCGTACTTCCTTGTCGCCGGCTTCCCATTTGCGGAGCATTTCGCGTGCTTCGGCCATCAGGGGAGAAGCCGCTTCGGCTTCCTCTTTCGTCATGCCTTTTGCTTCGAGGGCGGCAGTCTCTTCTTTCAGTTTATTGCTGAAAAGAACGTAGAAATCACCGATCAGGTGGTCGCCTTTCTTGCCGGCCGTTTCGGGAGTCACGCCATTGCCCCATTTCTGCCAGGCGAGCATGGACTTGCAGATATGGATGCCGCGGTCGTTTACGATGTTCGTCTTTACCACCTTATTGCCGTTCGCTTTCATAATCTCGGACAGGCTGTAGCCTAACAGGTTGTTGCGCACGTGTCCAAGGTGGAGCGGCTTGTTGGTGTTGGGGGAAGAATATTCGATCATGACCAGCGGAGATTGTTCCGTTACGGGAACGATCCCGTATGACGGCTGGCCGTTGATTCCGTTTAATAAATCGATCCAGCAGGCACAGGCAACGGTCAGGTTGAGGAATCCTTTGATTACATTGAATTCGGCTACAGCTGGCTCATGCTGGAGCAGGTATTCGCCAATTTCCTGAGCTGTCTGTTCCGGTGACTTCTTCGACATGCGGAGGAAGGGAAAAACTACCAGAGTCAGATGTCCTTTGAACTCTTTTTTTGTCTTTTGCAGTTGTACCTGGTTGGCCGTCACATCGGCACCATACAGTTCTTTTATGCCGGCAATGATTGCACCGGTAATCTGTTGTTCGATAACCATATTCGTTTAGTATATGTTCGGATTTATTTTGTTTGCAAAGGTACAGGTTTATTTTGTAAAAACCATAGGAAAGGGGTGGGTTAGGGAAGAGATAACTGTGATTTGATAAAGTAACCGGCATGCAATAAAAAAGGCACTCCTTGTTCGGGATGCCTTTTTGTCTATGAGAATGTAAGACTAATTTACTTGATAATTTCTGTCAATTCGGCGCCAGCTTTGAATTTAACCGATTTGCGAGCCGGAATTTCGATTGGCTGTTTAGTCTTCGGGTTAACACCTTTGCGTGCAGATTTTTCAGCAACAGAAAAAGAACCAAAACCTAAAAGGGCTACTTTACCGCCTTCTTTTAATTCGCTGGATACTGTTTCAACAAATGCTTCTACAGCTTTCTTTGCATCAACTTTGCTTAAACCGGATTTTTCCGCTACAGCATTGATAAATTCTGTTTTGTTCATGATGGTTTGATAATTAATATATTAAACAATTTTTGTGATAGCCTAAAAAGTCGGTGTCAAATGTAATTCTATTTTGATATATCGCAAAGAAAAAAAGAGTTTTTTTTATTGATTTACTATGTTTTAGTGCTATATTGTCAGAAAACTACCAAAATATATATACCTTTGTCCTTAAATTGATAAATATATGATGAATCAAAATAGTTCGGGATTCCTGAGCAGTATCCCGATGGTTACGAAAAACCTTATCATTATCAATCTGTTGTTTTGGGTAGCGAGTATTGTTTTACCTAAAGTCGGGATTGATTTAGTCCAGTTATTCGGACTGCACTTTCCGGGTGTGAAGGATTTCTATCCTTTCCAGTTTGTGACTTATATGTTCATGCATGATACCCATTCGTTTGCACACGTGTTTTTCAATATGTTCGGTGTGTATATGTTCGGGCGTGTGCTGGAGAATGTCTGGGGGCCGAAACGCTTCCTGATCTTTTACATGGTGACGGGTATCGGTGCGGCTATCACGCAGGAGTTGGTTTGGTTGTATTCCGTTCATTCTTTCGCAAGTGCGAACGGGGTTACGCTGGTACAGCTGGTAGCAGGAGATCCTTCGTTGAACTATCTGATTACGATCGGTGCTTCAGGTTCGGTGTTCGGTATTTTGCTGGCATTTGCCATGCTGTTCCCGAATGTCCCGCTGTATCTGATGTTCATCCCGATTCCTATCAAGGCAAAATATTTCGTGATCTTTTACGGATTGGCCGAATTGTTTATGGGTGTCGCTAACAACGGTGGCGATTCCGTGGCGCATTTTGCCCACCTGGGCGGTATGCTTTTCGGTTATTTCCTGGTTCGGTATTGGAAAAAGAAAGATATAGGCAATGGGCGATATTTTTACTAATCTCAAACGGACTTTCAATTCCGGCAACATCCTGGCAAAACTGATTTATATCAATGTCGGGCTGTTTGTTATTATACGGTTGACAAGTGTGATCCTGATGCTGTTCAACCTGAGCGGTTTCCCGTTTTTGCAGTATCTGCAGGTGCCTTCGTCTCCCGAATTGCTTCTGTACCGGCCGTGGACGATCATCACTTATATGTTCACGCATTTTGACATCCTGCATATTCTGTTTAATATGCTGTGGTTATACTGGTTCGGCGGGTTGTTTCTTACTTTCTTCAGTGAGCGGCAATTAGGCGGCTTGTATCTGTTGGGAGGTATTGCCGGGGCTGTCTTGTTTCTTGTGGCATACAATATATTCCCTTATTTCCGTACAGTTGCAGCCTATAGTTATTTGATGGGAGCCTCGGCTTCGGTTATGGCCATTGTGTTTGCCGTTTCATTTTACCGGAAAGATTTGGAGATCGGCTTGTTCCTGATCGGAAGGATCAAACTGATTTATTTGGCCCTGTTTACATTTGTGATAGACTTGCTGGCCATTACATCGACGAATGCCGGCGGCCATATCGCCCATATCGGCGGAGCGTTGTTCGGCATCTGGTTTGCCGCCCGGATCAAGGATGGCAAAGATCTGACGGCTCCTATGAACCGTTTGCTTGACTGGGTGGTGAATCTGGGAAAACGGAAACCCAAGATGCGTGTGACTTATAAACGTCCGGAGACCGATTATGAATATAATGCGCGTAAACATCGGGAAGCTGCCGATCTGGATGCAATATTGGATAAATTAAAACGTTCCGGCTACGAAAGCCTTTCGGCAGAAGAAAAGAAAAAACTATTTGATGCCAGTAAAAAATGAGCGAACGGTTTAAAGCGATCAGGATTCTGTTTAAATCTGTAGTCGGTACTGCCAATGTGATAGTTATCCTGCTATTCATTGCTTCAGCCTTCTCG
This sequence comes from Parabacteroides sp., assembly GCA_019411205.1. Classification (GTDB taxonomy): domain Bacteria; phylum Bacteroidota; class Bacteroidia; order Bacteroidales; family Tannerellaceae; genus Parabacteroides. The sequence continues at coordinate 1,089 of DXRF01000035.1, read as the reverse complement.
GACAGAATTTCACCGGACAGGAACGTGCTCTTCTCTTATCTGGGGTTGGGATTTCCTGTGTTCTGCGTTTTGAACCTTTGCTTTGTTATTTATTGGCTGTTCCTTTGGGAATGGCGGTTCGTGTTGGTCGGGCTATGTTCGTTCCTGATCTGCCGGGGGCCTGTAACCCGTTATTTTCCTTTCCATGACAGAGTGAGTGATGTCCCGAAAGAGAACGTGCTGAAAGTCTTGACTTATAATGTCATGGGGTTCGGTTATAAAGGCCATACGGAAGAGGCTCCGAACCCGATCATACGGTATATTGCGAATTCCGGTGCGGATATCGTATGCCTGCAGGAATATGCAGTAGGTGCTTCCAAGAACTTTCTGACGAATCAGAAGATTGCCAATGCCTTGAAGATGTACAGGTATCGCTCTATTATCCCGATTGGAACTTCCGGTGCGCTCAAATTCAATATAGCCGTGTTTTCCAAATATCCGATCTCCAAGTCCCGTAAGATCAAGTATGAGAGCTCTTTCAACGGCTCGTCTATCCATGAGCTGAATATAAACGGAAAGAAGCTGACTTTGATCAATAACCACCTGGAGTCTTTCAAACTGACGATGGAGGACCGGAGCCATTACTCTTCATTTATCAAGAATCTGAATTCCGAAACGCTTGATGGTCTGAAAAGTTCCATCGAACAGAAGTTGGGACCTGCCTTTCAGATACGTGCCCGCCAGGCGAGAGCTGTCGCGGAGGAAATTAAAAAGATCGATACCGATTATATATTGGTCTGCGGTGACTTCAACGATACGCCAATCTCCTATGCCCATCGTACGATTCAGGGACCGCTGAAAGATGCTTATGCCGCTTCTGGCCGTGGTGTCGGGGTCACTTATAATGAAAACTTCTTCTGGTTCCGGATCGACAATATCCTGCATTCTGCCAATATGAAACCGATCAACTGCACGGTCGACAAGGTGCGTTATTCCGATCATTATCCGTTGTGGTGTTACTTGCAGTTGAAAGAGAATGATTGAAAATGAAAAATGAAGGTGTGTCAAAAAGCACACCTTCTTGTTGTTTATGCACAAAGCCCCGACTTT
>DXRF01000349.1 GCA_019411205.1 Parabacteroides sp. | reverse complement strand
CCTATACTTATGTAATAACAACAATAAAATAATTGGTACATGATGAAGAATTTGATTGCATTTGCTTTTTCGGCATTTCTGCTATCTTGTGCAGATGCCCCTAAAACAGAGGAAAAAAGTTTTATTGACGAGAATATCGATTTTGCCCATGCACAAATAGGGAATGAGATCGGTGTGATCGAAGCAAGTGGAAAATGCTTGAACCCGGTGACGCTTAAAACAGATAGTTCAGTCTACTATTGCGGTTATGCGGATTGGCGGAGCGGCTTTTTCCCCGGATCGGTCTGGTATTTGTATGAACTGACGGGTGACAGCACCTTACTGCCATTGGCCGCCAAATATACGGAGGCTATAGAGGAAGCCAAGAACCTGACCTGGCATCATGATATCGGGTTTATTGTGAATTGCAGTTTCGGGAATGGCTTGCGTCTGACCGGAACGCCTTCTTATAAGGACGTGATAGTGCAAGCAGCCAAGTCGTTGTCTACCCGTTTCCGTCCGGCTGCCGGGATTATCCAGTCGTGGGATGTGGAACGCGGATGGCAGTCCGAACGAGGGTGGGAATGTCCGGTTATCATTGACAACATGATGAATCTGGAACTGATGTTCGAAGCGACGCGTCTGTCCGGCGACTCTTCTTTCTATAAGATTGCGGTGTCGCATGCCGATCGTACCATGCAGGAACATTTCCGCCCGGATGGAAGTTGCTACCATGTGATCGACTACAGTGTCAAGGATGGTAAGGTGCGCCACCGCCAGACGGCACAAGGGTATGCCGATGAGTCTGTCTGGAGTCGCGGGCAGGCATGGGCTATTTACGGCTATGCGGTATGCTATCGTGAAACCAAAGACCGTAAATACCTGGATCAGGCATTGAAAACTTTCACAATGATGAAGAATTTGAAGAATATGCCGGAAGATCTGATTCCTTACTGGGATATGTCGGCTCCGAATATCCCGAATGAACCACGTGACGTTTCGACGGCTTCCTGTATCGCTTCCGCCCTTTATGAGATCAGCACGATGGATGTATCGGATGCAGCCGCCTATAAAACGTATGCCGACAGTATCATGGTTTCACTTTCTTCTCCGGCTTACCGGGCTGCATTGGGCACGAACGGCAACTTCCTGTTGATGCATTCCGTAGGTAGCATTCCTCACAATTCGGAAATAGATGTTCCGCTGAACTATGCTGATTATTACTATCTGGAGGCTTTGAAACGCAAACGGGATATCGAGAAAGGTATTTAGTCGGGATTTGAACCGTCCGATGATGATTTATCTGTGGAATTTGTGTAATCCGTGCTTAAATATCATACCTATAAACTATCTTTACATCGTTAATTAGAATAACATGAAAATAGGAAAATTGATTTTTGCGTTGGCATTTCTAATATTGTTTGCCGATGCTTCGATGGCTGCCAAGTGGAAAGCCAAACATGTAGTTTTGATCGGTCTGGACGGCTGGGGAGCTTATAGCGTGGACAAAGCTGATATGCCGAATGTGAAGAAGTTGATGGCTGAAGGATCTTATACGTTGAAAAAACGTTCCGTCCTTCCGTCTTCCAGTGCCGTGAACTGGGCTTCTATGTATATGGGAGCCGGGCCGGAGCTTCACGGTTATACGGAGTGGGGGTCGCAGACTCCGGAACTGCCTTCCCGTGTGGTGAATAAGAACGGTATTTTCCCGACTGTATTCAGCTTGCTTCGCGAATCTGATCCGAAAGCCGAAATCGGCTGTATTTGTGAATGGGCGGGAATCCGGTATGTATGCGATACATTGGCGTTGAGCTACGATAAAAACATTACGGATAAACCTCAGAATCCGGCAACAGCTAAGTGTGCGGTCGAATATATCAAGCGGGCACGTCCGGCGTTGGTGAATATCGTGTTTGACGAACCCGACCATGTCGGTCATGCAGAAGGTCATGATACACCTGCCTATTATGAAAAGCTGAAAGAGCTGGATGGCTATATCGGCCAGATCATTCAGGCGGTTAAGGATGCGGGCATGTCGGATGAAACTATCTTTATCGTTACGGCCGATCATGGTGGTATCAAAAAGGGGCATGGTGGCAAGACGATGGAAGAAATGGAGACTGCCTTTATTATTGCTGGCAAGGGAATCAAGAAAGGATATGAATTCCAGGAAAGCATGATGCAGTTCGACTGTGCTTCGACAATCGCTTATATCTTCGGGTTGAAACAACCGCAGGTTTGGATTGGCCGTCCGATGGTTCAGGTATTTGAGTGATGGGTTAAATTGTTAGGGGATCACTGTTGCAGTGGTCAGGGAAAAGGACTTCCGCAGTCGTCAAGAGGCGTCTGCGGAAGTCTTTTTTTCTGCCCTTTTTCTGTATTCTGCTGGAGTAATTTCAAACTGGGCTTTGAAACAGCGGGTGAAATAACGCGGAGAGCCGAAGCCCAGCCGGTCGGAGATGTCGGCGATCTGCAAATCCGGGTTATTTGTCAACATGGCTGCTGCTCGCTTCAGTTTGCAACCTGTCTCTTATACACATCTG
>DXRF01000348.1 GCA_019411205.1 Parabacteroides sp. | reverse complement strand
TTCCGGCATCGTATAGGATATAACTATCTGCGCGGATTTATGTATCAGGGAACTTTCCCTTTTTATGATGAACGGAAAAGTTTCAATTTGGATGCTTTTATCGCTTCGCCCCGTAATTTTTTCAACTTTTTCGGTTATGGAAATAATTCGGAAGGTTTTAAAGATGAGGGTAAAGAATATAATCGCGTCACTCTTCGACAGTATTCGGTGATTCCGTCTTTCCGTATGGAAATGAAAAAGAGCCAGCAACTGACATTATCCGCCTCGTTCGAGATGTACAAGGCTAAACATACCGAAGGCCGGTATATCAATCAGGTCCTTCCGGACAGCCACCCCATGTTCGGGATGAACCTGTTCGCTGGGGTAGAGGCTAACTGGCAGGTCAGGATGGCTCCGTCTGCCTTTATCCCGGAACTGGAGATCGAGGCTTCGTCCGGTTGGAAAATGAACCTGAAAGAGGCAGAACGCAATTTCCCATACTCGAAGCTGGATGTTTCCGCTACGTTCCGCTGTTCGGATCGCTTTTCAATTGAAACAGGGGCGGAAGTGAAGCTGTTGTATAGTAATAAATACGACTTTTACCAGGCTGCCGGCATCACGTTGCGAGGATTCAGGGATAACCGTTTCATCGGCAAGCAGTCTTTCTATCAGCATACCGACTTCCGTTTGGATATGGGAAAAATCAAAAACCCGTTCACGCCGCTCAAATATGGGCTGTTTACCGGCTTCGACTACGGACGTGTCTGGTTTCCCGGAGAGCATTCCCGGAAGTGGCATACCTCTTATGGCGGAGGCTTCTGGCTGACGATTGTCAATAAGGTGACAACACAGTATTCCTGTTTCGGTTCCGAGGACGGCGCTCGTTTTCTGTTTACAATAGGGCTGGGCATTTAATCCCGAACTCGTTTCATCGGATTCTTGTCTTTCTCTTCGGTAAGTTTATATACACTCGTTGAAAATATTGTTTGCGGTAGTAATTCTGTTTTTCACGGATAGATAGTGAATTTTGTTTATCGTGTTTGTCTACAATTGAATTGTCGGATGTGTAGATTGTGTTATATTTGCAAAAAGTAAATTAGAAACGAATGGATAATATGAAACCCCTGAGCCCTATCCAGAAAACGGTAGTAGGCGTTCAGTTCCTGTTTGTAGCGTTTGGGGCGACAGTTCTCGTTCCTCTGTTGGTTGGCCTTGATCCTGCTACCGCCCTTTTTACGGCAGGTATTGGCACGTTAATCTTTCATTTGGTGACGAAAGGGAAAGTTCCTATTTTTTTGGGAAGCAGTTTTGCTTTTGTGGCGCCAATCATAAAGGCGACAGAATTATACGGGTTGCCCGGTACGATGTCCGGCCTGGTGGCCGTGGGTACCGTCTATGGATTGATGAGCTTGTTGGTCCGGTGGAGAGGAATTGCTTTTATCAAGCGGCTTTTTCCACCGGTGGTGATCGGGCCGGTCATTATCCTGATCGGTCTCTCGCTGGCAGGCTCAGGTGTGAATATGGCAAAGGAGAACTGGCCGTTGGCACTGGTAGCTCTGCTTACTGCTGTCCTTACCTCTATGTTGGGACGGGGAATGTTGAGACTGATTCCTATCTTCTGTGGAATCATTGTCGGGTATCTGGCTGCGAGCCTGTTTGGCTTGATCGACTTCAAGCCGGTGATAGAAGCTCCCTGGTTTGCATTTCCACAATTTGTGAAGCCATCATTGTCGTGGGAAGCGGTTATTTTTATGATTCCGGTGACGATTGCTCCGGTGATCGAACACATAGGTGATGTGTACGCTATCAACGAGGTGACGGGCAAGGACTTCGTAAAGGATCCGGGGCTTCACCGCACGATGTTGGGAGACGGTCTGGCATGTATCGTTGCCGGATTGATCGGTGGTCCTCCCGTCACGACCTATTCAGAGGTGACAGGAGCTATTTCGCTGACGAAGATTACGGATCCGGCTGTTATCCGCATTGCAGCCGTAAGCGGTATTGTGTTTTCCGTGTTCGGAAAGGTCAGCGCGTTGCTTAAATCGATTCCCGCTGCCGTATTGGGTGGTATCATGTTGCTATTGTTCGGAACGATTGCTGCTGTCGGTATCAATAGCTTGGTCCAAAACCGGACTAATTTGGGTGATACCCGCAACCTGATTATCGTTTCATTGATCCTAACTTTCGGGATTGGTGGCGCCGCTATTGAATTCGGAGGCTTCACAATGGCCGGTATCGGACTCTCTGCTTTGCTGGGGGTAGTTCTGAATTTGGTATTGCCGAAAAGTAGGATAAGTAGTTGACTTTTCGAATATATTTGTGTTTTGTTACAGATTAATAAGCAGAATTGACTGTGACTGCAAGCGAATTAAAGAGTGATCGGTATTCTCCCCCTCCACCGTAATCAGGAACAATGAGTTGGGAACATCAACTTCGATACTAAGGAGATGGTGAAAACGGAAGGTTTCAAATTTGCCAATCCGAGAACGGCCCTATTGCTGCAAGACGGTAAAATAGACGAAAGCCTATTTGTCGGTGATGGCCTCCATCTGAACAACAAAGGATATGAA
>DXRF01000347.1 GCA_019411205.1 Parabacteroides sp. | reverse complement strand
TGCTGAAGTGTATATCGAGACATGGTCAGGCTTGGTTGGCAACTTCTTGAAAAGTGACTACGACAAACGTTGGACACCGGAAAATCCATATTCTGAAGGACCGCGTACATGGGACCGTGAAAACCAGTATTGGATCAACAACGACAATACCTATTTCATGAGAAATGCAAATTACCTGCGTCTGAAAAATATCGAATTGGGTTACACATTCAATTTCGAAGGATTAAAAAAAGCGGGTATTTCCAATTTGCGTCTTTACACCAACGGAACCAACTTGATTACCATCGACGGTGTCAAAGATGCAGACCCAGAACAGCGTGATGCCAGTTTAGGAGGCTATCCTTTGAGAAAAATCATCAACTTCGGAGTTCAAGCAACATTTTAAAAGGTAATTATTATGAAAACAAAATTGAAATATATCTGCCTTTCGGCAGCAGCGGGACTGACACTTTCACTTAGTTCTTGTTCCGACTTCATGGACCTCACACCTGAAGACCAGTATGACGAAACAACAGTCTGGTCGGATGCAGATTTAGCAAAAACGGTTGTCAACGATGTCTATTCGTACGTATGCGACATAGCACAAGAAGTAAATCCAGACGCCTGGACAGATGATGCTTTCTTTACGCACGTATACGGATGCCGTGATATCAACGAGGCGACCGTCTCACCGAGCAACTTGGGCGCTTACGACCGTGACGACTGCCCGTTCAAATGGAGCAAGCAATACAAAGGAATCTATCGTGCCAATCTGGTTTTGGCAAATATCGACAACGTTCCTGAAAAGACCGGTGTAGACTTGAATATATTGAAAGGAGAAACTTATTTCCTTCGGGCATATATCTACACTGAGTTGCTCCGTGGTTTCGGTGGCATACCCATCGTAGACAAAGTGTATAGCATTGAAGAAGCTTCGGCCTTAAGTTTACCACGTGCCAATGTTGCGGATGTAATGGATTTCATTCTGAAAGACATCGAACAAGCTATCAGCCTATTACCAGAACAACAAACCGGTGTTAATTTAGGCCGTGCAACCAAAGGAGCAGCTAAAGCATTAAAAGCACGTCTGTTACTGCATGTAGCCAGCCCATTGTTTGCTGATCGTACCGTCAATAAATTAGAGTGTAACCAATATACAGGTGACCGTCAAGCATTATATCAACAAGCCTTAGATGCCGCTAAAGATGTTATCAACGACAGCAATTACTCTTTGATTGACTGTAATGCCGGTACCATCAAGGAAATTGCAGAAAAATTCCATAATATCATTATCACGAACAACGAAGAAACCATCTGGTCGAAACAGTATGTAAACAAAGATTTGAATGCCGACAACTGGGTTCGTAACCGCGTAGCCCTATTACATGGACCGAACGGTTATCATAACTGGGCCGGAACAGCTCCGACACATGACTTGGTGATGGCTTTCGAAACAGAAGAAGGTAAAATCCCGAATACGCTATTGAAACCGGGTGAATCAACCACCGAAAATCCGTATATGAACCGTGAACCACGTTTCTATGCAACTATCGGTTATGATGGTGCAGAGTGGGGACGTCCAAGAGCTTCCGATGGAGCCGTGTTCGACGCAACCCCGCTGGGTAACCTGCAATTCGGTTATTACGAATTAAGCGAAGGCGGCAATAACGTCAATGCCATATACTCAGTCGATGATGATAACAACCCCATCAAACAGGAAAAATTCAATGGTATGGTCGGCGTCGATACCCGTATGGGGCAGATCGAAAACTGGAACGGTACTTACACCGGCTATTTGGAAAAGAAATTGATCGACGGTTCTGTAGCAGCCAACGAACACAACTTCCAAACTTGTCCGATGCCTTACATCCGCTTAGCCGAAATGTATCTGATTGCAGCCGAAGCCTGCATCGAATTAAACAAATTAGACGAAGCGACAAGTTATCTGGATGCTATCCGTGGACGTATCGGTCGTCCGGATACCAAAGCCACATTGGCTGTTCGCGGACAAACATTCAACCAAAGTGATCTGCGTGAATTCCTGCGCCACGAACGTCGTGTCGAATTAACTTACGAACATTCACGTTATTACGACATACGCCGCTGGATGATTGCCCCGGAAATCGGAAACAAGAAATTAACCGGTGTATCAATTGTCGGCCGTTTAAAACCGGGTAAGACAGCCTCTTTACCCTATGTTCATGACGAAGAAGTCTATAATTACACCTGGACAGTTCTCAATCTGAACTATATTGAGAAACGCAAATGGGACAACAAGATGTATTTCGCCCCTATCAAGTTAGAAGAAACATTACGTAATCCGGCGATCATACAGAACCCGTATTACGAATAATACCTGTTTCCAAACAAATCAGAATAGGGAGGAAGTTTTTTACTTCCTCCCTATTTTTTCTTGTACATATTTTGTAATATCACTCTATCACTTTTTCATGATATCATATTAATTACCAGCCAATAAAGAAGTGATACATACCCTTTTTCATGTATCACTTCCCTATCACCATCCATCACTTTGTCTCGTCCTGATTTTGGTTGACTGTGTATTAAAAAAATCCTGTTATAGGTTG
>DXRF01000346.1 GCA_019411205.1 Parabacteroides sp. | reverse complement strand
GTATTGGAGGAAGGAGCTGCGACTTTATCGAAAGAAGAAGCCGGCCGTTTGGCACAGCGTCAGATGAAGTTTATCCAGAACTTGCAGGCTGCATTGATCCGGATTGAGAATAAAACTTACGGTATTTGCCGCGAAACCGGTAAATTGATCCCGAAAGAAAGATTGCGTGCAGTACCTCACGCCACGTTGAGTATAGAAGCTAAACAGGGAGGTGCTAAGTAAATGAGATATTCCAAAGGTTGGGGAGCAGCGTTAATTGTGATGCTGCTCCTTATTCTTGACCAGACTCTTAAAATATGGATTAAAACTCACATGCAGTTGCATGAGAGTATTGAAATCACTCCGTGGTTTTATCTGTACTTCACTGAGAATCCGGGAATGGCTTTCGGGATAGAAGTGATTGGCAAGTTGTTTTTGTCGATATTCCGTATTGTTGCTGTCGGTTTTATCGGTTATTACTTGTATAAGCTGGTGAAACAGAATTACACCTTTGGCTTTATTGCCTGTATCTCGTTGATCTTTGCGGGAGCTATCGGGAATATCATCGACTCCGTATTCTATGGGGTGGTGTTCGATCATAGTTTTGGACAGGTAGCTTCGTTTATGCCGGAGGGTGGCGGCTATGCCAGCTGGTTGCACGGGAAAGTGGTAGATATGTTCTATTTCCCCTTGATACAGACGGTTTTACCTGACTGGATTCCGGTGTGGGGAGGAGAGGAGTTTATTTTTTTCCGTCCGATCTTTAACTTAGCCGACTCAGCGATCTGCGTAGGTGTCTTTTTGTTGTTACTGTTTTACCGTCAGACATTGTCGACAAGTCTCTCAAAAGAAAAATAAAAGAATTGATGCGGAACAGGCTGCATAGATATGGTGTCGTTTTGCTGCTGGGAACCTTGTTGGTTGCCTGTAGTAAAGTGCCAGATGGCATTCTTTCGGAAAAGAAAATGCAAGCTGTACAGGTGGATATGCAGTTGGCGGAAGCCATGATTAACTTGGACAGTAAGGAGTTTTCCGATAATGCCCGTAAGGAGGCCCTATTTCAGTCCATCTTCCGCAAATACGATATCACACAAGCCGAGTACGACAGTTCGCTCGTTTGGTATGGACGGCATCTGGATATTTATATGAAAGTGTATGACCGCGTGCTGGCCGATCTGAATAAACGGCAGAAAGCATTGGGCGACGTACAGGCTTCAGCTGCTCCTGTTTCCAAACAGGATTCGGTGGATATCTGGCCTCGCCGCACCTCTTTAAGATTGGAACCCGATGCCTTGTTTAACGGTGTGACATTCGATATCAAACCGGAAACGAACTATTCATCCGGCAGCTCGTTTGTTTTGGGCATGAATGTCTGGGGTATCAATAAAGGAATGGCTTATAAACCGGAAATACGCATAAGTGCCGACCAGGGCGATACGATCGTGACTGTCAATGACAAGGTGCTTCGCGACGGCTATCACGAAACTGTTTTGAAGACGATTCCGACCAAGCAGGTTAAACGCGTGTACGGGTATATCTTTATGAACAATGCCGACTCTTCCTACTACAAGGTTTATCTGGACAGCCTGAACCTTATGAAATATAATTACGGTCGTCTGACCGATATGGTAAAAGATTCGTCTGCCGTGCAGAAGCAGAAGGTGAAATAGAGAGTAATATGCGCAGAGTCGCTTCCCATTACGTTTATTGGAACGGCCTTTTCCGAATGCATTACGTCGAGTTGGACGACGAGGGATGTTTGGCCGGCGTTTATCCGCTGGACTGCGAGATTGCAGGGACCGAGTTTTATAACGGTATCCTTTTTCCGGTGGTGGAAGTCGGGAAAGGGTTTCATGTCGGAGAAATTAAAGTACCATGCCTATGGAACAAAAATTTCATGCTGATGGAACCCGACTTCGATGCCTGTCGGGAGTTAGGGCTTCCGCAAGCGGCCGCGATCGGCGAAACGGCTTGTTTGTTGTTATTGGGCGGCATTCCCTTGGCGACGGCGAAATTCTGCGCAGATGACAGCCGTAGCGATGGCTACATTCAGAGACTCTGATGTTTCTCTTTCGGGTGGAAAACTTGGGATGTAAAGTTTTTGATCGATCAGTTTTTCTATTTGCGGACGTATTCCGTTTCCCTCGTTCCCCATCACGATAATTCCGTTTGCCGACAATTCTTTGGTGTACATGTTTTCTCCGTCGAGGAATGTGCCGAACAACGGGACTTGTCTTGCCACTTGGGCTTTCAGATAGTCTTCCAGTTCTGTATAATGGACTTTTACATGTGCCAGTGCGCCCATTGTGGCCTGCACGGTCTTCGGGCTGAAGACATCTGCAGTGTCGGGGCTGCAAACGATATGTTCGATACCGAACCAGTCGGCAAGCCGTATGATGGTACCGAGATTTCCCGGGTCCTGTATGCCGTCCAAAGCTAAAACGAGCGAGGAAGAAGGATCGGCTTCGTCGAGCGACCAGTCCGGCCGTTTGAATACGGCAAGTACATCCTGCGGGTTTTTCAGGAAACTGGCTTTACGGATATCTTCGTCTTCCGCTTCCAATAGTTCTTTTGCCGGAATATTCCCCTGCATCGC
>DXRF01000345.1 GCA_019411205.1 Parabacteroides sp. | reverse complement strand
CTATTATTGTCTGTAGCTTGCTAATTCGTCGGCATTGAACTTCAGGATGAAGTTGTTGTGTTTTTCCACTTCCGCTTCGACATAATTCAAGTATACAACAGCTGATTTGGCAAACATTTCAGGAGCCTTTGTCGCGTCTTGGATCAGCAGGTGAGCCATGATGCAGTCTGCTGCCATTTCATAAAGGCGACGGGCTACAAAATCTTGCAATTCCTGGTTCTGGGCTTCCTTCACCTTGTTCATGCAGGCTTCGAACTTATTGGCCATTTCAACCAGGCGGCCTTTCAGCGGTTCCATTTCAGGAGAACACGGGATTGTTTCGAATTCTCGGATGGTTGCCAGATAGGAACCGTTGGTCACGTAACGGATGGCTGCAACTGTCTGCAACTGCGTCGTCCCCTCGTAGATGGAGGTGATGCGGGCATCCCGATAGATACGTTGACATGCATATTCCAACATGAAGCCTGAACCACCATGAATCTGGATACAGTCGTATGCGTTCTGGTTGGCATATTCGGAGTTCATACCTTTTGCCAGCGGGGTGAAAGAGTCAGCCAGTTTAGCATATTTCTTCTGTTCCTGACGTTCTTCCGGAGTCAGCTTGCGTTCGCGGGCGATATCGTCCAGCGCTTTGTAGATATCTACATAGCGGGAAGTCTGATATAGTAACGCGCGGCCGGCATCCAACTTCGCTTTCATGATAGACAGCATGTCGTAAACAGCCGGGAATTCGATAATGGCTTTGCCGAACTGTTTGCGTTCCTTTGCGTAAGCCAACCCTTCGTTGTAGGCGGCCTGGCTCAGACCGACAGACTGTGCGGCGATACCCAGACGGGCACCGTTCATCAGCGCCATCACATATTTGATCAAACCTAATTTGCGGTCTCCGCAAAGTTCGGCTTTCGCATTCTTGTAAACTAGTTCGCAGGTAGGTGAACCGTGGATACCCAACTTGTTTTCAATACGGCGGACATCTACGCCACCCTGGCGTTTGTCATAGATGAACATGGACAGGCCACGCCCGTCTTTCGTCCCTTCTTCCGAACGGGCCAAGACCAGATGAAGGTCGGCGTCTCCGTTTGTGATGAAACGTTTCACACCGTTCAGACGCCAGCAATTTTCTTTTTCGTCGAAAGTCGCTTTCAGCATCACGGACTGCAAGTCGGAACCGGCATCCGGCTCTGTCAAGTCCATAGACATTGTTTCACCGGCGCAGATACGCGGAATGAAGCGGCTGTGCTGGTCTTCGTTTCCGAATTCATATAATGTCTCGATACAATCCTGCAACGACCAGATGTTTCCGAATCCTGCATCGGCAGCGGCTACGATTTCGGCACACATGGTGTATGGAGTAATCGGGAAGTTCAAACCACCGAAACGGCGCGGCATCGTCATACCGTTTAGGCCAGCTTTCACCATTGCATCCAGATTCTGCTTGGTCCCGGAAGCGTATTCCACACGTCCGTTTGCGCAGTGAGGGCCTTCTTCGTCAACTCCTTCGGCATTTGGAGCGATGATCTCACCCGTGATTTCGCCTGTGATTTCAAGCACTTTGTCGAACGAGTCCATTGCATCAGCATAATCTTGCGGTGCATAGTCGAACTCTTCTTTATCTCTGTAATTGCGTTCTTTGAGTTCGCAAATACGTTTCATCATCGGATTGTTCAAGTGATACTTGAGTTCCGGAATGTCTGTATAATAATTTGCCATCTCTTTACTTGCTGTTCTGTTTGTAATACTTAATCATCTTCGGGATCACTTCCTCAACGGTGCCGTTGATCACGTAGTCGGCAATCGTGTTGATCGGAGCATTCTCGTCGTTGTTGATAGAGATGATGATACCTGCATCCTGCATACCTGCGATGTGTTGGATCTGTCCGGAGATACCGCAAGCGATATACAATTTCGGACGGACTGTCACACCCGTCTGGCCGATCTGACGGTCATGGTCGCAGAAACCGGCATCAACGGCTGCACGGCTGGCGCCCACTTCGGCATGGAGTTCCTTCGCCAGTTCGAACAACATGTCGAAACCTTCCTTGGATCCCATTCCGTAACCGCCGGCTACTACGATCGGAGCACCTTTCAGGTTATGTTTGGCTTTTTCTACATGGCGGTCGATGACTTTTACGACATAATCTGTTTCCGGGACATATTTAGCGACGTCGTGTTTTACCACTTCGCCTTTATAGTCGGCATCCAGGATTTCTTTTTTCATCACACCTTCGCGAACAGTCGCCATCTGAGGACGATGTTCCGGGTTGATGATCGTGGCTACGATGTTACCACCGAAAGCGGGGCGGATCTGGTATAACAGGTTTTCGTATGTTTTACCTGCTCTTTTGTCTTCGTGCGAACCGATTTCGAGGGATGTACAGTCGGCTGTCAGACCACTTGTCAGTGCAGAAGAGACACGGGGACCCAGGTCGCGGCCGATAACCGTTGCTCCCATCAGGCAGATCTGCGGTTTTTCTTCTTTGAACAGGTTGATCAAAACAGAAGAATGAGGAAGAGAAGTGTACGGGAACAGACCCGGAGCATCAAAAATATGCACCTTGTCTACACCATAAGGCATCAC
>DXRF01000344.1 GCA_019411205.1 Parabacteroides sp. | reverse complement strand
GTACCGGACCACTCTGCCTGCCGTGACATCCGGTACGACCCTTCTGATTACGGAAGTACATGACTGGGCACAGGTCTACGCGAACGGAAAACTCTTGGGACGCCTGGACCGCCGCCGCGGCGAGAATTCCCTTAAACTGCCGGCTTTAGCTGCCGGAACACAGTTGGACATTCTGATTGAGGCTATGGGACGTGTCAACTTCGACAAAGCGATCCACGACCGCAAAGGGATCACTGAGAAAGTAGAGTTGCTGAACGAAGGCTCCACTCAGGAATTGAAGAATTGGCAGGTGTACAGTTTTCCGGTGGATTATCCGTTCGTGAAAGATAAAAAGTATGCTCCGGGCAAGAAATCAGACGGACCGGCCTATTACCGTGCCACATTTAATCTGGAAGAAGCGGGAGATGTATTCCTCGATATGCAGACCTGGGGAAAAGGTATGGTCTGGGTAAACGGAAAAGCAATGGGCCGCTTTTGGGAAATCGGACCGCAACAAACGCTCTTTATGCCGGGTTGTTGGTTGAAGAAAGGTGAAAATGAAATTATCGTCCTTGACTTGTTAGGACCCAAAAAGGCGACGATCAAAGGCCTGAACAAACCGATCCTGGATATGCTGCGTGCCGAAGCACCGATGACACACCGCAAGGAAGGTGAAAACCTGCATCTCAAAAATGAAAAGCCGATAGCCTCAGGTACGTTGAAAGCTGGCAACGGCTGGCAAGAAGTCAAATTCGATGCTCCTGTGAAAGCCCGTTTCTTCTGTCTCGAAGCACTGAGCGCCCAGAATGGCAAAGACAATGCCGCCATTGCCGAATTCTACCTGTTGGGTGAAAACGGGAAACCACTCTCCCGTCAACACTGGCAGATCGCATACGCCGATAGTGAAGAGACACGGGGTGGAAACTTTACCGCCGATAAAATATTCGACCTGCAGGAATCGACTTATTGGAGCACGGCCCGTGGCGACAAATACCCCCATCAAGTCGTGATCGACCTACGCGAAGAGGTAGTTGTTTCCGGCTTCCAATATCTGCCCCGAGCAGAAGAAGGATATCCGGGCATGATCAAGGAATATAAGGCATATACAAAAATGAGTCCGTTCAAATTTTAAATCCACAGACATGAAAACAGTATTAGTAAGCCTAATGGCGGCCGCCGCACTGCCCCTCTTCGCCCAGAAAGACGCGAGCATCCGTATCTATCCTGAGCAGGGGGAGCGGCAGATCAGCAAACATATCTACGGTCAGTTCGCCGAGCATCTCGGAACCTGCATTTACGGAGGGCTTTGGGTTGGTCCCGAATCTGAAATACCCAATACACAAGGCTACCGAAACGACGTGCTGAATGCCTTGAAAGAACTGAAAATCCCCAACCTCCGCTGGCCGGGCGGTTGCTTTGCCGACGAATACCACTGGATGGACGGTATCGGTCCGAAAGAAAACCGTCCGAAGATGGTGAACAACAATTGGGGCGGTACGATCGAAGACAACAGCTTCGGTACGCACGAGTTCCTGAATCTTTGCGAACTGTTAGGATGCGAACCTTATATCAGCGCCAACGTAGGTAGCGGAACCGTCGAAGAGATGGCCAAGTGGGTCGAATACATGACTTCGGAAGGCGATAGCCCGATGGCCCGCCTGCGCCGGCAAAACGGACGCGACAAGGCATGGAAAGTCAAATTCATCGGTGTCGGCAACGAAAGCTGGGGATGTGGCGGAAGCATGCGACCCGAATACTACGCCGACCTCTACCGCCGCTACTCCACCTACTGCCGCAATTACGACGGTAACCGACTTTTCAAGATCGCCAGCGGTGCCAGCGACTACGACTACAACTGGACAGAAACGCTGATGAAAAGCGTGGGTGGCCGCATGGACGGTATCTCCCTGCACTATTACACGGTGACGGGATGGAGCGGAAGCAAAGGATCGGCTACGGATTTCAACAAAGACGATTACTACTGGACAATAGGCAAATGTCTCGAAATAGAAGATGTCGTCAGGAAGCATATCCAGATCATGGACAAATACGACCCGCAGAAGAAAATCGGCCTGATGGTGGACGAGTGGGGAACCTGGTGGGATGAAGAACCGGGCACGATCAACGGCCACCTGTACCAGCAGAACACCATGCGCGACGCTTTCGTGGCAGCCCTTACCCTGAACGTATTCCATAAATATACCGACCGCATCCGGATGACCAACATCGCCCAGATCGTCAACGTGCTCCAATCCATGATCCTGACGAACGGCCCGAAGATGTTGCTCACGCCGACCTATTATGTTTTCCAGATGTACAACGTGCACCAGGACGCCACTTTCCTGCCGATGGACTTGATCTGCGACAAGACCGAAGTGCGCGGAGGCCGCGAAGTACCGATGGTAAGCGCCTCCGCTTCCAAGGACAAGAACGGACGTATCCACATCTCTTTGGCCAATGTAGATGTCGACAACGCCCAAAGCATCACTCTCGACCTGCAGGGACAAAAGATCGGCAGCGTGAAAGGACGCATCCTGACCTCCGCCTCCATCAACGACCATAACACCTTCGAGAAACCGGATGTCGTAAAACCGGCCACCTTCGAC
>DXRF01000343.1 GCA_019411205.1 Parabacteroides sp. | reverse complement strand
ATGTATTATAACACTTCTTACTACGCCCCGTACTACGAACCGGCAACACAGCAGTTCCAGGTACAGGACGAAGTGAAAGTCGGCAATTTCCCGCTTGTCAACGCTTATGTCAACTTCCACCTGAAACAGGCTCGTTTCTTTGTGATGGGTTATAACCTGGGTTCCAAGTTCGTCAATCCGAACTACTTCTCGCTGGCGCATTATCCGCTGGATCCGTTCGTCCTGAAAATGGGCGTGGCTGTCACATTCAACAACTGATTGTATGAAATCGAGGAAACTGATAGGAGTCTATATCGGACTGCTGATAATCGCCGTTGCAACCATGATCATGCTATGGCGCCTGAAAAACATGTCGGAGGCAGAAGTTCTCCCACGCGATTATCCGGAGATCAAAGAAGAAGGAATCCTGCGGCTGGTGACCGAATACAATCAATCGGGTTATTATGTGGCAGGCGACACGATAGAAGGTTTCCAATATGAACTGAGCCAGGCTATCGCCCAATTATCAGGTCTGGAAATACAGACACTTTTGGAGATGAGCCTGGCCGAAAGCTTCGATATGCTCGAAGAGAACAATTGCGATGTTGTTGCCCGCAACATCCCGATCACCAGCGAGATCAAAGAGAAATATCTGTTCACCGAACCGATCGTCCTCGACAAACAAGTCTTGATACAACGGACGGAAATGGCCAATAACGGGCGCAAGCCCATCCGTAACCAACTCGATCTGGCTGGTAAGACTTTATATATCCCAAAAGATTCTCCCGCCCAACTCAGGCTACAAAACTTAGGACATGAGATCGGCGATACGATCTACGTAATAGAAGACGAATTATACTCCGGTGAACAGCTTGCCATCATGGTAGCCAAAGGAGATATCGATTATGCCGTCTGCGACCAGCAGACAGCTGTCCTTTCCCAAAAACAACTCCCGGAAATAGATATCAAAACAGACATAAGTTTCACGCAACTCCAATCCTGGGCAGTCCGCAAAGACTCCCCTATCCTGCTCGACAGTCTGAACAGCTGGCTGGACCAGATACGCAAAAACGGTACATTTGACAACATATACAAGAAATATTATAAATAAGACGTCACATATAACCATACCAATCCTCTCTGGAAAGCAGTACCAAAATCAATCTCTTTTTGAAAAAACAACTCTTTTGAAAGAAGAGCTACGCTCTATGTAATAAATATTGCCAAATATTATCTACCTTTACCGAGAATTTAATGATGAAAGATGAGATTTGACGAATTGGACTTAGAAGAGGCCGTATTGGATGGCCTTGACGCAATGAATTTTCTGGAGACAACTCCAGTGCAGGAACTGACGATTCCGGTTATTTTGGAAGGGAAAGACATTATTGCCTGTGCACAGACTGGGACAGGAAAGACAGCGGCTTATGTGTTGCCGGTAATCAATGAGCTCAGCAAAGGACTGCATCCGGACAATGCAATCAATGCCATTATCATGGCTCCCACACGCGAACTGGCCCAACAGATCGATCAGCAGATCGAAGGTTTCACCTACTTTGTCCCTGTTTCCGCCGTTGCCGTTTACGGAGGTACGGACGGCATTGCCTGGGAACAGCAAAAGCGGGGTATGGAAATGGGTGCCGATATTGTGATCGCTACTCCCGGACGTCTGCTGTCGCATATCAAACTGGGAACAGTCGATCTGTCGCAAGTTTCTTTCTTCGTCCTGGACGAAGCAGACCGTATGCTCGACATGGGATTTTATGACGACATCATGCAGGTCTACAAACTACTGCCGGCCACCTGTCAGACCATCATGTTCTCCGCCACAATGCCTCCTAAGATCCGGACACTGGCCCAAACGATCCTGAAAAACCCGGAAGAGGTCAAGATAGCCATCTCCCGTCCGCCCGAAACAATCATGCAAACGGCCTATGTCTGCTATGACATGCAGAAACTGCGCATATTGGAAGACCTGTTCTCACAGAGCCGTCCACAGCGTGTCATCATATTTTCGTCTTCAAAAATGAAGGTAAAGGAGCTGGCATCCACCCTCAAACGGATGAAGTTCAACGTAGCTGCCATGCACTCGGACCTCGAACAGTCACAACGGGAAGAGGTGATGAAAGAGTTCAAGAACGGACGTATCGACATCCTCGTTGCCACTGACGTCGTCTCGCGCGGTATCGATATCAATGACATCAAGCTGGTAATCAATTTCGATATTCCCCACGACCCGGAAGACTATGTGCACCGCATCGGCCGTACTGCCCGCGGAACGAACGGCGAAGGGTTGGCCATCACTTTCATTTCAACCGAAGAACAATTCCAATTCAAACGCATCGAAGAATTCCTGGACAAAGAAATCTACAAAATACCAATCGATCCCAAATTCGGCGAAACACCGCTATACGAACCCGAAAAATATTCCAACATGCGCCGTGGCAGAGGACGCCCCCGCAAAGACAGTGGAAAAGGGAAAAGCAACAGCCACTCCGGCAGCGGTAGCAACCAGCGCCGGAGAGGTAGACCGAAAAAGAAAGCATAGGGTTTCTCCTGCTGAAACATAAGGTTCTTTCGTCTAAAACAGATTGATATGAACATGAACAACCTTTACCATAGAATTCTTTTTACGTGGATAATCATAGTAAGC
>DXRF01000342.1 GCA_019411205.1 Parabacteroides sp. | reverse complement strand
TCACGGATCTGATGTTCGCCGGAACAGACGAAGATCTGCGTCAGACAAAAGTGACACAGCCTGCCATTTTCCTACACTCAGTCATTCTTGCAAAAACATTAGGTGACCAGTTCAAACCGGATATGACAGCCGGACACTCTTTAGGAGAATTCTCCGCTCTTGTTGCAGCCGGAGCTTTGTCTTTTGAAGACGGACTTGTTCTGGTATCCAAACGTGCTATGGCAATGCAGAAAGCCTGCGAAGCCACTCCTTCGACAATGGCTGCCGTTCTGGCATTGCCGGACGAAAAAGTAGAAGAAATCTGCGCAAGTATCGAAGGCGAAGTCGTCGTATGTGCAAACTACAACTGTCCGGGGCAGCTTGTCATCTCCGGCTCCATACCTGGTATCGATGCCGCATGTGAAAAGATGCTAGCTGCCGGTGCAAAACGCGCACTGAAGCTGAAAGTAGGTGGTGCATTCCACTCTCCTCTGATGGAACCGGCCCGTGCAGAACTGGCTGCCGCTATCGAAGCGACTCCGATCCATAAACCGTCTTGCCCTGTTTACCAGAATGTAAGTACGAAAGGCGAAACCTGCCCTGACATAATCAAGGCCAACCTGATTGCCCAGCTGACCGCACCGGTTCGTTGGACACAAAGCGTTCAGAACATGATTGCCGATGGTGCCGATCATTTCATCGAACTGGGTCCGGGTGCCGTACTGCAAGGATTGGTGAAAAAGATCAATAAGGAAGTGATGACAGAAGGCATGCAATAAGCAATTTGCATTATTCAGATAAAAAAAGGTTGGCAGGAAAGTTCTTCATCGAACATCTGCCAACCTTTCTTATATATCACTACTTCAGATTCCACCACAAGGCAGTCCCTACCACATCTGGTCCGTCCAACAGTTCGAGGGCTTTATTATAACCATCGAGGTTGTTCGTCTGAATATTGGCCGGGTAACGGTAACGCTTCGGATAAAATTCCAGACGACATTCTTTTGAACTGGCAACCGTCAGTGGAACTTGGTTCAACGGGTTGTAGTCTTTTTCGACAGCCTGGTTCTCGAAGAAAGGTAAACCGATACGGCGATGATCGCTCCAGGCCTCTTCCGGCAACCAGGGAACCTGGGCAATATATTTCTGAGTGAAAATCTTCGTCATCACATCATTATTATATGCACCACCACGATAGATGGAGTTCTTCGGATATGTATACATCATCGTCTTGTTCTCTTTCGTGTACGGATCGACATAATTTACGCTATAAGGTTTTGCCTCCGTCGTATGGTCGAAATTGACGGATGTCCCGATCCGGTTATACTCGGTTGAAGACAGATATGCCCCTACTTCACTTAATAATCCATGATATTCGAAACTGGCAGTCACTCCGTTCTCATAATTCGATTTGGGAGAACCCGGAACATTCCAACCGCGCACACCGGCTTCAGCCAATAGGAAATAACTTTCCCAAGGACCGAAATAGACACGTTTCTGAATACTCATACGGTATTGTTTGGATATGGACGGATAGTTGTAGTTCTTTCCGGTCAGTTCAGTAACCAAACCGCCTTTCACATCCCATTCGCCAGCCACCCAAGTGCCCCAGGTATATTTAGGGTCAATGGTCAACATCGGCTTCGTGTTATTGTTCGGATCGAAGAGAGAGACCGGTTTCACTTCGTTGGCCGCCCCGATATAGTCGGAATAGACCACGCCGTCGTTCCATCCGACCACGCTGAACAGTTTAGGCGCACGAGGATCGACATATTGCGGAATGCCATCGAAATAGAATCCGGCGCACGGATCATTTGTCGTCAACGGAAAATGCTTATCCAGATACAAACCCATGTAAGTATGTGGGTTCTTCAAATGTGCCTTCAATGAATCGGGTAACGGGAATTCATTGTTTCCCAAGCCGACCACGAGATTTTTGAACGTAACAGACATTGCCTGTGCATTCCAAGTACGGGACATGACACTGGTCAAATCACTCCATCCGTCCTTTTCCTGTACACCGGCAAGTTCGGAAAGCGAAGATATATATCCTTTGGAAGCGGCATCTTCAAACTCGCTCTCAGCCAGCTGCGGGTTGGCATTCACGATACGCATTGCCAGACGCATACGCAGGGAATTGGCATATTTCTTCCACATATTCACATTTCCCGCATAGAAAGCGTCTTCTGCCGACATCGGAGACATATCGATCGACGGGTCGAGCGCAGCCTCCGCTTCCTTCAGTTCTTTTAAAATAAAAGTATAGATTGCTTCCACACTGTCATACTTTCCCGGAACACCGGAAAAAGCATCTAATGCCGGAATCGGACCGAATCCGTCAGAAACCTCCGAATTCAGGTAAGCCCGCCAGATACGTGCCATCTGGATCACATTCTTATAATAAGGATAGAGTTCTGCTTCGCCATCGGCCACCTTCTTCTCACCCAGTTGAACGGCTTTAGTCGCCTGGTTCAACCATTTCACAGCGTAGTCGTTACTCAGATAGCGCGTAATATAGTCATTGTTATCCGTACCGATCGTAAAACCACTTCCCCGGTTGAAACGAGATGCCCGGTTCCAAGTCAGGATAAACATACGTTCGGCGATCTCCGGCTTCATCTGGTCACCGATGATCGAGGCATTCAAGAACCATTCAGGCTTCACCT
>DXRF01000341.1 GCA_019411205.1 Parabacteroides sp. | reverse complement strand
GGTACAAGGTATGTGTAATAAATATTACATTCGCTAAAATTGTCTACAAAATGAAAAAAGTTCTATTAGTTGCAGTCTCAGCACTGCTTGTCTGCACTTCTTGTGTAACGAAGAAAAAGTATCTGCTGGCCGAGAACGGACGCCTGGAAGCCATTGCCCGAGGAGACGACCTGCAGAATCAGCTTGTGAACTGCCGTGACAACAACGACGGCCTCACTTCGCGTCTTGCCGCACTTGAACGGGATACCACCCGCATGGGCAAGAACATCCGCAACTATCAAAGTATGCTCAACACCAACATGACAGAGCAGGAAAAATTGAATTCACTCCTGAGCCAGAAGATGAACGAACTGGATGAACGCGAACGTACGATCAACGAACTACAGGATATGATCAACGCACAGACTGAACGGGTACAGAACTTGCTCAACAGCGTAAAGGATGCCCTTCTAGGTTTTAGCAGCGACGAACTGACCGTCCGCGAAAAAGACGGGAAAGTCTACGTTGCCATGTCGGACAAACTTCTTTTCGAATCGGGAAGCGCCCGTGTCGACAAACGTGGCAAGGAGGCTTTGGCCAAACTCGCAGAGGTTCTCAACAAGCAATCCGACATTGACGTTTATATCGAAGGGCATACCGACAGCAAGCCGATCAACACTGCCCAATTCAAAGACAACTGGGATCTCAGTGTTATCCGCGCCACCTCGGTCGTCCGCATCCTGACGAAGGACTATGGTGTCAAACCTTTGCAGATACAGCCTTGCGGCCGTGGTGAATTCATGCCAGTCGACGACAATGAAACTGCCGACGGCCGTGCCAAAAACCGCCGTACGGAAATCATCATGGCTCCAAAGCTGGATAAGTTATACCAAATGTTGAACCAGTAACACTCATAAGAAGGTTACTATCACGATTTGTCCGTTATCTTTATTTTTCCAAAAAGTAACGGACAAATTTCACCAAAAGCAGACAGATATTTTTCGAGAGTTGCCTAACTTTGATGAAAAATGTACTTGTCTTTTAGTGATTGTTTAGTGCTATTCCCTCTTGCACCGCAAAGCAAAATACAGGATATACAGGAAAGACAACAGTGGAATCACAAAACCAACAGCCATGTTATCGGCACCGATATATCCCATCAGCATTGGAGCAAAGGCTCCTCCTGCTACTCCCATAACGATATAGGATGATGCTTTCTTTGTATAGGAACCCATACCTTCCAGGCCGAGTGCAAAGATGGTCGGGAACATAATGGACATAAAGAAAAAAGAAAGATAGAGCGCATACAAAGAAACCGTACCGGCAGACACGACGACCAACCCCATACAGACAGCATCCGCCAAAGCGAACCATGTCAGGAGACGGGCCGGAGACATCCACCTCATCGTAAAACTACCAGACAGACGGCCGATCATAAACAAAGCCATTCCTCCGAAAGCCAAGATACGCGAAGCCTCAATATCCGTCATGGAAGTATCGACTTCCGTCACATAATTAATGAAGAAACTGAAAATTCCCGTTTGGGCGGCACAATAACAAAACTGTGCAATGATAGCCCGGACAAATTGTGGATGTCTCCACATGGAAACTGTACCGGACGCAGATACAATTATCTTTTCCTCTTTATCGGCTTCTTCCTCTACCTGCACTTCAGGCAGTTTTGTGAAAAAAAAGAGTACGGCAACCAGCAAAACGATCGAACCAACCAATATATAGGGTTTCGTCAAGGTAAACGGATCATCTTCCGCCCCTCCGAAAATCAACATCCCCCCAACCAAAGGACCCAATATCCAGCCTAACCCGTTAAACGATTGGGAAAGGTTCAGACGCTGCGCCCCCGATTCCTCCGGCCCTAAAATCGTAGAATAAGGGTTGGCTGCCGTTTCCAAGATACAAAGTCCACAGGCAATTACAAAAAGGGCGATCAGGAACGGAGATGCCGAATGCAGATAAGCAGCCGGAATAAAGGCAAACGCACCAACAGCAAACAGGCATAACCCTAAAATAATCCCTTTCTTATACCCAAACCGCTTCATAAACATACCGGCAGGGAGCGCCATCAGAAAATAAGCGATATAAGTGGAGAACTGCACAAGGCCACTCTCCGCTTTCGTCATCGTAAAGACACCTTGAAAATGCTTATTCAATACGTCCAACAGACCATGGGCAAAACCCCACAACAAGAACAGGCTGGTGATCAATATAAACGGAACAAGATAAGATTTTCCGTCAGGAGCGGAAAACAAAGTCTTCTGATTATTCTTTTTCATACTTGCTATTTGTTACGAATTGACAAAGATACTCTTTTTTCCAGATATTACTTTCCTGTCACTATTTACATGTCAAAAAGGTTCGTTTTCTGCCAATTTTTCCTATAGACATACTTCCTTAATAATCATATATTCAAACACATATACAAACTCGAATAAGTCCATTCTCCTAAAGTCATAGCCTCTGGACAAGGTTTTCAACTTCGTTTATCATCCTTTATCCATATTAACACCAGACCTATTGTTTTGGCATGTCTTTTGAAGTGGGTATAGTGCTTTCGGGTTAGAAAAAACGAGAGCGAAAAAGAATATAAATGTTTAACTAAATAATTGGAGGACTGTATTATGACACCGATGAGAAGAAGTCAAAATTGGTTAC
>DXRF01000340.1 GCA_019411205.1 Parabacteroides sp. | reverse complement strand
CAACGACCTCAAAGTTGCGGAAAACGAATTGCTTTTCAGTCTTAGAAAGTCTTATGACTTATATCATTATTTCCTTCTTCTAATTGTCGACGTCACAAACTTACAAAGACGTATCTTGGATGCCCGTAAGAACAAGTATATGCCGACAGAAGCCGAATTGAACCCCAATACCCGACTGATAGACAACCGTTTTGCTGCACAAATAGCCGAAAATGAAGCACTTCGGAAATATGTGACCGAGCAGGGGCTTTCATGGGATAATGATGAAGATTTCATCAAAATGGTACTCGACCTGATCTTGTCGTCCGAACAGTACGGGGAATATCTGAATAACGAAAATGATTCATACGAAACAGATAAGGAATTCTGGCGTATCGTATTCAAAAAACTGATTTGTGGCAATGAAGCGATCGACGATTATCTGCAAGACAAAAGCATTTATTGGAACGACGACATCTCCATCGTCGAAACTTTTACGCTGAAAACAATCAAACAATTCGAAGAAGCAGCCGGAAGCAAACAAAAATTGCTGCCGATGTTTAAAGATCTCGAAGACCAGTCTTTCGCCATTAAATTATTCCGCCAATCATTGATGAAAGGAAGCGAATTCCGTGAACGTATCAACAAACACATGAAGAACTGGGAGACCGAACGCATAGCCAATATGGATCTTATCATCATGCAGGTTGCACTGGCAGAAATCATGACGTTCCCGACAATTCCCATCAACGTGACGCTGAACGAATATATTGATACGGCCAAATACTACAGTACCCCGAAAAGCGGAACATTTATCAACGGTATTTTAGATTCTGTAGTCAACGAGTTAAAAAAAGAAAAGTTATTGCTCAAAGATTAATTATTATCCTTACATTTGTGTCAGTATCGAATTGATATTAACTTATTAATGTTTATAGTTATATGAGCTTACTTACTATTTTACTTCAGGCCGCCGGCGGAAGTCAGCAATGGTCTGGTATTTTAATGATGGTTGTTATTGTTGCGATCTTCTATTTCTTTATGATCCGTCCGCAACAAAAGAAACAAAAAGAAATTCAGAAAGCCCGCGAAGCCTTGAAAGCAGGAGACAAAGTGATTACTGCCGGAGGTATCTACGGAAAAATCAAAGAAATCGGTGACACATATATGTTGATTGAAATTTCTGATGGTGTACGCATCCGTGTAGACAAAACATCCGTGTTTGCATCTGTAGAGGACGCACAGCAAAAATAAACAACGGAACATATGTCACGACTTGGACAAATCAAACAAACATTCAAGTCTGTCCGGATAGAGATTAAGGCTTTTCTTCGCCGTCAACAGTGGAAAGAAGCCTTGATCTTTTTCTGTTTTATACTGTTGGCTTTCGGCTTCTGGCTTCTCCAAAGCCTGCAACAGGAGTATGAAATAGATATTAAGATTCCGGTCAAGTACAAGAATGTGCCGCCAGATATATCTTTCACGGAAACACCGCCCGAAGCCATTACAGTCAAAGTGAAAGACAAGGGGAGTGTATTGCTGAACTACTCCTTCGGACGTTCGTTTGCCCCAATTGAGGCCAACATGAAGACACAGTCGGAAAAATCCGGTAAACTGATCATTAACCGGAAAGATATCGAAAACGAAATAAAGAAACATCTGATTGCGACCACATCCCTGCTCAGCTTCGAACCCCAACATATCGATGCAGCTTACAGCAAACGCATCAAGAAGGAGATACCAGCCGTGTTCGAGGGAGTCGTCCAAACAAATGCCGGTTTCAAAGTTTCAGGTGACATATCCATTACTCCCCGCAGCATCAACGTCTATGCCAGCGATGTCGTTCTGGACACCTTGAAAGAGATAAAAACAATCTATACCGAGATCAAGAAAGGAAACAAGACCGTCACACGTACCGTCCAACTGGAAAAAATAGACGGAGTCACTCTCGACCCTACAAGTGTAACCGTTACGATCCCGATAGAAGAATATACAGAAAAAACGCTGGAAATACCGGTTATCTGCACCAATCTGCCGCCCCATTACACCCTGCGCATGTTCCCGGCTGTCGTGAAAGTGAGCTGCAACGTCCCTCTTTCGCGCTTCAAGGACGTCTCGGCAGATGATTTCGAAATACGGATCTCTTTTGCAGATTTAGAACAAAGCACTTCAGGAACATTGCCTTTACAACTGAACAAAAAACCGAGCTGGGTGGATGTAGCTACAATTTCACCAGACCGGATAGAATTTATATTGGAACAAACAAAATCAAATGATTAAGATTGGAATCACCGGAGGAATCGGAAGCGGCAAATCAATGGTAGCCGCACTATTGGAAGTATGGGGTATTCCTGTGTATATAGCCGATACAGAAAGCAAGCATCTAACAGCCACTTCTCCCGTTATCCGGGAAAAGCTGATTGCCTTGTTCGGCAAAGAACTTTATACAGCCGACGGTTTGGATAAAAGACGGCTCGCTTCCCATATTTTCGGAGCCCCGGAACGGCTTGGACAAGTGAATGCGATCATTCACCCAGAAGTAAACCGCCATTTTATTGCTTGGGTCGAAAGGCAGAATACTCCGGTGTGCGCCATCGAATCAGCCATTCTTTTCGAATCGGGTTTTAACCGGGTTGTCGATACGACGTTGATGGTCTATGCCCCTATGGAGGTACGT
>DXRF01000034.1 GCA_019411205.1 Parabacteroides sp. | reverse complement strand
TTCTTTTTGTTACCACCCATCTCTTTTTTCAGATACAATTCCAGGGCAGCCGTCATAGACGGAGCTTCAGGAGTCGGTGCTTCCACATCCAAACGCAAACCGGCTTCTTTCACCGCTTTGGCCGTTGTCGGTCCGAAACATCCGATCTTTATATCTTCTTGTTTGAAATTCGGGAAGTTCTTCAGCAGAGAAGAAATTCCCGATGGGCTGAAAAATACCAGCATATCATAGTCGAACTTCTCGTCTTTAGAGAAATCATTGCTTACAGTGCGGTACATAACAGCTTTCGTAAAAGAAATCTTCTTTACTTCCAACATAGTTAACAAATCATCTTTATGCACGTCGGAAACGGGCACAAGATATTTTTCTTTTGCATGCTTGCCGATAACCGTAACCAGATCATCCAGCTTTCCGGTCTGTCCAAAAAAGATTTTACGCTTTCTATACACGATATATTTTTGCAAATATACGGCAATAGCCTCAGTCATACAGAAATACTTCATCGTTTCGGGAATGGCTACACGCAGTTCCTCACACAAGTGAAAGAAATGATCGATCGCCGTACGAGCTGTAAAAACAACAGCTGTATGATCCAAAATAGAAATTTTCTGCTGTCTGAACTCCTTAGAAGAAAGAGGTTCTACTTTAATGAATGGACGGAAGTCAATCTCAACTCCATACTTCTCTGCAATGTCGAAATATGGGGACTTCTCGGATGCAGGCTTCGGTTGTGATACCAGCAACTTTTTGATGTTCAATGCCATAGAGTACTTGTCTCGATAAAGTTATACAAATAAACCATACCTTCGTACAAAAATACCAGAGGTAAAATTTCTTGGGTGCAAAGGTACAAACTTATATATAATAATCCAGTACTTTTCTTGTGAAATATCCGTATTGTCTTATAAATTATTACAAAACGACACAAAATATAGAGAATGCAAAACATTGTTATCGGTATAGTTACGTGTGTCCCTACAAACACCAACCACAATACCGGAATGTACAAAGAGACTCCCCAAATCCCCATAATGGCATTATAACTTGTCTTCCATAACTTATATTTATTGGGGTCGGCAAACACGCTGCCCAAAAGATAATAACAGCATTGCTTAAACTGATAAAACAAAAATAAGACACAAAAAAACGTTCCGATCGCCGATAAAACCGCCTGCCATTCCACATAATTCATAAATCCGTATATCCTGCCGATCGCAATCAGGGCGATACTCGAAAGGAATAATACCTGGAATGTCATAAAGTTACGGAAAAAGAAAAAGCTTTTCCCCACCACATCATCAAATAGATTCTGCCTTTCCCTCACGAGAAAAGCATCTTTCAACATCTTCACAAACAATTGGAGATTTGCCCGGAACACAAAGGCAAAGGCAATAAGCAGGAATAACAGCAGAGAGAAGATGACATCATCCACCAACTGCCCATCCCACAAACGAATCCCCACATATCCTTCAAATATATTCATGTTCCCTGCATATTACAGATGCAAAGATAATCAAAAAAGAAAGGCAAGCTTACCCGACAAGCTTGCCTTCTCAAACAATCAACCGTTATGAATAACGATCTTAGAAACTATCTTTATGAGAGGGCGAGTAGACCTCGCCCCTACCGACATCATTAAATATTGTAGTACTGTTCCCAGCCTTTACGCGGCATTTCGCCAACCAACATCTGGTTCATAACCGGATCGTTCACGATCTGCTTCGTGTCGCGGTCGAACACAATCTTGCGGTTCATGCGCTGTGCCAACACGCCAAGGCAGAATACCTGGCTCAACGGACCTGCGATAGAGAACGGAGAACGAGTCTTTTCCTTACCCTGACAAGCCAACAGGAAGTTTGCGTAGTGGTTGGACGGGCTCTTCTGGTATTCCGGCAACTTCGGATTCATATCCTTAGCGACCTGATCAGGAATTACAGACAAAGTGCTACCGTGAGAACCACCCTTGAATGTCAAAGTCTTCGTATAGATTTCCTTACCCGGGTTCAGTTTAGCTAACTGAAGTTTACCACCGGCAACCGTCGGGATATTCGGATCGACATCAGAAGAACCGTAGTTTTCAGGAACAGGAGGAATATTATCCAGACCGTCATACCAGGTAATATCAACACCCGGCATATCTTTTCTTTCCGGGAATCTGAACAGGATACGGGAAGACATCGGGAAGAAGAACGGGTTGTGATCCTTCAGATACAACGGGTTTACTTCCGTCGGCAGGCCGAGTTCCAAGAATTCGTGAGCTGTATCGATGATGTGAGCTCCCCAGTCGCCCAATGCACCCATACCGAAATCGTACCAGCAACGCCACTGTCCCAAATGGTAATCATGGTTATATTCGTGGAACGGACGAACACCTAACCAAGTGTCCCAATCCAATGTTTCGGGAACCGGTTCACCCATTGGCAGATGTGTGATGTTCGGGTTCCAGTTATGCCAACGGCGCGGAGAGTTCATGTGAGCCGTGATAGCAGTAACATCTTTGATCAGGCCGGCTTCTTTCCATGCCTTGAACTGGAAGTAGTTGGCTTCCGAGTGTCCCTGGTTACCCATCTGCGTAACGACACCGAATTTCTTTTCGGCACGCATCATCACTTCGATTTCCTGGAAGGTGCGGGCCATCGGTTTTTCTACATATACGTGTTTTCCATGAGCCATCGCCTCGATCGTGATCGGGAAATGGGAATGGTCCGGTGTACCGACTGTAACGGCATCGATCTTATCGGCCATCTTGTCGAACATCTGACGGAAATCCTGGAAACGAGGCACTTTCGGGAACATCGAAATAAGTTTCTGAGTATGAGGTGCACCCATATCAACATCACAAAGTGCAACGACTTCGCACAAACCGGTTTTATACAGTTCGCGTGCGATCTCGCCCCCACGGTTACCAATACCGATAAAAGCGATTCTCACTTTTTCGTTGGCACTGACAAAGGGAACGCCCGGCATGGCATTGGCCTTGGACGGAATCCAGAAAGAAGGAATTGCTGCCGCAGCTGAAAGAGCGGCTGCCCGTTTCAGGAACGAGCGACGTGAAATATCTTCAGATTTCATGGTAAATATATTAGATAAATTATTAATGTTTGCGTGCACATAACAACTTCACAAAAGTAGATATTTTTTTCTTACACAAAAACTTTCTCAAGGATTTTTACATGCAAAAAATAAGAAAGACACGTTTGTCATTTTGTAACAAAAACTATATACATTTGTTCTATTAAAAATGAAAACAAAAGTGATATGAAGATCAGACAGATTTTATCCATCGGATGTTTCCTTTGGATACTAGCCTCCCTCCGTTTAGCAGCACAACAACCGGAAATACAACCCCTGCCCATAGACCCGAAAGTAAGATACGGGCAGCTAAGCAACGGGGTAACCTATTACATCCGGCACAATGCACAGCCAAAAGACCGTGCGGATTTCTTTATCGCCCAGAATGTCGGATCGATCCTGGAAGACGAGAACCAACGCGGGTTGGCCCATTTCCTCGAACATATGGCGTTCGACGGGACCAAGAACTTCCCCGGGCATGGCATGGATGAATTTACCGAGAGCATCGGGATGCGCGGAGGCGAGAACTTCAACGCTTATACAAGTTTCGACGAAACGGTTTACATGATCATGAACGCTCCGGTCACCCGCGAGAGCGTTGTCGACTCCTGCCTGCTGATCCTGCACGATTGGTCGGGCTTCATCACGCTCGCAGATACGGCCATCGAAAAGGAACGGGGCGTGATCAGGGAGGAATGGCGCACGCGGCAGGATGCCCAGGCACGTATTTGGGAACAGCAGCTGCCGAAGATGTTCCCTGACAATAAATATGCACACCGGATGCCGATCGGCACGATCGACGTGATCAACAACTTCAAGCCGGACGAGCTCCGGGCTTATTACAAGAAATGGTATCGTCCCGACCTCCAAGGCATTATCATTGTTGGGGATATAGATGTAGACAAGGTCGAAGCGGCCGTAAAACGTATCTTTGCCGATATTCCGGCTCCGGCAAATCCAGTCAAACGGGAATATACGGAGGTGGCAGACAATGACAAACCGCTTGTTTCCATTGCCACGGACAAGGAGGCTTCCAATATTATCCTTTCCATATTCTATAAGCACGACAAGATGCCGAAAGAGTTATATGCCACCGCCGCCGGGTTGATGAAGGACTACATGGAAAATGTCGTCGAAACGATGATAAACGAACGCTTTGCCGAGATGATGCAAAAAGCGGATCCTCCTTTTGTCGCCGCCCAGGCTTCGGACGGCGATTTCATGATCGCCAAGACAAAAGGAGCTTTCACGGTTGCCGCCCTGGTAAAGGAAGGCGAGATAAACAAGGCGCTCGATGCGCTTGTGACGGAGACGGAACGGGTGAAACGGTACGGCTTCACGGCTTCCGAGTATGACCGTGCCCGTATCAATGTCCTGAAACAGTACGAATCGCTGTTCAACGACCGCGACAAACAAAAGAACCGCTCTTATACAAACGAATATGTCCGCCACTTTACGGACGGCGGTTACATTCCGGGCATAGAAACAGAATATCAGCTGATCAGCCAGATCGCACCGCAAATCCCTGTCGAACAGGTGAATCAATACGCCCAGGAGCTGATCGGCGACAAAAACATCGTAATCGGCCTCACCGGCCCTGACAAGGCAGACCTGAAATATCCGACCGAGGCCCAATTATTAGAAAACTTTATCAAGGCGCAGCAATTGCCGGTCGAACCTTATGAAGAGACTGTTTCCAACGAACCGCTGGTTCCCAGACTGCCCGCTCCGGGAAAGATCAGGGAGATGAAGACGGACCCGTTGTTCGGCGCAACAATCCTGACACTCGACAACGGCATCAAGGTCGTACTGAAACATACGGACTTCAAGAAAGACGAGATCCTGATGACGGCTACCAGCCCTGGTGGCAGTACCCTGTTCGGAACGAAAGATATCGACAATCTGAAAATATTCAATGATGCCATTACGCTTGGCGGAGTCGGCAACTTCTCAGCAACCGATCTGAACAAGGTATTGGCAGGAAAGAAAGTCTCCTGCTCTCCTTCCATCGGCCTGAATACGGAAAACGTAAACGGTTATGCCGCTCCTACCGACCTGAAGACATTGTTTGAGTTGGTTTATCTCTATTTCACAGCCCCACGTATGGATGAAGAAGCTTATACTTCCTTCGAGAACCGCATGATCGCACAGTTGAAAAACCTGGAACTGAATCCGATGGTGGCGTTCAGCGACACACTGACAAAGGCGATCTACGACAATAACCCGCGTGCCGCCCGCATCACGGCTGACGACTTCAGGCAGATCAGCTACCCGCGCATCATGGAGATGTACAAAGAACGGTTTGCCGACGCTTCAGACTTTGTCTTTACGTTTGTCGGAAATATCGACACAGACAGCATCCGTCCTTTTGTAGAGCAATATCTGGCAACACTCCCGGCCAAAGGACGTGTCGAGAAAGCCAATCCCGCCGAAGTACCGGCTATCCGCACGGGCGAATACACGAATATCTTCAAACGTGCCCTGGAAACACCGAAAGCGTCGGTTGTCAACTTCTGGTCCGGCAAGATGGAATATAACCTTGAAAACATCCTCACCGCCACTATGTTGAAGCAAATTCTCGATCTGGTCTACATGGAAAAGGTGCGCGAGGACGAAGGCGGTACATATGGAGTACAGACTTCCGCACAGATTTCTTCCTTCCCTGAAGGTCAGACATTCCTGCAAGCCTATTTCGATACAGACCCGGCCAAACGGGAAAAGATGAACGCTATCGTTCACACGGAACTGGACAACATCGCCAAGTCCGGCCCACACGAAGAAGATTTCAAAAAGAGCCAGGACAATATCCTAAAGCGCCACGTAGAGAACCTGCAGGAGAATGTTTACTGGCTGACGACTTTGGATAATTATTACTTCCGCGGGTTCAACGGCGAAACGACATACGAAGAAACGATAAAAGGCATCACCCCCGCCAAGATTCAGGCTTTTGCCCAAAAACTGTTAGGACAGGGCAACCGGATCGAGGTGGTGATGGAGCCGTGACGCGCCTGTACGGAAGTTATTGTACCTATATATAAGGTATATTCTTGCAGAAAACAAGCAGGAAAAGAATGAAAAGCAAGCAGAAATGTACAGGAACATGCCCATCTTCAGGCTTATACACCCGGATGTTGCCACCCTCCACATCCGGGTGTTCATGGTCCCGACACCCGGATGTCCAGGAAGATTACATACCAATCTATTGTAATTAAGATACCTGCTAAGTAAAAAAAGACTGTATATCCCCCCAAAACGTGAATAGGGGTGTGATACATATATGACACAGGAGTGATACATGAATTCGGCATGTATCACTTCTGTGTATCATGTTTACCAATGCTTACAAAGCCGTTAGTGATAGAGTGACAGATGATTTCGAAAAAAGAATACAGGCAGAGGTGTACCCGGAAAACAGAACGTCAATTTGTTTTCTTCTTTACCTTGAACTGGTCGAATCCTTCCCCATATACACCGATAACGGCACTCTGAGAAACGAAAGCCTTCGGATCGATATCATTGATGATTTGGAAAATTGTATTCGACTGGCTCTTTTTTGCCAAGACAAACATCATCTTCACCTGTTTTCCTGTATAAAGCCCAGTCCCGTCGATCACAGTCACCCCCCTGTGCAAAGCATTAATCTCCCTGCCGATCTCTTCATATTTACTGGAAATGATGAAGAACTGGACCGACTGGCGAGAGCTGTTGACCACCTGGTCGATCATATAGCCAGTAACAAACAAGGTCACATAACCATATACCACCTTCTCCAAATCGTGCAGCACAAAATAGCTGGACGCGATGATAATCATATCGCAGAACATAATCATACGCCCCAGACTGACATCCCGGTATTTGTTGACAATCGCCGCAATAATATCTGTACCCCCCGTACTCCCGTTTGCTGTGAAAGCGAAGCCGATACCACTACCGCAAAAGATAGCCCCCAGAATACAAGCCATAAACGGCTGGTCGTGCAACAGGTGAAGCCCGGAAGTCAAACGCTGTATAACGGAAAGGAAAAATGTCAGAACGAAAACGGCATACACCGTCTTCATGCTGAACTTCCAGCCCAAAATCTTCAGCGAAAGCAGTAAGAGCAATGCATTAATGGCAAAATAAGTGTATTGTACAGGCAAACCCGTTCCCCAATAGACAATGGAGGCAATACCCGGAACCGCCCCGGAAGGCAAATCGTTTGGCAACAGAAAGACAGTCCACCCGATTCCATAAAAGATCATACCCAAGGCGATCATCAGGTAGTCCTTTAATTCTCTGACCATTATATGGCTAGAGTTCGTTGACAATATTGGTTTCATTCTTCGTTTGTTTTATGCGGCTGCAAAAGTACAAAACAATTCTCAATTGTCAATTCTCAATCCCCCACTCGTCCAGCCACTCGATAACCGGCTGTTCACCTTCGAAACGGATAGGCAACCAGATATAACGGCCGTCTATGGCGTTCTTCGGTGTCCATCGGTCTCCCATATAAATGAACTGGCCGGAATTGCCGGGAACAGGCAACACATAAGTACTCTGCGAATGGAAAGAGGTTTCCGAATCGGCTCCCACAAACGGATTCGCCAACTCTTTCCACGGCCCCCAAATAGAAGAGGCAACAGCGGAACGCCCCGGATTCGGGGCCCAACCGGTACAGCCGGACATAATCAGGTAATACTTGCCGTCTTTCTTGAACATGGCAGGCGCTTCCATGAAACGGCCGACAAAGAAACGGGCGTAGTTGCCGGAACAAGCCGTATAATCGTCCGTCAGTTCGGAAATATGCAGCGTACTGTTATCCTCCGAAGCATAAATATGATAAGCCTTTCCATCGTCGTCGACAAACAGGTTCATGTCCCGTGCCATCTGCCCGCTCTCGAAATCACGTCCCAGCAGGTTCAGCGTGTCAGGATGGGCAGGCAGGCCGCCGCCACCGAAACCTTTCTTCGATTCTTCGGGAACCGGGCCTTTATGGATATCCAACACATTCTTCGGCCAGAAACCGGCGTTCGGACGATCGGCAGACAGCAGCTTGTACGGTCCTGTAACCTTGTCGCTGACAGCAACACCGCTTTTGGCTCCTGTATAGCCGGCTCCTTTCGGCTCGAGATGGAACCACATCACGTACTTGCCCGTCTTCTTATTGAAAATCACCTTCGGACGCTCCAGAATGCAACCTTTCACGATCGGACTCGACTCGTCGTCCGAAACAGACAAGGCGATTCCTTCATCTTTCCAATTATATAAATCCTTGGAAGAATAACAATGGACACCGACTTGAGCGACATTTCCCCCTTCACCTTCCGTCTTATGCTCGCCAAACCAATAATAGGTATCGCCCTGTTGCAACATACCACCGCCATGGGCATTGATGTGCACACCGTTATTGTCCGGCCAGATTTCACCGGGTTTAAACACATTTCCGACCTGTGAAGTCCCGGTTTTCCCTTTACACCCGCACAAAGCGAAGAGCAACAGCAGAGGATAAATGGCAATTCGTTTCATACCTGGCCGTTTATACATCGCAGATACGGATACATTTCTCAAGCGAAGCGATCTTGTCTTCCTGCTTCGGAACAAATTCCTGTCCGACAAATCCTTTATAGCCGGTTTCCACAATCGCTTTCATGATAGCCGGATAGTAGAGCTCCTGCGTTTCGTCAATCTCTGCACGGCCGGGAACACCTCCTGTATGGATATGTGAGAAATACTGGTGATATTTCCGGATATGATCGATCACGTTTCCTTCCATGATCTGCATATGATAGATGTCATACAGCAACTTGAAGTTCGGTGAACCGATACGGCGACATAGTTCCGCTCCCCAGACGGTATGGTCGCACAAGTAATCCTTATGCCCTATACTGTTCAGAAGCTCCATCGTGAGGACGACATTATACTTTTCGGCTATCGGCATCAGACGCTTCAACCCTTTTTCACAGTTTTCCCAACCCTGCAAATCAGTTACACCATTCCGACGACCGGAAAAACAGATCAGGTTCGTCAGTCCGGCCTCGGCCACCATCGGAATGACTTGTTCATAACTGGCAACCAGCTCGTCATGCAACTTGGGATCGTTGAACCCCCTGTCGATACCTAAGCCCGCACCCTGCGCCATCGCAACCGTCAAACCATGTTTCTGCACGATAGGCCAGTCTTTCGGGTCGAGCAGTTCTATCGATTCGATTCCTATGTTTTTACAAATCTCACAGAATTCATCCAACGGATAACTGCCGAAGCACCACTTACTTACAGAATGGCGGATATTGCCTTTCAGCGGCTCCGGTTTCTCCACTTTCTTCTTCTTTGCAGGAGCCGCTGCTTCCATACCGGATACAGCCATCGCTGCACTTCCGGCCAATACTGTCTTAATGGCGGTTCTTCTCGAAATGTTTTTCATACTACTCTTGTTCTTACGTTAATAAATTATTTAATCAGCTCCCATTTGCCTTGCAAATAAGCCTTGTCGATTACGCTTGCCAATGCCTTGTCGTTTGTCCGTTCAGCCAAATCTTTCAGATCATTGTACAGATAGAACTGCAACCAAAAACCATAATGATAGCGTTCACGGGTGGATTTCGGCTGTAACATCAAAGCATACCATTTGGTATTCAGCTTCTTGGCTTTTGCCACTTCGACCGCTTTCTCGGCATTCTTCCACATGGCATCGGAGACTTTCGATTCGAGATCGACAAAATCTTCGTACTTCATGGAAGCGGTATTAATCACCTGACAACGGTCGTCCAGCCCCAGCTCTTTCATGGAAAGGCGTTGTTCGAACACCTTGTCGCCATCCAGGTCGAATTCCATCAGATCGAAGAAACCGTTATTGTCCGTATCCGTATATTTGACAGTCGGAAACACGGTCGGCTCGGTCTCGATACGTTTCGGGCCGTAACCGTCATAGATTCCACCCATTCCCTGATAGTAACGGGCATTCTGGTCGATACGCCAGCAACCCCATTCGGCTCCGTACAGATGGATCTTTCCATCTATCGGGCTGATATACAACTGGCCGTGGCCGGAATTGTCTTCATCCCATTCACCTCGGTCACCCGCCGGATCAGCCTGTCCGTTATTGTCAATTCCACCTTGGTTCTTTCCTACTTTGAACGGATCTCGCGGCTGATACAACTCCACACGTTCCCAACGATTGCAATCGTCGTCCTCATCGTAGGTAAACCAAACTTTATCCCATTTACCTTCTTTGAATGTCAGATCCCAGGCGGCATCATGATCCGGATACAACAGCTCCGGAAGCTTACGCCAACGGGCATCGAGGAAGAACGTATCGGCTTCGGGAAGTCCGCGCAGGTTCTTGTTGATATGTTTCTGGTTTTCATAGTTGAAGCCGGGACCTGTAAAATGAATGGTCATATCAAAATCGAACTCATTGCCCGGCGCATTGTCGTTATCCGTATCCATCGAAACGGAAACCCAGTCGATATTACCTGAGAGGACGGAATTTGCCTGTCCGTTCTCTTTCACGATCTTGGGAGAGTCACAGAAACGGATCGCCATCTCTGTCAGCCCGTCATTGTCGGGATCATAAAACAAGAACGGGTTTTCCCAGTTCATGCGGACATCGTTCACACGTTCGGTCGTGCTATGTATCTTCATGAAAGTGCTTTTCCCGTTATAATCTTCGTAAAAATCCGACAAGCCGTTATGTATCCAGCAGCGGAGGGTGAACGTATTCCAGTCGATATAGTTAAACACGTCATCCTTGTCCGTATCCACCACCCACATATAATGTCCGTTACCGGTCCTCATCCGGTTTGCTTCGGGGATATTGTCGACTACGACCTGCATGGCCGGATTACCGTCTTCATCTTCGCCCACCCAGTCGATGATAAGGTCGCCGTAACCACCGTAGACACCGTAGACACCGTCTTTATTACGGTCTATCATCAGACAGTCGTTATCGGTATCGCCTTCCAGGTCGCCGTACTGCATATCGTCGTCGTCGTCAATCCATTGTACCGGAATGCCATTGGCCGTTACCGTACGCAGAATATCCGGATCACCGTCTCCATCCAAATCTATATAGGCAGGCTTATACCCTGCGGGAGCAGGCGGCAGCCGATAAGGGATCAAGAGGGTATTTGCATTCCAATAGTCCTTTTTTCCAGAATTGTCTGTCTGTGCGAAAAGTCCTTGTGCACTCAGCAGCAGAGAACCTGCTGCCAGCAATAGCATAATCGGTTTCATGATATCAAGTAGATTAATCGGTAATTTTTATGTTGGCAAGCCATTTCTGTATCAGGTCTTTCACTTCCTGATAGTAGGTAAAGTCATACCGGAATCCCCAACCGTGTCCTCCATTCGGGAACATATAGAGGGAAGCCGGAATATGGTGTTCATTCAGCGCCGTATAATAAAGGATGGAGTTCAACGGCGGCACAGACTGATCGTCATCGCTCAGCAGAAGCAAGGTCTTCGGTGTCTTATCGTCTACCTGTTTCTGCAAGGAATAGCGGTCCACCAATTCCTCATTCTCGATATCTTTCCCTAAAAGATTCTTCTTGGAACCGCCATGTGTCGTCATATTATCGAAGCTGATCACCGGATAATAAAGGATTGCAAAGTCCGGCCGGTTGGCATCTGCTGCAAGCGTACTGAGTGAGGCCGCCAAATGCCCGCCTGCCGACGAGCCGATCACTCCAACTTTATTCGCATCCAGATTCCATTTGGTTGCATTGCCCCGAATAACAGACATCGCTTTCTCCGCATCGCTCAACGGAATCGTATGTACACCTTCCGGCATCCTGTATTTCAAAACGACTGCAACGAATCCGTTTGAAGCGTACCATTTCGCCATATCATGCCCTTCATGGTTCATCGCCAGCCCTCTATATCCGCCCCCCGGACATATCAGCACCGCAGGAGCCGCTTTCTTGCCCTTCGCCGGATGATAGACAAAAATTTCCGCTTCGCTCGCTTCCGGCTTATCCGGCCAAAGCTTGAACTGTTCCACCTGCTGCCCCCATACCACGGGTGCAAAGAGCGATAAGAGAAGTAAAAGAATGTGTTTCATAAGGTATTAATTCTTAATCATTAACTGAGTTATTAAAAACAGGTGCTAATGTAACGAAAAAA
Organism: Parabacteroides sp.; assembly: GCA_019411205.1. GTDB lineage: Bacteria > Bacteroidota > Bacteroidia > Bacteroidales > Tannerellaceae > Parabacteroides. The sequence continues at coordinate 5,000 of DXRF01000034.1, read as the reverse complement.
AACAAATCCACCTATAGAGGGGGACAAAAAGAAATAATATATCCCATTCAGTAAAACAAAAGATTTCCATATCAGAGAACAAAAACATATGTTTTTGTTCTCTGATATGGAAATCTTTTTTCAGAAGGGAATATCCATCTTAAAAGGATATTCCCGGATCTGTTTATAAGAATTGAGAAACAATTTTTACACCCATATCAAACAGTTCAGAGACCTTATCCATTCCCCGTTTACGATATGCCTGCGCACTGTCATAGTCAGAATAAACTTCCATCAGGCGGTCGGCAATCTGTTTTCCTGTCGTGTCGTTAATCTCAAACACCCAATTATCGAAACCTAAATCATAATACATCTGCCCTTTTATTGTATCTTCTGGCTGGCGGAGGTAAAATGCAGGTGTCCCGCTCCGCAAAGAGATAATAGGAGAATGACATTCAAAACTAAGGACACAGAAAGCTTTGCTATACAAAGAAGCAGCCTCATCCGGTAACCAATAACCGCGCTTGACGACATTCCTTTTAACATCATCCGGCAGCGGATCAATCAAAAGCTCATCCATAATATCGACCTGATAAGTCATTTCCGGACAAACAAGGACTTTATTCCCGGTTTCTCTTACCCAACGGACGATTGCTTCGCGAGCTTTGGCATGGTCGATCTCTTTCCATTTGTCATTCAATGCCGTTATTTCTGTAATCTGTTCCTCCGTATAGCTTTTCCTGCGGATCAACCAGTACGGTGTTTTACGCAACCGGGGAATCACACAAATAAATTTACGGTCTTCCAGATTATTGGCCGTTAAGAACGAATGAGCATTCTCTTCATTCTGAATATTCAGAGCGAAAGTGGCATCCGGAACAAAGCGGATTTCAGGCTTCGTTACCCCAGCTTCTTTCAGTTTCCCTATCGAGGCAGTCTCGCGGGTAAAAACAAACGATGCATCGTCCAGCAGGTTCTTCAATGAAGGAAATATATCCTGAATCGTTGTTCCATAGGTTCCGAAAGGTTTATCCGTAATTTTACGCCAAGCCTCCAAGCAGTTGGCCGCCACAACTGATGGTCCCGATCCGTGAATAAAGACATCGGCACGATTGATAGCTTCCAGAATCTTATTGTCCGTAACCGTAAAATCTTTATCCGGATTGCCGTAAAGAATCTCTATATTCGGAAAATTCTTCTTCAATAATGCTTCCACCTTCTCGCTTTTGCTCCGTTTCCATAAAGTAATCGTCGCATCAGGCAAGTGCATTTGCAAGATATGCAACAAACCTGGCGTATGGGCAATATCCCCAATATTCACATCCTGCCAGCCAGAAACCACCAATAAATATGGATTTTTCTTCTCTTCCTTCACCTTATTCAGGCAGGCCGGTAGGAGCAGTGCGGCTGAAAAAGCACCTGTCTGCTTTAAGAAAGTTCGCCTGTTCATCATGATAATCCTATTTCAATGAGTCCAACAATTCATTCAAATGTTTAGTATAAACTTCACGTGGCAAACAATTGTATTTTTTACAAAGTGCCGCTGCTACTGCGACAACTTCACCCATCATACCGGTTGTATTCTGCACACGAGTAGAAGACAATGCTATATGCGAGACACTTATATTTCTTCCCGCCATAAATAGATTATCTACATTTACCGAATATAAACAGCGATAAGGAATACGATAAGGAGGTGGAACCTGGTCGTCACGCAGATAACGGCGGGGAGTTCCCAAATCATTAAAATAATGTTTCATTGTTGAAATAAATTCCTCTCCCGGGAAAAAGAATGTATTTTTAGGAGTCGGGAAATGTTGATCTATAGAATAGGTTCCTATTACAACAGCGTCATCATATCTTACATACTCCTTCTCTATATCTTGCTGTACAAAAAATACATCCCCTACCAGACGACGTGATTCCCGTTTCCCGGCAATGTAAGTCATCATGTCCAATTCCCGGTTTGCATATTCTTTCTTAAATTTACTGTCGTTTTTCAGGAAAGCCCAGTTTCCATAAATCGCCCGGAACAGATAATCCCGGATATATTCTGCATCATTTACCTGATCATAGCGAAAACCGCTTTCCCACCAATTACTACCGGAAATAACCTTTTCACAAGATTCATCATTAAACTGTATTGCCCACTCGCATCTCGGAAATGATACTTCAGCCGGCATCACTTTGCTTTTCCAAGAAATTGTCGCACCCAACACGATATTATCCGGCCTATCCGGAGCCAATGTTTCTCTTGTTTCCTGTCTCATCTCACGCCCCACACGATATTCAGCCCCCGCCAGATAACCTAAATTTCCATCACCAGAGCAATCGACAAACAATGGGGAAAAGAACTCTACCTCTTTTCCATTCTCAATATGTTTAGCAGTCACAGACTTTATCTGCTTACCTACCTTGGAAGCTGCAAACACATGCATATTTGGGAAATAGGACAGCATTTTCTCCGCTTGTATCATTTCAATAACCTGATCTTCCTTACTATATACATTCCGTATTTCTCTGATTACATTTCCTAAAGCAGTATACGGTTTTACATTCATCTCCCCACTGGCAACTACCCTTATCTCGGTACTGTTGTTTCCTCCTGGAACAGGACGGTTATTAATCAATGCTACTTTCAAGCCTTCTCGTGCTCCTTTGATAGCAGCACTCAACCCCGCTGTACCAGCTCCAACTACAACGAGATCATAATGTCCTCCATCTTCTGGTTTAGTTGAGATATTCAGCAGTTCTTTTCTGAACGCCGACAAATCCTCTTTCCGGTTAGGAATAATAGAAGTTTTGTTCTTTGTAAAAAGGATCGCATCACATCGTCCCTCAAATCCGGTCAAGTCTTTTAATGTAACAATATTGCTCTTATCTTTTATCTCGATACTTCCGGCATATTCCCAATCCCATTGTGTTCCCATTCCCAATTCATTATCAAGAACCGCTCCGTTTACAGCAATTTTAAACCTCCCTGGAGACTCTTTCGTCTTCCAAGGAGAGCACCAATTCCAAGTACGGGCATATACATGCCAAGTTCCTTTCTTCGGAATCATTACTTCCGTTGAAGCATCTTGTACCGGTTTTCCTATACCGTGAGCCAACAGGAAAGGAGATCCCATCTGATCCATGAACTGTTGGTCCAATACCCATCCACCTTTTTCATTAAAACTCTCTGCTTCAACCAGTACAAAGTCCTTTTTCTGCGCAAGAAGCGAAAAAGAAATAAAAGCCTGGCACATAAGCATTATATAAACAACTCGAAATATTTTTTGCATACCTATTATTATTAATCGTGTTACGAACTACGAGGAAGCAGAAAAACTCCCGCTCCCTCATTTGTGTTATTTACTCGGCTGCGCCGGGATAACCGGGATTTTGCTCAATTTTTATAGCCGTGTTAGCATCAATTGCTTTTTGAGGTATCGGCCATAATTCATGATAGGGCTGCATATTATTTTTCACTCTATAATTATACTTCATAGTTCTTTCATACATTTTATGAAGTCTAACCAATGTCCTTCGTCTCGGCTCTTCAATGATCAACTCTCTCATTCGTTCATCCAAAATATAATCAATGTCTACATCGGCAGGATCAACCGGAAAGGCTTGCGCTCTCTTTCGAACAACATTAATATCAGCAGCGGCATTTACTTTATCTCCCTTATGAAGATAAGCCTCCGCTCTAAGTAAATAAGTCTCGGAAAGGCGCATCTTATATCTATCATTCATGGTTCGACCTTCCATATTCCCCCAAGGCATAAGTCCCTCTATTTTACGAAAATAAGGATAAAAATTTCTCGTTGTATCTACAACTGAATTTGTAACACTTCCATCAGGTAGAGTGATATACATCTTTCCACCCTCTTTCTTCGTCAAAACAACCTCCATTCCAAAATATTCTGAATCTGGATTATTCATCCAAAATCGACTTTTAAAATTATGAACGGAATGACGTATGTCATTCGGATCAGACCAAATCTCATAATTAGCATGATTCGTTGGACGCACAATACCGCCAGACATACGCCCTAATGAATCGCATACCAACATCTTTTTCCCATCAGGGAATGTAACAAAATCAAGACTAGGTCCCCATAAACGAAGATCAATATTTTTTTTATCTCCCGCACCAGGTGTCAAATAATCATATTGCATAACCCAAATACCTTCCAAATTACCTGATGCTCTATTTTGTTGGTTAGTCCAAAACAAATCTGAATAATAATCACCAGGGCGGCTCATATCACCAAATCGTTTTGACACAAGTTCATATCTCCCACAATCTCCATTGATTACTTTAGAAGCGGCATTTATTGATTTATCAAAAAAATTCCGATCACCAGTCTCCAATCCCAAACTAATATAAACCTCTGATAATAAATGATTTGCAGCTGCCTTAAAAATTCTTCCATCCTTACTTGCATCTGAAGATACTACCGGTAAATAAGTCGCAGCAAATTCCAAATCCGATTGAATAAATTCTAAAACTTCTTTTCTGGAAGCTCGTTTATAATCAAAACGGGGACTTGACTCTTCTTTATCGACAATAGGTACACCTCCAAATAGGTTTATCAATGCATTATATGTATACCCTCTAAAAAATTTAGCTTCCGCCAAAATTTCATTTTTTTCCTCTTCAGTCCATGCAACATTAGGATTATCAGCTCTGGAAATAATTAAATTTGCATTCTTGAGCATTTTAGTATATGCCCAATCCCACATATTTTTAGGGGCAGCATGCTCAGGCAAAATAATACTGTAATCATTGAAGAACCGCCCATCCGGGACACCTGAATAACCAACATCCGTACCTTGATTCATCGGTTCATCATTTGTTGACAGATTGGCCTCATCTCTTGCATAAGAATGAAGAGAAACAATAACTGTTTCAAAACCAGCCTTTGATGTTAATAAATTTTCCGGACTAAATTTATCCATAGGCTTTTCTTCGAGGTAACTATCGTTACAAGAAACAGAGCAAACAAGTATCAAAATAAATGCAAAAATTGAAC
>DXRF01000339.1 GCA_019411205.1 Parabacteroides sp. | reverse complement strand
ATATGAGCTCTACAGGTGAAGTAGGTTGTATCGGCGACGACTTCGACGAAGCATTGCTTTCTGCCATGATCGCTGTCGGAAACAAAATTCCGCAGAAGAACGTGCTGGTTTCTTCCGGTGCCGCCAAGAGCAAGGCCGAACTGCTGGAACCGTGCCATATGCTGGCAGCCAAAGGTTACAACATCTACGGAACGGCTGGAACAGCTAAATTCCTGAATGAAAACGGTATTCCTGCGACAGCTGTTTGCTGGCCGGATGAACAGGGCGACCTAAACATCATGGAGATGTTCAGCCAGCACGTGTTCGAACTGGTTGTCAACATACCGAAAGACCACAGCAAGCGCGAACTGACCAACGGCTACAAGATCCGTCGTGCGGCGATCGACCACAACATTCCGTTGATCACCAACGCTCGTTTGGCAAGTGCCTTCATCAGCGCTTTCTGCAATATGGAGGAAAAAGGCATCCAAATTAAGAGCTGGCAGGAATACAAATAAATAGAATTTCACTATATTTGTAACCTCATTCAGGCACGGAAGTCCAAGACTTCCGTGCCTATTATTCCTTTAGACTTATGTACAGACTGCTGATCATTCTCATTTCTTTTCTGTTCACGGCACATGCCGTGTGTGCATCAGTAGCCATCCCCTATGTATTCGTAAAAAACTATACGGTCGACGACTATAAGGCGAGCTGCCAGAACTGGGGCCTTTCGCTGACACCCGACGGCATGCTGTATGTCGCCAACAATTCCGGCCTGCTTGTGTTTGACGGCAATACCTGGAGACTCTATCCGCTGCCGGGACAAGAAGAGGTGACCGGCGTAACGAACTACAACGACACGATCTACACCCGCAACGAGACGATGTTGGGAAGCTGGACATACGACAAAGACGGAATCCTCCGTTACCACCCGCTGAACACAGTCCCGCCAGAAGTCCGCTTCACCCCACCTTCTGTTGAAATACCTTTTACTTTACCAAAAGAAATACAGGATGCACAACCGAGTGCTTTCGCTACCAACGGAACGCTCTTTTTCATCGGCACCCTGACACAAGGACTATATATCACGGACTCTGATGGTACGATCCTGCAACATCTGTCTTTGCAGAACCAGCTGCAAGACAATATCGTCCGCTTTATCTGCGTACAGGACGACCGGCAGATCTGGGTGGCACTCGACAACGGATTATCACAAATCTCTTTCGATCCGCCGATCACCTTGTTGGGAAAAAGAAGCGAAATCGGCAAACTGGTGAATGCCGGACTGAAGGGCGAAGATTTATATATCCAGACCAACCTCGGCTATTTCAAACGCTCATTGGGAGCCACAAGCCCTTTCATCTCCGTAAGCAAAACCGAAGCGCAACCCCATCTCCGAACCGACAATGCCTCCGTACCGGACGTCAAGCAATTATTTCGGAACACGGATGCATTGGGGATATTCTCCCAAGCCAGACTCGTTTACCCGGCCGGTGACGACCTCTACTGGCTTTCCGTCGGAAACGAAGCCGGATTATTTCACGTAGCAGACGGTATCGGGACATTGAAATGCCGCCTGCTCTTCGACAATTACAATATGAACCTCGTGACGAGAGGCAAACGAATCATTCCTTTAAATGATTCCCAAGTCTTGATCTCCGCCATGCAAGGGACTTTATTGGTCAACATCAGGGAGCTGATCGGTAACAGTCTGAGCAGTGCTCCCCTGAAAGTTTCGGGACTCGAATATGTCGATGCTTCCGGCATCCACCGCCTTGCGGTCAACACGCAGCGCATTTCTCTCCCGCACGACTTCCAGGAATTCAATGTCTGGGCAGGCACCACGATATTCACCCCTAACCACCAGATCAGCTACAAGATCGAAGGGGTATCTTCGGACTGGTCCGCCTGGCAACACGACGGGAAAATAACTTTCCTGCAATTACCAGAAGGAAAGTATGAATTGAAAGTCCGCAAATACGCCATCAAGGGCCCCTATCCCGAACTCACACTGCCCATCGAAGTTTGCCCTCCCTGGTACAACACCGTATGGGCGTGGCTGGTCTATATCGCGCTCGTCTGGTTCCTCGTACAAGCTGTGCTCCGCTACAACCTGAAGAACCTGCATAAGGAAGAACAGGAAAAAGCCGAAGCCGAACGGCAGGCCGAACAACAGCAGATGCAACTCATAAAAAACCGGATGCTCGAAGCCGAACTGCAAAACAAGAACAACGAGCTGACACTCCAGACAACGGCCCTCGTCAAGCGCAACCAGGCCGTCCAAAGCCTGTTGGAAGAACTGGAGAAGCAAAAGGAGACGCTGGGCGAACGTTATCCGAACAAATTCTACGTCCGCATGAAGACCCTGATGGAAGAGACGTTGAACAACCAAGCAGACTGGGTACTGTTTGAAAGCTATTTCAACAGTACGCACCAAAATTTCATAGACCGCCTCAGACAGCGATACAGCGATCTCACGACAGGCGATCTCCGCATCTGCTGCCTGCTCCGCATGAATCTCTCCACGAAGGAAATCGCCTCCCTCATGAACGTATCCGTACGGGCAATAGAGCTGCGCCGATACCGTCTAAGAAAGCGTTTAGAGCTGGAAGGAGATACGAATCTTGTCGATTTTCTAATGGGTTTCTGAAAATATTTTCTCAGAAATACATATTTTATATATAACTATATAT
>DXRF01000338.1 GCA_019411205.1 Parabacteroides sp. | reverse complement strand
TCCTCCATTCAGCATCTCCAATTCCCGCTGTTTATTCACACGGGCCGCTTCGTTCATACGAGCCTCATTACGGACGTTCAAGAGTTCGAGCTCGATCTTGTTCGTTTCCAAAATATTGGCATCCCCCTGTTCCAAGCGTTGCTGATAGAGTACGGCAAGCTGTTCGGCACTTTTCCGACGGATATCCAGCAGGTTCTTTTGCTGGTTCAGAAAAATCAAATCCAGGCAGGCTTCTTTGGCTTGCAACAAAATCTGCTGGCGCATTTCTTCGCCTTGTCGATCGTAGCTTTCGCCCTTCTGCTTGGAAAGCTTATTCCGTTGCATATATAAAGACGGGAAGTCAAACGATTGCGAAGCGACTAATTCACCGGTGAATCCCATCCCCTCTTTGTTTCCATACAAATGAGAATAGGTCACGGTAGGATCAGGCAAGTTGTTGTCCAGTTTGGCTTCCAACTTTTGTGCCGTCACCATCTGACGGTTTGCCTGCAATTCCTTGTTATTGGCTTCTACACTCCGGAGCACTTCCTCGATGGAAGTCTGCGCCCCGGCTACCAATGCAGAAGAAAGCAATGCTATTGTTAATATGAATCGTTTCATTCTTTATCTTCTTTATTCATTAATAAATAAACAATCGGGATGATGAAGCCGTTCAGGAAAGTGGATGTCAACAAACCACCCAGGATAACGGTTGCCATCGGGCTTTGTATTTCGTTGCCCGGCAAATCGCCGTTCAGCGCAAGCGGGATCAACGCGAGAGCCGAACTGAGCGCCGTCATCAGGATAGGATTCAAACGGTCCATAGAGCCTTGCAAGACGGCTTGCTTCAACGGTACATTCTCTACGGTCCGGAGATGCGTGTAGTGGCTGATCAGCAACATACCGTTACGGGTTGCAATACCGAACAGGGAAATAAAACCGATAATAGCCGGAATACTCACCTCACCGGAAGTCAGCTTCAATATGAACACGCCCCCGATCAACGCCAACGGCAGGTTCAAAAGAATAACCCCGCTCTCCTTCGCATTCTTAAACTCATTATAGAGCAACAGGAAGATCACCAACAGAGACATCAACGAAGTAAGCAGTAACGTACGACTGGCAGCCTGTTCACTTTCGAACTGCCCGCCATATTCGATATGATAACCTTCGGGCAACTGGATGGAAGCATCTACCTTCTGCTGTATCTCATTGACGATACTGCGAAGGTCGCGCTCGGAGACGTTACCGCTGATCACGATCTTACGCTGCACATTCTCGCGGTTGATTGTGTTCGGGCCTGTCACAGAACGGATTTCGGCGACATAGCTCAACGGGACTTTCTTACCGCCTGCATCGATTATCAGATTACGGATATCCTCCATTGTGGCACGGCTTTCATCCGAAGTCTTCACCGTCAAGTCAAATGTCTTGCCATCGTCATACACCTGGCTGACCGCTTCGCCGCCCAGCATGACATTGACATACTCTTCAAACTCCGGCAACGAAATGCCATACTGGGCCATCAACTCGCGCTTCGGCGTAATGGTAAGCTGCGGACGCTCGATCTGCTGTTCCACTTTCAAGTCCACCAGGCCGGGGATTCCCTGAATGGCTTCCTTGATCTGGTTACCGACCGTAAACATCAGGTTCAGGTCCGTACCGAACAGTTTGATTGCGATATTCGCCTCCGTACCGGAAAGCATGGCATCGATACGATGAGAAATCGGTTGTCCTATTTCGATATTGGCCCCACTGATGGTAGACAGTTTCTTGCGGACATCATTCATAACGGCATCGCGGCTACGGTCTTTCAAAACAAACGGAGCTTCGATTTCCGACACGTTTACCCCTAAAGCATGCTCGTCAAGTTCGGCACGTCCGGTCTTGCGGGCAACAGTCTGGATTTCGGGAACCTGCATCAGCAATTCTTCTGCCCGCCGTCCCATCTCGTCCGATTCCTCAAGGGAGATACCCGGAAGAGAACTTACGTTGATCGTAAACGAACCTTCGTTGAACGGCGGCAGGAAGCTGCGCCCCAACGTAAAGAATGTTCCCAATGCAACAAGAAACAAACCTATCGTGCATCCTAATACGATCTTCTTATGTGTTAATGCACCATTCAAGGCTTTACCATATAATTCTTTCAGTTTGCGGGCCACCCAAGCTTCCTTCTCCACTTTCTTGTCCGTAGACTTCCGGTTCAACAGATAACTGCACAACACCGGAGTCAATGTCAACGCAACAACCGTAGAGGCAAACAGTGCAACAATAAAAGCGATTCCCAGCGGTACCAACATACGCCCTTCCATCCCACTCAGGAAGAAAAGGGGCACGAAGCTGACCACGATGATGAGTGTCGAATTCAAGATCGGCATACGCACTTCACGAGAAGCATCGAACACGACCTCCAGGATGGAACGCTGCTGATCAGGTGGCAACAAACGATTCTCCCGTATGCGTTTATACACATTCTCCACATCGACAATCGCATCATCGACCAACGAACCGATAGCAATCGCCATCCCTCCCAAGCTCATGGTATTAATGGTCAATCCCATATAATGCAATGCCAGTATGGATACTAACAAGGAAAGAGGCAAGGCGACCAACGAAATCACCGTCGTACGGATATTCATCAGGAACAGGAACAGGACAATAACAACGAAGAAACTGCCTTCGAACAAACTGTTTTTTACGTTATTAATAGAACTGTCGATAAAACGGCTCTGACGGAAGATGTCGGTCGAGACATGCACATCGGCAGGCAGATTCTTCTGTAAGTCCGCCATAATAGCGTCTA
>DXRF01000337.1 GCA_019411205.1 Parabacteroides sp. | reverse complement strand
CCGTTAGGCGAGTCGACAGGAGCAGGCGTCATCTTCGGAACAACCGGTGGCGTGATAGAAGCAGCCTGCCGTACGGCATACGAGCTATATACGAAAAAGACTCTTCCTAAAATTGATTTTGAAGAACTCCGGGGATTGGAAGGCATCCGCAGTGCGACAATAGACTTCGATGGAACACCGATAAAAATAGGGATAGCTCATGGTTTGGGCAATGCCCGTAAACTGATTGAAGATGTCAAAAACGGCACGTCGCCTTATCATGCGATTGAAGTTATGGCATGTCCGGGTGGTTGTATCGGTGGTGGTGGCCAGCCGTTCCACAGGGGTAGGATGGAGGTTCTGCGCAAGCGTGCAACAGCTCTTTATGAGGAGGATCGCAGCAAGACACTTCGCAAAAGCCATGAGAATCCTTATATTCAAGCTCTTTATGCCGATTATCTGGGAGAACCATGCGGACCGCGTGCCCATGAACTGTTGCACACGCACTATTTCAACCGTAAGGAAGCCATTAATATGTTTACGCAAGAAAATCAGGAGGGATAAACGATGGATAAGATGAAAAGACATTTGCCTCAGATAAAAATCAACGAGTTGTTGGCAGTCTGTGATGAGCATAACAATGATCCGGGAGAGTTGATCAACATATTGCATGCTGCTCAGGGTATATTCGGCTATCTGCCTCGCGAAGTGCAGGAGATCATTGCCAGCCGGTTGCATATCCCTGTTTCCAGGGTATATGGAGTTGTCACGTTCTATTCGTTCTTTACTATGACTCCGAAGGGGAAATATCCTATTTCCGTCTGTCTGGGAACGGCCTGTTATGTGCGTGGAGCCGAGAAAGTCCTGGATGAGTTCCAGCGTCAGTTGGAGATCAAGGTTGGAGAGACTACTCCTGACGGTCTGTTCTCATTGGATTGTTTACGTTGTGTGGGCGCTTGCGGACTGGCTCCTGTCGTTACGATTGCCGGAAAAGTCTATGGACGCCTGACTCCGGAGAAAGTGCGGGATATCCTTGCCGAATACTACCTGTTGGAGCAAGTATAAGTCATTCGTCTTTGTGTGCCAATGCTGTGACGTAAAAGTGCCATCGCATTGGCACAATTGCGTCACAACGATGGCACAGGCCATATAAATAATGGCGAATCTTCTATTCTTTGGTTTCTATATAAACGACATGGGTCTGTAAATATTCTTCAAGTCCGTGTTTCCCATCTGCACCACCAATTCCGGACTTGCGCCATCCGGCATGGAAACCTTGCATAGCCTCAAAATTCTCACGATTGATGTATGTTTCGCCAAACTTCAGCGAGCGCATGATCTTGAATGCATGGTCCAGATTTTGCGTATAAACGGAAGAAGTCAGTCCGTACTCACAATCATTTGCCCATGCAATCGCATCGTCGATATTCGTATATTCGACAACGGGCAGGATAGGGCCGAAGGTCTCTTCCCGCATAATATCCATCTCTTGTGTGGCGCAATCCAGCACTGTCGGTTCGAAGAAATATCCTTTTGTTCCGATTCGATGACCGCCACACAGAAGTTTGGCTCCCTGTTGAACCGCCTTTTCAACTTTTTGCTCCATGGCTGCCAGAGCATTTGCTTCGATCAGTGGCCCCATATCCAAGTCTGCGATCTCGTTCGGATTGCCGACTTTCACCTGCTTCATACCGGCCACAAGCTTTTCCATAAAGATATCTTTGACCTTTTTATCTACATAAACCCGCTCCGCACAGTTACATACCTGTCCGGTATTGATAACGCGTGAAGCGATGATCGATTTCACCGCCAAGTCTATATCTGCGTCTTCCATCACGATTGCAGGAGCTTTTCCTCCTAATTCCAAAGATACTTTTGTGATATTAGGAGCTGCTGCTGCCATTGTCTGTTGCCCGGCACTTACACTTCCTGTAAGGCTGACCATGCCGACTTTCGGATTTGTAGCCAATTCATGGCCTATCACCGAGCCACGTCCGTTCACCAAGTTGAAAACTCCGGCCGGTAAACCGACTTCTTCTACAATTTGTGCAAAAACATATGCATTTTCAGGTGTAAGCTGACTCGGTTTTACTACAATCGTATTGCCGGTAATCAAAGCCGGAGCTGCTTTACGTGCAACTAGGAAGAATGGAAAGTTCCAGGGAAGAATACCGGTCGTTACACCAATTGCTTTCTTGAATAGGAATATACTTTCACGTGGACGGTCACTGGGAATGATTTCTCCCTCATACCGGCGGGCCCATCCAGCCATATAATCGATATAATCCGCTGTAAAGAGAACTTCTACATTAGCCAGGCCTTGAGTTTTACCACCTTCACGAACAATTATATCAGTCAATTCTTTTTCTCTTTTACGGATACCGGCTGCAATTTTAGTCAGATAAGCGGCTCTTTCTATGGAGGGTGTTCTTTCCCATTGATCCTGAGCTTTTTCAGCTGCATCGATCGCTCTTTTAGCATCTTCGACCGTACCGTCCGGCATTAGTGAGATAACTTCTTCGGTAGAAGGATTTAAGACCTTAATCCATTTTCCAGATTCATTTTCTATGAATCTGCCATCAATAAACATTTTCAATTCCTTCATGGTAATATTTTTTTAGGTTGAATTTTGATTTTAAAAATACGAGAAAGAAAAGAGGATCATGTTTTAAAAATGATATTAGTTATTTCATAAATGATATATTTCTGTAATACAGGATTATATGGATTGTAAGTATGTAGCTAAGCTAATCGAAAGATAGTTTTTTTTCATTCTTTCTGAACCAAACTGAATTATGTGCTGTTA
>DXRF01000336.1 GCA_019411205.1 Parabacteroides sp. | reverse complement strand
ACAGGGGTTTTGGGATTTCCACAGGAAATTTTTGCCGAAGCCTTTTCGGCAAAAATGAATGTCGGTATCCTTCAGCAAGATGGAAAGGCAACAGGTACGGTTTCCGATGATTTTGGTCCTGTAGCTGGTGCTTCTGTTGTTGTTAAAGGCTCTACAAATGGAACCATGACAGACATGGACGGAAATTTTGTTATTCCGGATGTAAAGAACGGAGATGTCCTTCAAATCTCTTTTATCGGTTATGTGACTCAAGAGATTGTTTGGAAAGGTACTCCATTGACTGTCCAATTGCTTGAAGATACACAGAAATTGGATGAAGTGGTCGTTGTCGGTTACGGTGTGCAGAAAAAGGTGAACCTTACAGGTGCCGTATCTATGGTCAACGCAGAAGTATTGGAATCCCGTCCAGTACAAAATGTTTCACAGGCATTGCAGGGACAGATTCCGGGTTTGAACCTCTCTGTCGGTAGCGGTGGTGGTTCGCTTGACGGTTCGATGAATTTTAATATTCGTGGTGCCGGAACGATCGGTGCCGGTTCCAGTTCTTCTCCGCTTGTCTTGATCGATGGAATGGAAGGAGATATGAATTCTATCAATCCGAACGATATCGAGAATATTTCGGTACTGAAGGATGCCTCTTCTGCTTCTATCTACGGAGCGCGTGCTGCTTTTGGTGTGATCTTGATCACGACGAAGAATGGTAAGTCGGGAAAGACGAATGTGAGTTATTCGGGTAACGTAAGATTCAATGATGCGATCGGTATTCCGAAAATCGCTAACTCTTACGATTTTGCGACCATGTTCAATGCTGCTAATATTAATGGTGGCGGTACGGCTATTTTCAATGATACCTATATGAAGAATATCCGTGACTATATGGACGGAAAACTGGAACATTCTACGGTACCCAATGGAAACGTATGGGCGAAATGGAATGAAGGGGCTTATGATAATGTTGATTGGTTCAAAGAATTTTATAAAGATTGGGTGCCTTCGCAGGAACATAACGTGAGTGTGAACGGTGGTAGCGAAAAAGTTCAGTATTTTGTCAGCGGCAGTTTCCTGGGCCAAAACGGGTTGAGCCGTCACGGGAAAGACGAATTGCAGCGTTATACGATGAATGGTAAGATTTCGGCTGAACTGGCTTCATGGGCGAAGTTGAACTATTCGACGAAGTGGACACGTGAAGATTTTGAGCGTCCGACCTATTTGAACTCTTTGTTCTTCCATAACGTCGCACGTAAATGGCCGATCCAGCCAGCCTATGACCCTAATGGCCATCCGATGAACGAAAGTGAAATCGAACAGATGGAAAACGGTGGACGGCAGAAGAACCAGAAAGACTACTTCACGAATCAGTTGGCGTTGGTGTTTGAGCCGATCAAAGACTGGCATATCAATTTGGAAGGAAGTGTTCGTGCTACGATAGAAAACCAGCACTGGGATGTGCTGCCGGTTTATTATTGGGACGTCAATGGCAATCAGCAGCCAATGGCTTGGGGCATGGGAGACGCAACATATGCACCGGGTCAAAGTCGTGTCAGTGAATACGGTTACAAGGAAAATTATTATGCGACCAACCTGTATACGGACTACTCTAAAACATATGACAGCGGACACTACTTCAAGGTATTGGCCGGTTTTAATGCTGAGAAATATACGACCCGCAGTATTACGGGACAGCGTGACGGACTGATCACACCGAGCATTCCGACATTGAATACAGCAACGGATGCAGATATCGCGAAAGGCGGATATGCACACCGTGCGGTAGCCGGATTCTTCGGGCGTATCAACTATGCATATAAAGATCGCTATATGGCGGAAATCAATGGACGTTATGATGGCTCTTCCCGTTTCATTGGTGACAAGCGTTGGGGATTCTTCCCTTCTTTCTCGGCTGGTTGGAATATCGCCCGTGAAGAGTTCTTTGAAAGCATCGGAGAACAAACGACTATCACAACCTTGAAACTGAGAGGATCGTGGGGTGAACTGGGAAATACGGAAACAAATAACTGGTATCCGTTCTATCCGAGTTTGCCGCAAGGTACGAACTATGGCTGGATTGTTAACGGAAGTCTGCCGGCCTATGCATATAATCCAAGTATCGTCAGTTCGTTCCTGACTTGGGAAACGGTTCAGTCTTGGGATTTAGGTCTTGACTTTGGATTGCTGAATAATCGTTTGACTGGTAGTGTCGGTTACTTTGTCCGCAAGACATTGGATATGGTAGGACCGGCTCCTGAATTATCTTCCATCTTGGGAGCTAGTGTTCCGGATATGAACAACTGCGATATGAAATCATACGGTTTCGAGTTAGAAATTGGATGGCGTGATCAGATTGGAGATTTCTCTTATGGAGTGAAATTCAATCTTTCGGATGCTCAACAGAAAATCACCAGTTATCCGAACCCTTCTAAAAACTTAGCTTCCAAATATTATGATGGCATGATGTTGAATGAAATCTGGGGATACACGACAATCGGTATTGCACAGACTGACGAAGAAATGCAGGCGCATTTATCTAAGGTAAACCAGAATGATTTGGGAAGCAACTGGGCTGCCGGTGATGTGATGTATGCTGATTTGGATGGCGACGGACGTGTCAATAGTGGTTCTAACAGAGCTGATAAGTCTGGTGACCTTCGGGTGATCGGTAATTCTACTCCGCGTTATAACTTCGGTTTGACATTGGATGGTGCTTGGAAAGGCTTTGATCTGCGTTTGTTCTTCCAAGGAACGGCTAAGCGCGACCTTTGGTTGGGTGGTACTTATTTCTGGGGTGCAAACGGTGGTATGTGGCAG
>DXRF01000335.1 GCA_019411205.1 Parabacteroides sp. | reverse complement strand
CCGTTATACTGGTTGATCTGCAGAACGGCAAACAACGGATGTTGCTTTGCAAATTCTTCCATGCTCTTGGCAGCCTGTGCTTCAGGTTTGTCTTCACCGATCTTAGCCAGCAAAGAATCTGCGTCGTTCGTTGTTTCGGCAGCAGCATTGTCGGCAACCACTTCACTTGTTGCTTCAGTAGTAGTTGTTGTTTCTGCACCTTCGGCAGCAGTATCGTCCGAGTTCAGGATTGTAGCCAACATATTATCGGCGGCAACCAACTGCTGGTAGATTTCCGGCAAGTTATATGTTTCCCAGAATTCGAGGTTGGCACTACCCTGTAACAATTTACGCACACGTTCCGGTTCTTTCACACCCGGAAGTTCAACCAAGATACGGCCGGCAGTTTCCAAACGCTGGATGTTCGGAGACACCACACCGAAACGGTCGATACGAGTACGCAATACGTTAAATGAATTATCGATAGCACTCTTCAGTTCTTCCTTCAACACAGCAATAACCTGTGCATCCGAGCTCTGCGGAGTGATTTTGTCTTTCAATTCGAAAGTACTGAAAATAGCGGATAAACGGGCGCCATTATCTAACTTCTTATACTCTTCTGCAAATAGATCAATAAAGTCCTTCTGACTTGTAGCCTGGTGTGCATAGGCCAAATCCAATGCTTTGTTGAAGTTCTCATCCTGGTTGTTATTTGAAAGCGAACGGATTACATCAGCCACATTCAATTCCAGAACGACGTTCATACCGCCCTTCAAGTCAAGTCCTAAACTAATTTCCATTTCACGGCACTCCTTGAGCGTATAGCCCAACCATACCTTCTGAGTAGATAACGAGTCCAAATAAGAACTCTCTTTTACCGGATCTCCACCTGCATACTCAGCGGCTTTACTGTTGTAATGTCTTGTCACAAACGAGAATGACAGATAAAACATACAGACAAGCGTAAGTAACACCGCAAAGACCTTTACAAATCCTTTGTTTTGCATTTGAATCTTATGTTTATGTTATTATTCGTTTTTTCACAGGGTGCAAATATAGGCTTTTTTTCTTTGTCCAACAGTAATTAGATTAATTTATTTGTCACACTCTTAGTTTATTTCAGCCACAATTATATATCTTTGCCTGTAAAAAAACATAAGTAAAGAATAACCATGAAGCAACTTTTATTATTAGCACTATTTATCCCGACCCTACTCTGGGCTCAGGACGATTCCAAGTATTTGGCAGGAGCCGTTCCCGTCGAGAATGGTAAAGTAGTATTTGCAAAAGAGATAAACGCACCTTCTTTTTCAAAAGATGAAGTATATGACAGAATGCTGGACTGGGCAAACGGTTTCTTCAGTGAAGACGGTAACCGCGTTGTCTATTCCGACAAAGCAAAAGGCGACATCGCCGCTATAGGACAGACCAATCTGGTATTCCAGAGCACGGCCCTTTCTTTGGACCGTACGGAAATGAACTATCGCGTCACGATGGAATGCGAGGACCAGAAATGTGTTGTGAAAGTAGCCGGTATCCGTTACGAATATAATGTATCGTATCAGCGCGAACCGGAAAAATACACCGCCGAAGAATGGATTACAGATAAATATTGTCTGAACAAAGACCAAACCAAACTGAACCGGGGCAACGGCAAGTTCCGTAGAAAGACCGTCGATTTCATTGACGAAATGTTCGTCTCCGCCTCTGCCGCTTTAGGCACGCAGGCTGCCGCCAACGTAGTTCCGGCCACTCCGGTCACTCCGGCCCGGACTGTGACACCTACCCAGACCACCCAACCGGCAACCCCGATTCCGGCAAAAGAAGGATATGTGGCTTTTGCCGCCGACAAAGTTCCGTCTACATTACTACAGATGTTACCGGAAAGCGACATGCAGGTCGCACCTGTAGATAAGCCGGGCACAAAAGAAACATCCGCCGAATGGAAGGGCACGGGAAATATGTTCGGCAAATCGATAGCTTCGATCGTCATCAGCAAAGACAGTCCTGTCTATAAAGAAATAGGTAACAATGACTCATACAGCTTGTCTTTCTTCAAGAAAGGTGAGAACGGGGATGCTTGGTTGATCATCGACTGCCGCAAGCAGGGCGAAACGGCAGAAGGACAACAGATAACCGTCATCGGCGAAATCGTTAACGTATGGATGAAATAGCCTGGATGATGAAAAAATTGTTTTTCCTTCTATTGATCATGTTCCCTGTGCTGGCAATGGCACAGGGGCATAAAGGCGAAGTCGACGAGTGCGCTCCGATGAAAAACGGGAAAGTATGCTATCGCGACACTGTCCATGTGAATGATATGAGCCAGGACCAGATATTCGAAGTAATCAGCCAATGGGCGAAGAAAAGCTATGCGAAAGATGTATTCCTGTCGAATGTCAACTCCAAGAAGTCTAAAGGGATTATCAATGTTTCTTCCAAAGTCGAGATGTTGTTGAACGATACAGACAAAACGATCATCAAATACAAGATGAAGATCAGTTGCCACGACAACAGCTACTCGGCCGAAGTAAGCAATATCGTCTATCAATATGATCCTCAGAACAACAAGAAGTTCAAAACGTATTCGGCAGAAAGCGTAATCGCCAATAATGGCAAAAGCAATACGGTTGCCTTGATCAAAGACCCGAAATTGTTCTGCAATGCCACGTTCTTCTTCGTCGAAAACCTGTTTGCCGATATCCTGGATGCAGTGAACGATGCAGAACTGTAGCATAAAGAGCTAACTCCATAAGCACGATACAACAATGAGGGTGTGTCGTAATGCACGATGCACCCCCTTCTTTTTTCGTTAGCTATAAAAATC
>DXRF01000334.1 GCA_019411205.1 Parabacteroides sp. | reverse complement strand
GCTATAGAAAAAGAGTTGGTCAACATCTACCGTACCACTTACGACGGTCCGATCACTCCCGACCCTTCCGAACTGGACGGCGGACGTTTCTGGTCTCCTGCCGAAATCCTCGAAAATATCGGGAAAGGAGTTTTCACTCCCAACTTCGAAGGGGAATATAAACGGTTATTCATGTAAACTGCAAAAACACTAAAGTATAGAGCAATGGCAAAAGAATTAGAACTCAAGTACGGCTGTAATCCCAACCAGAAGCCGTCGCGCATTTTCATGCAGCAAGGGGAACTGCCCATAGAAGTCCTGAACGGACGTCCCGGATACATCAACTTCCTGGATGCCTTCAACAGCTGGCAATTAGTAAAAGAACTGAAAGAAGCAACCGGACTGCCTGCCGCCGCTTCCTTCAAACATGTAAGTCCAGCAGGAGCCGCCGTGGGAATCGAAATGAACGATACGTTGAAGAAAATCTATTTTGTGGACGACCTACCACTCACTCCGCTTGCAACCGCCTATGCCCGCGCCCGTGGTGCCGACCGCATGTCGTCTTACGGTGACTTCATCGCGCTCAGCGACACATGCGACGAAGCGACAGCACGCCTCATCAACCGCGAAGTTTCCGATGGCGTCATTGCTCCCGATTATACATCGGAAGCACTTGAAATCCTGAAA
The DNA here is from genome assembly GCA_019411205.1 of Parabacteroides sp. Lineage (GTDB taxonomy): Bacteria > Bacteroidota > Bacteroidia > Bacteroidales > Tannerellaceae > Parabacteroides. Next base: position 2,158 of record DXRF01000334.1, on the reverse strand, counting down.
AATAAACGAAAAGGCACTTATAACATCATCAAAATCGATCCGGACTACCGCCCTGCTCCCATCGAACATAAAGATGTATTCGGTATCACATTCGAACAGGGACGTAACGAGATCAAGCTAGACGAAAGCCTGTTGACCAACATCCCTACCCAGAACAAAAACTTCCCAGACGAAGCGAAGCGCGACCTGATCATCGCCCTTATCACACTGAAATATACGCAAAGCAACTCAGTCTGCTACGTTAAGGACGGACAGGCCATCGGTATCGGTGCCGGCCAGCAAAGCCGTATCCACTGTACTCGTTTGGCAGGCAACAAAGCGGATATCTGGTACTTGCGCCAGCATCCGAAAGTAATGAATCTACCTTGGATCGAGAAGATCCGCCGTGCAGACCGCGACAACACGATCGACGTCTACATCAGCGACGACCACGAAGATGTTTTGGCCGACGGTATCTGGCAACAGTTCTTCACTGAAAAGCCGGAAGTCCTGACACGAGAAGAAAAACGTGCCTGGCTGGACACGCTGAAAGGCGTTTCATTGGGTTCCGATGCCTTCTTTCCTTTCGGCGACAATATCGAACGGGCACATAAGAGCGGTGTAGATTATATCGCACAAGCAGGTGGTTCCGTCCGTGACGACCATGTGATCGACACGTGTGACAAATATGGCATCACGATGGCATTCACAGGTGTACGGTTGTTCCACCATTAACAGGAAAACCTTGTTTTTAAAACACCGGTGTTTTGCATTCAAAACACCGGTGTTTTAAAATCGAAACATATATGCTTTGAAGAAACAAAAAAAGGCTATGCAGTCAAGCATAACCTCTTTTCTTTTTATCTCGATGAAAGATTATTTACACATATCGCGAATGATCTGAATCAGCTCATCGCCAATTTCTTCAGCTTCCTGCATCGTGTGAGCCTCGGAATAAATACGGATAATCGGTTCCGTATTGCTCTTACGCAGATGAACCCACTTTTCAGGGAAATCGATCTTCACACCATCGATATCAGTGATATCGTACTGGGCGAATCTCTCTTTCACTTTTGCCAAGATAGCATCTACATCAATATCCGGAGTCAGTTCCACCTTTTTCTTCGAAATGAAGTACGGAGGATAGGAAGCACGCAATTCACTTGTCTTTATCTGTTTCTTTGCCAGATGAGTCAAGAACAAGGCTATACCGACCAAAGCATCACGACCGTAATGGCTGGCCGGATAGATCACACCGCCATTTCCTTCACCACCGATAATGGCATTAGTCGCTTTCATCTTCGTTACGACATTCACTTCGCCCACTGCAGCCGCGTTATACTCGCAACCATGAGCACGGGTAACGTCACGCAGAGCACGGCTTGAGCTTAGGTTGCTGACCGTATTGCCCGGCGTATGACTCAAAACGTAGTCGCTGACAGCCACCAATGTATATTCTTCTCCAAACATCTCTCCATCTTCACAGATAATGGCCAGACGGTCTACGTCCGGGTCCACGACAAAACCGACATCGGCTTTGGCATGCCCCATCAGGTCAGAGATCTCTGTCAGATTTTCTGGGATAGGTTCCGGATTGTGTGCAAAGTTGCCGTGAGGAGCACAATGCAGCTTGAAAATTTCCTTTACCCCCAAAGCGGAAAGCAATTCAGGAATAACGACACCACCTACCGAGTTTACACAATCGATAGCGACACGGAAATTAGCAGCCTTGATAGCCTCGACATCCACCAAATCCAGCTTCAACACACTCTCGATGTGCTTTTGGTTGTAGGTATTATTAACATAGACTTTTCCTAAATTGTCGACATCGGCAAATACAAAACTTTCTTCAGAAGCGATCTTCAGTACCTCGGCACCTTCAGCAGCATTCAGAAATTCCCCCCGTTCGTTCAGTAACTTCAGAGCATTCCATTGTTTCGGATTATGGCTGGCAGTCAAAATGATACCACCACAAGCTTCTTCCCAGGTAACAGCCAATTCAGTAGTTGGAGTAGTGGCCAGATCGATGTCCACCACGTCAAAGCCCATTCCGGTAAGCGTACCGAGAACGACTTGTTTAACCATCAGACCGGATATACGTGCATCACGACCAACCACGATCTTGTTTGTTGTCACCTTCGTGTTTTTCTTAATGAATGTAGCATAAGCAGCTACAAAC
>DXRF01000333.1 GCA_019411205.1 Parabacteroides sp. | reverse complement strand
ACGCCGGGAAGCACCACGTTTTCCAAGCAGGCGGATCACCTCGTCGTTGCCGTCGAGCATACGGATACTGTAGACCGGATCATCCAAGACACGTCCTAACTCGTCGTGTATCTGCCCGTATGAAAATCGGGCTCCAAACAACTCCTGCACCACTTCGCGTCCGGCTATCAGATTGACCAGCGAAATGTATTTCGTATGGAAGAAATGACGGAAAATAAAACTTGCCAGCCGACCGGCCACAACATAATAACAAACAACCTGCGGCACACGGAAAAGCGATGTCTCAAGCGTAGCTGTCCCCGATGTGACCAGTGCCGCATCACTATGGCTGAGGAGAGGATAGGTTTTGCCGAACACGATCTTGACATCCGCTTCGCCGATATATTGCCTGTAATATTCCGGTTCCAGACCGGGAGCACCGGCAATCACAGGCTGGTGGCCCGGATAGGCGGCTGCCACCTTCAGCATGGTCGGAAGGTTGTCTCTGATCTCCTGCCGGCGGCTGCCAGCCAGCAGTGCCAATACAGGGCGTTCGTCCAGCTGCTCGTCCTCACGGAATGTATCACGTCCGGCTGCCTGCTTTTCCATATAGTTGGCAACCGAATCGACCGAAGGATTGCCCACATAGTCCACCGGATAGTCGAGGTTGCGGAAAAACTCCACTTCGAAAGGCAGAATGCAGAACATCCGGTCTACATAGCGGCGGAAGTCCTTGATGCGATACTGTTTCCAGGCCCATATCTTAGGTGAAATATAATAGTAGACAGGCAGTCCCAACTGCGTCTTTACATATTTGGCTATCTTCAAATTGAACCCCGGATAATCGATCAGGATCACCACATCGGGCCTGTACTGCCGGATTTCCTCCTGGCAGGCTTTCATGTTGTCCAGGATCGTACGGAGATTGAGAAGTACGGGGATAAAGCCCATGAAAGCCATATCCCTGTAATGTTTCACCAGCGTCCCTCCGACTGCCTGCATAAGATCACCGCCCAGAAAACGAAAGTCTGCTTCCGCATCCTGCTCCTTCAGCGCAGCCATCAGGTTGGAGGCATGCAGATCACCGGAGGCTTCGCCCGCTATTAAAAAATATTTCATATTTTTTCAATTGACAATTGATAACTGACAATTGACAATCAAGACATCGCGACAAGGTAATTGTCCACTGTCAACTGTCAATTGACTTTTTTAGCACAGCCAAAAAATCATAGTCCGTCACATCTATCTTGCAAGGGACAAGCGAAGCGTAGCCACTGTCGAGCGCCAATGTGTCGTTGTCGGCATGGATCGGTTTGGCATTCTCGAATGCACCGGCAAGCCAGAAGACAGGTTCACCCGCTGCATTTTCCGACCGTTTGAATTCATTGGTCCAACGTCCGTCTGCCTGCCGGCATACCTTCATCCCCTTTACGTTCGGGACATTGGGGACGTTCAGGTTCAGATAAGTCCCATGCGGCAATCTTTCTTTCATGATTCGCCGTGCAAGCATACGCCCTAAGCGGCAGCTCTCGGTAAAATCAGCATCCGCACGGTGGTCCAAGAGCGACACGCCCATCGAAGGAATACCGAACACGCATCCTTCGGCAGCTGCCCCCATCGTACCGGAATACTGGATGCAGATGGCATGATTGCCACCGTGATTGATCCCGGAAGCCAACAGGTCAGGCTTGCGCTCCAACACCTCGTTGATGGCCAGTTTCACACAATCAACCGGAGTCCCGGTACAGCTATAAACCGTCAGTCCTTTTTCTTTCTTCACCAATGTATACTTGATCGGCACGAGCGAAGTGATCGCACTTGCCATTCCCGAACGGGGCCCGTCGGGAGCGAAAACCACAATGTCCCCCAGATCCCGGAGGCACTCGGTGAGTTCTTTTATCCCCTTGGCTTCAACGCCATCATCATTTGTAATCAGAATAAGCGGTCTATCGTTCATCATATCTTTATTTAATTGCATACAAATATAAGAAAAAAGCGCAGGGTAACGCAGACTTATCTTCTATAGATAATAACATCTGCGTTACTCTGCGCTCGTCCGCGCAGTTGGCGTCCGGTTAAACTCTGATTAAAGAACCTGGATGCCTTCTTCACGGGCAGCTTCTTCTCCGGAAGGAGTGATCAGCTTATAGCCCTTACCGTGAATGTTGATGATTTCGATTCCCGGATCATCTTTCAACAGCTTGCGAAGTTTCGTGATATATACGTCCATGCTGCGGGCATTGAAATAGTTATCGTCTACCCAAATTGTCTTCAGAGCATAATTACGTTCCAGAATTTCATTTGCATGTGCACAAAGCAGGCTCAGAAGTTCGCACTCCTTAGTCGTCAGCTTCGTAACCTTGTCGCCGATAGCCAGTGTCTGTTTCTGGGTATCGAACAAGAAGTTTCCTAACTTGTAGAAAGGAATATCTTTCATTTTCTTGCCTTTCACGCGGCGAAGGATCGCTTCGATACGGAGCAAGAGTTCTTCCATACTGAAAGGTTTTGTCAGATAATCATCTGCACCAATTTTGAAACCTTCCAGGATATCTTCCTTCATAGTCTTGGCTGTAAGGAAGATAACAGGAATATCAGGGTTAATAGAACGGATTTCCTGAGCCAGCGTGAAACCGTCTTTTTTCGGCATCATCACGTCAAGTACGCAAAGGTCATATTTGCCTTTGGTGAAACCTTTGTAACCGGCTTCTCCATCGGAGAAGAGGTCAGTCACATAACCTTTTGCCTGCAAGTATTCTCTTAATAGCATACCCAGGTTTTCGTCGTCTTCGCAAAAGAAGATTTTTAGTTTTTCTTCCATAACTAACTTTTTATAAGAGGTAAAGTAATAATAAATT
>DXRF01000332.1 GCA_019411205.1 Parabacteroides sp. | reverse complement strand
GATATCTCCTCCGAAAACAACTGGGTTTTCTTGCAAGAGTAAGAGATCCCTGCAATAAACCGGCAGTATCGTTCGTTTATACAAAAGAATGGTTGGATACTATTTTTTTAATTAGAAATGAGATGAGGAAAACCTTTAATCTTTTATTCATATGTCTGATAGCCTTATACGGCCGGATCGGATATCAAGTGATCCATAATACCGATTTGCCTCAATGCCAACTGGAAGGATGCCTGTCCGATGTTGCCGATGAAGTGATCGCCATACCTTTGGAAACAAATGAACATTGTCCCTTGAAAAAGATCAAGATGATCAAGCGCGACCGGGAAGACATCTTCCTCGTCAGCGACCGTCAACTTTATCATTTCAACAGTTCCGGACAATTTCTCGGACAAATAACGGCACACCAGCCAGGAACGAAACAGCCTGTCGAACTGGCCGATTATGCAGTCGATCCTGTCCATGACCGGCTGATCGTGATCGGCACCGGACATGAGGTATATTATTATGATTACGACGGGCAACTCCTTTTCCAAAGCATTCTCCCTCAAAATGCCTCCTGGAAAACTTTCGGCCATATGACTTACTATGACAACCACTTATGGACAACAATCGACTTGATCAATTCAGAAAACAAAACAGCACCGACAGTCGAACAATGGCTCTATAAATTTGATCTCGACTTCAATGAAATTGAAAAACGCAAACTATACGTAGCTGACTTGGGCCGAATGGATATCAACCACAAGACAGACACTGAAATAGCCGTCAAGGACGGGCATGTTTATGTACAAGCTCCCTCCTTACAGCCGGCCCACATCTTGAACGACACGCTCTATCTTATCAATAGCAACCAGTTGGCTGTCACGGATGATTATGCAAAGATTCTTCCTTTACAGATCGGGACACGTTTTTTAGTCTCTACACACTACGATCCTACTCTGCCGGAACGTAGCTATACATTTTGTTACGATCAACGAGAAACAAAAGCCTATAATGTACAAGAAGGACTGGAAGACAATTTCTACAAGACAGGCAAGATTCCCGAACTTCAATCCATAGATCTTCAAAGCAACATCTACTGTTATTATAAAAGCGGCAAAGAGCTCGCCTACTCTTTCCCCGACCGGACAAACGAAGACAGCCCTGTACTATTCATAGTAAAAATGAAAGCCTGACTCCACAGCCAGGCTTTCATTTTTACTATATCACGCGCAATTAGAAAATCCGTCCACAAAGACGTATCTTCATAACCGGATAAACAGTCAGCTTATCCATAACTTTCGAAAACGTATCGTCCGGATCAACCTCTTCCAACAAATTATCGACATTGCCATAATCTGTATAGACATCCGGTCTGCCATGGAACTGCACTCCCAGTTCGAACATCACACCAAGCCGTTTCTTCGGTACGGCACGACCGAACCCCAGTCCCACATACGGACGGAAATTCGAAACCTTCAAACCACCTGACACATTACCATCTTTGTCTACCGGAATCGTATAATCGCCGATAATGACACCGGCCTTACCGGCTTCGGCTACCAGTTCCTTCAATTCATCGCTATGCCCATTTATCTTTAATAAAGTTCCTCCACCAAAGTAAGCACCGGCAGTCAAAAAGAAAGAACCTTTTTTAAACGGATAATAATTCACTAGCAACTCACCGGAAACCCGCTTGATGCTCCCTTCCATATCAATCGCAGAGGGAACATTCACGCCTTCTACCGCTTCCACATCGACATCCACATCCGTACTCATACTGAAATTCGGCATAATGGAAAAGCCTCCACGTAAAGCAAAATGAGAAGTAATAGGAGTTGCCACATTCACGTCGATACCGGTAGTACCGACGCCCACACCTACGGCTAAAGAGTTAAACACTCCCAATTCCTTCTGGGCCATAACATCACTCACAATTACGCCTGATAAGGCCAACGAAATAACACAAAGTAGAGTTCTAAAACCTTTCATAACTACTAAAAAATGTATTTGTATTGAAATAAAGTACAGCAAAGAAAAGAAGAAATTTTGATATAAATACTGATATAGAATAAAAAAAGAGAGTACAAGGTTATAGCCCTTATACTCTCTTTTTTTATTCTATAACAAATACGAACTTATTCTTCGTCTCCGTTTTCGTCTTCCTTCATATTGTGGAACACATTCTGGACATCTTCGTCTTCTTCCAACTTTTCAATCAATTTTTCAATCGATTCACGCTGTTCGGGAGTCACTTCTTTCACATCGTTCGGAATACGAACAAATTCACTGCTGGTGATTTCATATCCATTCTCTTCCAGATATTTCTGAATAGCTGAATTCTGGGCGAACTCACCATAAAGAACCACTTCGTCTTCATCTTCTTCCACTTCATCAACTCCATAGTCAATCAGTTCCAACTCAAGATCTTCCAACGACATGCCATCTTTCTTCGCAATATGGAAAACACATTTATGCTCGAACAGGAACTCCAAACTACCGGATGTACCCAAAGAGCCACCATTCTTGTTGAAATAACTACGTACATTCGCTACAGTACGAGTCGTATTGTCTGTCGCAGTTTCCACAAAAATAGCAATACCGAAAGGACCATATCCTTCGTAGTTCATTTCCTTATAGTCGGTAAAATCCTTAGAAACAGCTCGCTTGATAGCACGTTCGACATTATCTTTCGGCATGTTCTCCTTTTTGGCAGTCTGCATCAATACACGCAAACGCGGATTGTTTTCTGGTTCCGGTCCACCTTGTTTTGCGGCTATCGTAATTTCTTTACCTAACTTAGTAAATACACGGGCCATATTGCCCCAACGCTTAAACTTTCTCGCTTTACGAAACTCAA
>DXRF01000331.1 GCA_019411205.1 Parabacteroides sp. | reverse complement strand
GTTCGTTGCCGATGGCAATGAGTTTCAGGTTGAAAGGAGCCGGATGTCCCATATCGGCACGTATCTTTCCCCATTTGCCGGTCACCGGGCCGTTGGCAAACTCGATCAGGTCGAGGGCGTCGTCTATATAAGGTTGCAGTTCGTCTACCGGACAATTTTCGTTCGGGTCCTGGTTCTCATACTGGCAGGAAAGGCCGCAGTTCAACACGGGAAGCGGTTCCGCCCCGATATCTTCGCTCAACTGGAAATATTCGAAAAAGCCCAGGCCGTAGGACTGATAATAATCCGGAAATTTCTTATGCGGGAACGTATAGTTCCAACGATTGATGTTGACCGGACGGTTCTCGACCGGCCCGATCGTGTTTTTCCACTGGTAGCGGGTAGCCTTGTTCGTCCCCTCCACGATGCAACCGCCGGGAAAACGGAAGACACCCGGCTTCAGGTCTTTCAATGCCTGCGCCAAATCGGCACGCATACCGTTCGGACGGTTGTTGAACGTCTTTTGAGGGAACAACGAAATGTGTTCGAGATCGACAGTCCCTTTCGTCGCCATCGTGATACGCAGGCGGGAACGGGCCTCGGTCACTCCCGGGGTCAGGACAACCGTGTATTTCTTCCATTCCTTGCCACTCACCTCGATCTCTTTTTGCTCATACAGGTCGTTCCGGCTGTCCACCAGGTTTATACGCAGCTTGACCGGCGCATCGCCGGACCGGGTGCGGGCATATAAAGAGAAGTCGTACTTCTCCCCTTCCCTGATGCCGATCCCATTGAAACCTTCATTGTCGAGGCCGGTTCCGGTCAGCTCCTTTTCATAAGAAAGGCGGACATAATGCGGATTACGGTCGAAACAGGGCTTCTGGGTCTGCACAGTGACATTTCCGAAGGGCGTCCAGCCCCCGAACGGATTTTCAAACTCGAAAGAACGGTTCTTGACAAGTTCGGCATACAGGCCGCCATCGGCTCCGAAATTGATATCTTCAAAAAAGATCCCGTACATGGTTGGCTGGATAGGCGCACCTGTTTTCTGCACATCTATCTTAAATTCATTACTTTGTGCCATTAAACCGACAACACTCATGCTAAACAGACACAGGGTAATGGCTTTTTTCATACTTTTTGTCATAGGTATGTGTTTTTCCGTGAATACAAAGATTATTTAGTTACAAATGTACACTAACAATTCCGATTGAAAGAAGACGAATCGCCCGTTTTAGCCGACAAAAAGCCGTTTTATGCTATAAAACATCTTTAAAGTAACGCATGAATACAAAGAAGAGAGTAATTTTACACACAATTTTGAAACTATATTTACATGAAGAACGAAAGCACGCTGTCTGGCTTGGTTGTAGCTAATTTCAGCAAGCAAATAGACGGCAAGGAGACGATGTTGTGCATCCTTACAAATAATAAAGGCGCAGAACTTACCATTACCAACTACGGTGCAAAGATTGTATCGCTTATGGTACCGGATCGGTCCGGAAAGTTAACCGACATAGTGACAGGACACAATTCTATAGACGAATACCTGGTTTCCGAAGAACCTTATTTCGGAGCTATTTGCGGACGATACGGTAACCGTATCGCAGGCGGAAAATTCACATTGGATGGTGTTGTCTACGATAAATTGGCGATCAACAACGGGCCAAACAGCCTGCATGGTGGTTTAAAAGGTTTCAACTCCGTTGTCTGGGATCTGAACAAGATTGACGGCCAGACGGTGGAACTGAAATATACGTCTGCCGATGGTGAGGAAGGTTTCCCCGGAAAACTGGATACGACAGTGACTTATCATCTTTCCGATGACAATGAAGTCGTAATCACATACCACGCCGTAACAGACAAACCGACCGTCCTGAACCTGACCAACCACTCCTACTTCAATCTCTCCGGTCAGGGCGATCCTTCCGTATATGATCACAAACTGACAATCAATGCGGATTACTATCTGCCGACCGATGAAACGGCTATACCTTACGGTCCGAAGGAAAAAGTGGAAGGAACTCCAATGGACTTCCGTACTCCGCACGAAGTGGGTGAACGTATCGATCAAGATTTCGAAGCGCTGAATTTCGGAAAAGGATATGACCATACATATATATTAAACAAAAAAGAAGAAAACGAGCTGTCGCTCTGCGCCCGTTGCGTATCTCCCAAAACCGGTATCGTAATGGAATGCTATACGACACAACCTGGCGTGCAACTATACACAGGAAACTGGATGACTGGCAATTTCGTTGGTAAGAACGGACAACGCTATCCAGCACGTGCTGCCCTTTGTCTGGAAACACAGCACTATCCCGACAGCCCGAACAAACCGGAATATCCGTCTACTGTCTTGCGTCCGGGCGAAACGTTCCAGAGTAAGACGATTTATAAATTTTCTGTCGAATAACAAATAACAAATTAATAACAACAAAAAAACATCAATCAATGACTCAACAAAAAAAACAATGGAGTGCCATCATCATCATGATTGCACTTTTTGCCATGATCGCATTCGTGACAAATCTTTGTTCACCAATGGCTATTATCGTAAAGAATGACTTCGGAGCGAGCAATGTCCTTGCTCAAATCGGGAACTATGGTAACTTCATCGCTTATTTGGTAATGGGAATCCCCGCAGGTATGCTGATTGCCAAATATGGCTACAAGAAAACGGCTCTTATCGGCTTGGCCATAGGTATCATAGGTATTTTAATCCAATGGCTGAGCGGTCACGTAGGCAAAGAAAGCGCTTTCTTGGTTTATCTGATCGGAGCGTTTACCAGCGGTTTCACCATGTGTATTTTGAACTGCGTAGTCAACCCGATGCTTAACTTGTTGGGAGGTGGCGGAAACAAGGGTAACCAGCTGATTCAGCTCGGAGGTGTGTTCAACAGTACCGCAGCCGTTGCTTGCTACATCTTGATGGGAGCTCTTATCGGTGA
>DXRF01000330.1 GCA_019411205.1 Parabacteroides sp. | reverse complement strand
TTATTCGGTTTCCCCTATTTCTTCTGCCAATATATAACCGGCATACTGTTCTTCCAGGTACTCAAGATATTCTTCATCCTCAGCCGCTTGTAGAGCGGAAACTGAAGCAGGAGACAATTCCGTTTTTACGAGTAGCGAGTCGGTTTTCGCCGCTTTATCTTCGGGCCCGACCAAAACTTTAAAAAACAACCCCAATCCGGCAAAAACGGCTGCCATATATAACCAGGGACGAACACGATCCATCAAGGAAACCTGTTTAGTCTCCTCATCTGACTTTCTTTCGGGAAGCTGACTCATGATGTTTGCCGTCAATCCCTCCATATACCCCTCAGGCACAGTAAAAGGATTTTTCCCTTTAAAACGGTCCAGATTGTTTTGTTCTGTTTTCATATCATCTCTCTTTTATGTTCTTTTGACAAATGGCAACACGAAAGGTTTAAATGTCCTTTGTTAAAAACTCCTCCACTTTCTTCACCGCATGGTGATAGGACGCTTTTAAAGCGCCTACGGAAGTTCCGAAAATCTCAGACATATCTTCATATTTCATATCGTCAAAATATTTCATATTAAAAACGGCACGCTGTTTCTCCGGCAATGTCAGGATGGCTTTCTGCAGCTTCATCTGCGCGGCATCTCCGTCGAAATATTCATCTCCTTTCAGGCGCTCCAACAAAAACACGTCCGTATCATCGATCGAGACATTATTTTGCGTACGCTGGCGGTTCAGAAAGGTTATACATTCGTTTATCGCAATCTTATACAACCAAGTCGACAACTTCGCCTCTCCCCGGAAATAGTCGATATTTGTCCAGGCTTTCAGGAATGTATTCTGCAATAAGTCGTTGGCGTCGTCATGGTCCAACACCATCTTTCGTATCTGCCAATACAACTTCTCCCCGTAGAAATTGACAACCTGCGCGAAGGCATCACGTTGATGCACCGGATCACGTAATTGCTTTATTATCTCTTCTTCTATATATTGTTGCATTTCTACTCGCTAATTTGGGGTAAATATAAGAAAATAATCATTATCTCCTTCCGCTCTTTTCCCATATCAGACGGAAATAATGGTTCAAAGTTTAATCGAACTTCATAAGGGAGATATAAAAAAAGCGGACAACCATATAAGTTATCCGCTTTGAAGTGCCCAGAACAGGACTCGAACCTGCATGCCTCTCGACACACGCACCTGAAACGTGCGCGTCTACCAATTCCGCCACCTGGGCAATTCAACACTTTTCAGTGATGCAATCTCTCTTGATTGCGGTTGCAAAGGTAGCAATTTTTTTGAAACCGCCAAACTGCAACCTAACTTTTTATGCAAAAAAACGGCTACCTCCTTTCAGGAAGCAGCCGTTTCTGATTTTATGCTTTATGGGAAGAATTACATCATACCACCCATGCCACCCATACCCGGGTTCATAGCAGGAGCTGCCGGAGCTTCTTCTTTCTTTTCAGCGATCACACATTCCGTAGTCAGGAACATACCAGCGATAGAAGCAGCATTTTCCAAAGCTACACGTGTTACCTTAGCAGGATCAATTACACCGGCTGCACACAAGTTTTCATACTTGTCTGTACGAGCATTGTAACCGAAGTCACCCTTACCTTCTTTTACTTTCTGAACAACTACCGCACCTTCTTTACCAGCGTTTGCAACGATCTGGCGCAACGGTTCTTCGATAGCGCGTTTAACGATTTCGATACCGGTTGTTTCGTCTTCGTTTTCACCCTTCAGACCTTCCAGAGTTTCGATGGCACGGATGTAAGCCACACCACCACCAGGAACCGTACCTTCTTCGATAGCGGCACGAGTTGCATGCAGAGCATCGTCAACACGGTCTTTCTTTTCTTTCATTTCAACTTCAGAAGGAGCACCTACATACAGTACGGCAACACCACCAGCCATCTTAGCCAGACGTTCCTGCAGTTTTTCTTTGTCATAGTCGGAAGTCGTATTTTCAATCTGAGTCTTGATCTGACCGATACGAGCCTGGATAGCTTCCTTATCACCTGCGCCGTTTACAATAGTAGTCGTGTCTTTGTCTACTGTAACCTTTTCAGCTGTACCCAACATATCCATTGTAGCACCTTCCAGCTTCAAGCCTTTTTCTTCGGAGATCACAACACCACCTGTCAAGACAGCGATATCTTCCAACATAGCTTTACGACGGTCACCGAAGCCCGGAGCCTTAACAGCACAGATCTTCAAAGAACCACGCAGACGGTTTACAACCAAAGTAGCCAATGCTTCGCTATCGATATCTTCAGCGACGATCAACAGAGGACGACCGCTCTGAACTGCCGGTTCAAGGATAGGCAGCAAATCTTTCAATACAGAGATCTTCTTGTCGTAGATCAGGATATACGGATTTTCCATCTCGCATTCCATCTTTTCCGTGTTGGTTACGAAATACGGAGAGATATAACCACGGTCGAACTGCATACCTTCTACAACGTCTACTGTAGTTTCCGTACCTTTAGCTTCTTCTACAGTGATAACGCCTTCTGTTTTTACTCTCTGCATAGCTTCAGCGATCAGTTTACCGATAGCTTCGTCACCGTTAGCAGAAATCTTGGCTACGTGTTCGATCTTTTCGAACTGGTCACCTACAGCTTCAGACTGAGCAGCGATGCTTTCTACGACTTTAGCTACCGCTTTGTCGATACCACGTTTCAGGTCCATAGGATTGGCACCTGCCGTTACGTTCTTCAGACCGACACCGATAATAGACTGTGCCAAAACTGTTGCTGTTGTCGTACCATCGCCGGCATTGTCGTTTGTCTTTGAAGCGACTTCCTTCACCAGCTGAGCACCCATGTTTTCAAACGGGCAAGCAATTTCTACTTCTTTAGCAACCGTTACACCGTCTTTCGTGATGTGAGGAGCACCGAATTTCTTTTCGATGATAACGTTACGTCCTTTCGGGCCCAGAGTTA
>DXRF01000033.1 GCA_019411205.1 Parabacteroides sp. | reverse complement strand
ATAAGAGACAGATATTCCTTCCATGCTTTCGGTGGCAGCCTCTTATCAATTTTTACCCATGTTGAAGGCTTCTGTAGAGTATCATTTCTTCGATGACAAGAAAGCGGGCATGGCCGGTGGAAAACAGAAAGAACTGGAAAGAGGTACGAATGAGTATCTGTTTGGTATTGAATGGGACGTGATCAAGAGATTGACCATTAGTGGTGGAGCTCAAATTACGGATTATGGTTTGTCTGATAATTTCCAAAGTGATGTTAGTTTCTCCTGTGACTCTTATTCGTTGGGCTTTGGAGCTAAGGTGATGCTGAGCGAAAAGATGGCATTGAATGTGGGGTATATGTGGACAAATTATCATAATTATACAAAGAAATCAGAGAATTATTGCGGTACAAATCTCCCCGGTACGAATGTCTATAGCCGTACCAATAAAGTGTTTGGCTTAAGTTTGGATTACGCTTTCTAAACCTAAAAAAAATCTATATCAGCTTGAAAAGGGAAGTTGCCTGTCGTGCGACTTCCCTTTTTTTGATTTGCTGCCATTCCTGCGGGCTGTCTGGAACCCTATTGGTTCGTGTTCGTAACCCTATTGGTTACTGCTCGTAACTCATAGGGTTAGCCTCTGTAAGGCATCGCTTTAGTATCTGCATAAAAAAAGAGGGTGTGTCATGCACCCTCTTTCTTGATTATTGTTTTGCTTGTTCTTGATTACAACTGGATCCAGCGGACGAAAGCGAAGTCCATACGGTGAGGCAATTCTTTGTTTACAGGGTAAACGCGGAAGCCCATCTTGTGAAGACCTGCTTCGCTTGGAGTTGTCTTTAGTTCGAAGAACAGTTTGGAACCTTCTTCTTTTATCAGATTGAACTGTTCGGTCGCCAGTAATTCCAACTGGTGGTTATCCGGGTTTTCTTTCGTGACAACCATCTCAACTCCCAACATACCTTTCAGTTCGTGGCGGTCGATAACCAGATCGAACTTATATTCTTTGCCGACAACCGGACCGTCGATAGATAAGTCACGGCTGCATGTAAACGATTCTACCTGGAAGCTGTCCCAATGTTCTGCCACTTCTTCTTTCCATGCAGCGATTGCTTTGGCTTCGGCAAAGCCGTTTTCGTGCAAGTGAGCGGAGCGGGTTGCCAACTTGTTGTAGAAGCGGTCGATGTAGTCGTCCAACATACGTTTCATCGTATAGTCGGGAGCGATTTCGGACATCGAGTTCTTGATATACTGGATCCATTCGGGAGAGTAACCCTTGCTGTTTCTTGCATAATAAGTCGGGATAATCTCTGTTTCCAATATATGGTAGATAGTAGCGGCATCCAACTGGTCCTGATACTGCTGGTTTTCGTAAGTGCGCTTGTCGGTCAATGCCCAGCCTGCACCCTGTTTGTAACCTTCGTACCACCATCCGTCCAATACGGAGAAGTTCAGGACACCGTTCATCTCTGCTTTTTCACCAGACGTACCGGATGCTTCCAGAGGACGGGTCGGCGTGTTCAGCCAAACATCGACACCTGCGATCAGGTGACGAGCCAGACGCATATCGTAGTTTTCCAGGAAGATGATCTTTCCTAAGAATTCCGGACGGCGGGAGATTTCGACAATGTGTTTGATCAAGCCCTGTCCGCCACCATCGGCCGGGTGAGCTTTACCGGTGAACACGAACTGGATCGGGTACTGTTCGTTGTTTACGATCTTGGCCAAACGATCCAAGTCGGTGAACAGCAGGTGGGCACGTTTGTAAGTCGCGAAACGGCGGCCGAAACCGATCAGCAGAGCGTTCGGGTTGATCTTGTCCAGGATGGAAACAACCTTCGCGGGATCTCCCTGGTTCTTCAGCCAGTTTGTCTTGTACTGACTCTTGATGTATGTGATCAGTTTGTTCTTCAGTGTTTTACGGATATTCCAGATATCATCGTCCGCAATATTCTGGATTGCCTCCCAATATTTCTTGTTGGATTGGTCTTTGAAGAACTTCTTGTCGAAATGTTCAACAAAGAAACGTTTCCATTCGGTAGAAGCCCAAGTCGGCATGTGCACGCCGTTGGTAACGTATCCTACGTGCAGCTCATCGGGGAAATAACCTTTCCATACCGGAGCGAACATACGCTGGGATACTTTTCCATGCAACCAGCTGACGCCGTTTGCTTCCTGGCAAGTGTTCAATGCGAATACACTCATAGAGAACTTCTCGTTGGAGCCCGGATTTTCACGTCCCATATCGATAAACTCCTGCCAGCTGATACCTAACTTGCCGGGGAACTCGCCCATGTAACGGCCGAACAGGCCTTCATCGAAGTAGTCGTGACCAGCGGGAACCGGTGTGTGAACGGTGTATAAAGCAGAAGCACGTACGACTTCCAGGGCCTGGTTGAATGACAGACCGTCGTTCTGGATGAAATCGACCAGACGCTGTGCGTTGATCAGCGCGGCGTGACCTTCGTTGCAGTGGTAAATCTGCTTCTTGATTCCTAATTTGTTCAACATCAGGATACCGCCGATACCCAACAGATATTCCTGCTTCATACGGTTTTCCCAGTCGCCACCATACAACTGGTGAGTGATGGAGCGATCCCATTCACTGTTTTGGGGGATATCCGTATCCATCAGATATAAAGGAACGCGTCCTACGCTTACTTTCCAGATGTGCGCATAAACGATGCGGCCGGGGTAGGGAACTTCCAATACCATCGGTTCGCCGTTGGCCTGCATGACCTGTGTAAGAGGCAGTGCGTTGAAGTTTTGCGGTTCGTAATTGGCAATCTGTTGTCCGTCCATAGACAGAGACTGTGTGAAATAGCCGTAGCGATACAGGAAACCTACTGCTGTCAGGTCGACGTTGCTGTCGCTGGCCTCTTTCAGGTAGTCACCTGCCAACACGCCCAGACCGCCGGAGTAGATTTTCAGCACGTTTGTCAGACCATATTCCATACTGAAATAAGCAACAGACGGTTTTGTCTGATCCGGTTTAACATCTACATAATCCTTGAATATTGAGTATACAGCTTTGATTTCGGCCATCAGGACGTCATCTGCCAGGATTTCCTCAATACGCTTGTAGGACAGGCTTTGAAGTAAAAGCACAGGGTTACCTTCTGTTGATGCCCAGAGTTCAGGATCGATCTTACCGAATAATTTGGCACCTTCATGGTTCCATACCCACCATAGGTTTGTCGCCATTTCGTATAACGGCTGTAATTGCTCGGGGAGCATAGAGTGGGAATAAACATCTTTCCAAATCGGGCTGTTTGCGTTATTCGCTTTGATTTTCATTATTGTGAAGTTTAAAATGTTTCAATTTCTATTTTATTATTGTATCATCTCTATTCTGTCTAAAACGTTGCAAAGATAGAGATTATCTATTTAATTATGAGCGTATTTTAATTATTTCTTTTGCTCGCATGCTCCAAAGCGATCCTGAAAGCCTCTTCATAGTAGACAATGAATTTGCTCCATTCTGCTTGTGCCGCCAGGCAGAAACTGCGTTTCCGGATTTCTGCCATTTCGTTTTTGTCCTTTCCCGCAAGTGCCAGAATCGAAGACGTGATGGCATCTGCTACTTCGAAATAATTAAAATCGTCACGGTTCACGACGGCTACGCCTTCACTGATGTTGTTGCCTGTCACATGCTTCTTAGCCCATAGGCCGAAACCGGCAAGATCGGTGGTAATGGTCGGAATCCCGAATGCGATACTTTCCAGCGGAGTGTATCCCCAAGGTTCGTAATAGGAGGGATAGACGGTCGCATCCATACCGATCAGCAGATCGTAGTAGGGTTTGTTGAGGATACCGTCGCGTCCGTCCAGGTAGCAAGGCACAAAAATGATCTTCAACTTGTCGGTCGCTGAATTGGTGAAGCCGGCATGGGAGATATAGTTCAGCACCTTGTCCTGTTCCATCTGATTCAGCCAATGCGTGACGAATGGCATTTGCATGGGCGAGGTGGTGCGTATGTTCTTGTCGATGACTTCTTTCAGGTCTGCACGTGCATCGCGTACCCAAGCCGGAACCATGATGAAGGCAACGACTTCGCGCTGGAGCCTGCCGGAAGTGCGCACCCGGTTCATCGCTTCGATAAAGACGTCGATACCTTTGTTGCGGTATTCGTAGCGGCCACTGGTGGAAACCAGGAATGCATCCGGTGAGATGGGGCATCCGAGCAGTTTCTCTGCGACGTTGAGCAGATCGAGGCGGGCAGCCGTACGCTTCTTGTCGTATTCCTCGTCGGCCGGGACGAAGTTGGGTTCGAAGCCGTTCGGCGTGACGATGTCCGGTGATTTGTCCAGCAATTGTTTACACTCGCGGGCAGTGATGTCACTCACTGTCGTAAAGCAGTCCACATGCAAGGCCGTCTGTTTTTCCAATGAATGTTTCGCTTCCATATTCAGCTCTCCGGCCATCTGGTCACCGTTGTAGCCGTCCATATAAGCATACAGGGCCTTGTTGTTGCCGGCGATGGAGCGGCCGATAGAAGTAGCATGTGTTGTGAAGAGCGTTGCGATGGCCGGGAGTTGCTTTTGGATGTAAAGTGCACCCATTCCCAGCATCCATTCATTGAACAGAGCGGCAACCTTTTTGTTTTCCAGCTTGTAAAAATGATAGAAACTTTCGATTACCTTACCCACTGCGTAGGCGAAGATGCAAGATTCGTCGTAGTCGCCATATGCATGGATCGAGTCTACACGGAAACTTTCCCACATCGAGTAGAAAAAAGAATCTCTTTCTTTGAAGAAAGGCTTGAAATCGACCAGGATTACAGGGGGTGTCCCCGGAACGTTCCATCGGCCTACTTTTACTTTCAGGTTTTCAGTGGTCTTCGTATAAGTTTTCCAGTCAGCAAACAGAACATCGTCTTCAATGAAGTCGGGAGCGTTTGTATTGTCCCACACATCGGGTCCTATAAAGATCAGCTTGTCTTTAAATGATTGTTGTAACGTATGAGCTTTCGTTGAAAGGACGGTATAAATACCACCTACTTTGTTACAAACTTCCCAACTGCTCTCGAAAAGAAATTCTGGCGTTGTTGTATTATTATCCATAAACGATTTTGTTTATAATCAGATATTTTGAGGGGGCAAAGATACGAATTTTTGTCTTTTTTTCAACTATAAGGCTTGTTTAATGAATGAATTATGTAGATTTGTAGATATTTTAATGTAAACAATTATGGCTAAAAGAAGAATTTTAAAGAAAGACA
Source organism: Parabacteroides sp. (assembly GCA_019411205.1). Classification (GTDB taxonomy): domain Bacteria; phylum Bacteroidota; class Bacteroidia; order Bacteroidales; family Tannerellaceae; genus Parabacteroides. The sequence goes on along the minus strand of DXRF01000033.1, from coordinate 12,075 downwards.
TCAGCTATGTGGCTGGCGATTTATTTTCGGAAACATTGTTTTGTAAGCTGTATCTCCCGGGTGTCGATTCGGAGAAAGCCGATGTGGTGATGGCGAGAGTACTCGATATGCAAGATGAATTTATTCGTCGTGCCAACCGTCCGGACGGAACAGAAAACAAAAAACGGGTGAAAGAATATTACCGTAAATTGCGGGCGGACCTGCAAACGGAAATAAACGCAATCGCAGTTGAAATCGGAGAGTTGAGCAAATAGAAAGTAAAGAATGAAGAAAGCTATAAGTAAGGCACTTCTTCGTTTGGCCGGCTGGAAACTTGGGCCGGTAGTCGAGGATGTGCCTAAATGTGTGATATGTGTGGCTCCGCATACCAGCAATTGGGATTTTATCGTAGGAAAACTGTTTTATACCTCGATTGGCCGTAATGCCAGTTTCCTGATTAAGAAGGAATGGTTCTTTTTCCCGTTCAACCTGTTGTTCGACTGGTTGGGGGGCGTGCCTGTTGACCGCAGTAGGCGGACTTCGGTGACGGACCAGATGGTGGACCAGTTCAATCGGCGGAAAGAATTTCAGCTGGCCGTGACTCCTGAAGGTACGCGCAAACGGGTGGATGACTGGAAAAAGGGCTTCTACTATATCGCACAAAAAGCCAATGTGCCTATCCTGCTGGCCTATTTCGACTACAAAAAGAAAGAAGCCGGTTTTAAAGGAGTATTCTATCCTACGGGTGATGCGGATAAAGATATCCGTGATATCCGTGAGCATTATAGAGAAGTGACAGCTTGTCACCCGGAAAACTTTGTTCAAATTTAATATTATGGCAGACAATTTGCGTATCAGTATGGTCCAGTCCCATATTATTTGGGAGGATAGAGATGAGAACCTGGGTTATTATGGAGAACTGCTCCGGCGGGTTAGCGGTAAAACGGATATAGCCATTTTGCCGGAAACGTTTACGACGGGTTTCTCTATGGAAGTGGAAAAGCTGGCCGACACGATGGACGGGCCTACTATTTCTACCATAAAAGGGTGGGCGAAGAAATATAAGATTGCCGTGGCCGGCAGTTTCATTGCAAAAGAAGACGGGAAATATTTCAACCGCGCTTTTTTCGTCACGCCCGAAGGTGACACCCATTTGTATGACAAACGGCATTTATTCCGGATGGCAGGCGAAGACCGGCATTTCACAGCCGGAGATAAACGGCCGATCATACGATATAAGGACTGGAATATCTGTTTGCAAGTCTGCTATGATCTTCGTTTCCCGGTTTGGAGCCGTAACATGAACAACGAATACGACCTGCTGATCTATGTCGCCAACTGGCCCGAAGCGCGTAAGAAAGTTTGGAAGACGCTGCTCCAGGCACGTGCCTTGGAGAACATGGCGTATGTCTGCGGGGTGAACCGTGTGGGAATCGACGGCAAGGGCTTCGTCTACCGGGGCGATTCTATGATCTTCTCGCCGAAAGGCAAAAAGCTGGCAGATGCCGGCAAGCGCGAAGAGGTCACCCGCACGTGTACGCTTGTCCGCGCCGACCTGGAAGATTTGAGAACAAAATTTCCCGCATGGAAGGATGCAGATCTGTTTGATATCAAAGTCAAGCCGTAATGAAACCTCGGTGAACAGGCTGCAAACCTGATTATCCATCAGGATTTTTCCAAAAAACAAGACTGTCCCAATGGCAGGACTCTATTCAGACCACATAGAGTCCTGTCATTGGGACAGTCTCTTATCTGCCGGTCGGCGCCGGCTATATTCCGTATTGGGTATGGGGCATATCCCAATGGCGTAATTTTTAAAAGTCATTGATAAAGTAAAGGAATCATGCCAAAATGCAGGTATGATGTGAAAGACCACTCAATAGATACCCCGTCTTCAGACAAAGGAATGTTTAGAGAAAACCACATGCGATTATTTATTCTTCTGTAGTTCTAAGGGAACAGTGGCATTTATTAGATAAAAAATTAACAATCACTCAAGATTTTGTCGTTTGTGATCGCAAACATACGCATTTTTTTTAAACAAATGCAAATTAAATGTTTCTATTTGGACAAAAAAGCGATTTGTATCGCCATAGTTCCCTTAGAACTAAGGTATAAATTAATTGTAATATCATAATGTTTTTGTTTTTGTTTTCAAAAATTTCATTTTGATCCTCTGTTGACAGTAAAAGTCTTGATGAAAAAATTTCTTTAGCAGTTTTTTATGTCTAATATATTACCTAAATCAAAATGCAAAAGTGTAATTTGGATTTTTTGCTACGATTCGGTTTGATATCAATTCTGTTAGGACTGTTTGCTGTTCAGTCTTTTGCTCAGAATGTGACAATCACCGGTATCGTAAAAGACCAGTCAGGTGAAACTTTGATTGGTGTGAATGTGATGGAAAAGGGAACAACCAATGGTTCCATCACAGATGTAGATGGAAAGTACAGTGTTTTTGTAAAAGGAAGCAAAGCCATCTTGGTATTCTCTTATATCGGTTATCTTTCTCAGGAAATGGCGGTCGGGAATCAGAAAACGATCAACGTGACGATGAAAGAAGACACGGAAGAGTTGGAAGAAGTTGTCGTGATCGGTTACGGTACAGCTAAGAAGAGAGACTTGACAGGGGCGATCTCGACTGTAAAGGCTGAAAATCTGGAAAAGGAGACTCCACGTTCCGTTCAAGACTTATTGAGAGCGAATGCGCCTGGTGTATCGATTGGAGCATCTGTCAATGCAGACGGTTCGACTTCTGTTCAAATCCGTGGTAAAAACACATTGAGTGCAGGTTCCAGTCCGCTGTATGTCTTGGATGGTGTGATTTTTAACGGTGACCTGTCGGATATTAATCCCATGGACATCCAATCTATTGACGTGTTGAAAGATGCCAGTTCGGTAGCCGTATATGGAGCAAAAGCGGCGAATGGAGTAATTGCCATTACTACGAAAAAAGGTAAGACAGGCAAGCCCGTTGTTAACTTCAATGCAAACTGGGGATGGGTACAAGCTAATTCGGTGCCGAAAGTCGTAGATGGAGCCGGTTTTGTCAAATTCCGCCAAGAGTATTCTGAAAGTTTACTGACACAAGATGAGTTAGCTGCCAAAAAAGGGATGTACAACGATCCCCGTACATTGAGTGGCTTAGGTGTTGACCCGCTGACTTGGTTTAATTATGACCAGTCGACTCCTGTCTCGACTGTACCGTCGGAAGAGCAGATGTTGACAACCTGGTTAGGGCGTCTGAATTTCAAGAATATTGAAATTCAAAACTATTTGAATGGGGTTGAAACGGATTGGACCGATCTTGTTTTTCAAACAGGTTTCCAGCAGGACTACACTGCCAGCATATCCAACCGTACAGATAATTTCTCCTATTTCTGGTCTATGGGGTATGCAGACCGTGAAGGAGTCAAAACCGGAGATCATTTCAAAACATTCCGTACTCGATTGAATTTGGAATCTAAAGTGACAGATTTTCTGACTATCGGCTTGAATAGCTCTTTCGGAACGAAAGACAAAGGTGCATTGTCTGCTGACGTCGGACAGCGAATGAATAATTCTCCTTACACGACGAATGAAATTGACAATCCGGATAGTCCATACAGAATGTATCCTTCGGGCGATAACAATACGAAAAATCCGTTCTTCGATAATTTGTATAGAGACCGCAAAAACATGGAACACAAATTGAATGCCAATATTTATGCAATCGTCAAACTTCCGTTCGGATTTGAATACCAGATGAATTTTAACCCGTATTACAAATGGTACGAATACTATAACCATGAATCGGCCCAGCATCCGGAATGGGCCGGAGAGGGCGGTAAATCCGAACGTAGGACAGAAAAGACATTCAATTGGCAGGTCGATAATATTGTCCGTTGGAAAAAAGAGTTTGGAGAAGGGCATCGTTTTGAAGCGACATTCTTGCAAAATGCGGAAAAAGGACAATATTGGAAAACGGTAGCCAAGGCGTCGCAATTTACTCCGAGTGATATTTTAGGATATCATAATATAGGAGCCGGAACAGTACCGGTTGTTTCAAGTGATGATACTTACAAGACGGGAGATGCTTTGATGGGACGTTTGTTCTATTCTTTTAAAGACAAGTATATGTTGACAGCCTCTGCCCGCCGTGACGGTTATTCGGCTTTCGGACAGATGAACCCGCGTGCGACCTTTCCGGCTGTTGCTTTGGGATGGGTGTTTACCTCCGAGAAGTTCATGGAACCGGCCGGCTCTTGGTTGAATTATGGAAAGCTGCGTCTCTCTTGGGGGCAGAACGGAAACCGCGACATCGGCCAGTATGATGCTTTGGCCAGCTTGAACTCCAGTTTGCATCCTTACATCGGCCAAAATGGGAACATCTATCTGACTTCCCAGATTTATGTGAATCGTATGGCCAACACGAATTTGAAATGGGAACGTACTGGCTCCTATAACATAGGATTGGACTATTCTTTGTTCAACGACCGTTTGAGAGGTTCAATGGAAACCTACGTGACCGAAACGACCGATCTGCTGGTCAATCGTGCTTTGCCTTCCATCTTGGGATTTGCAGATGTAAAAGCCAATTTGGGGAAGTTGGCAAACAAGGGTTTTGAGTTGTCGTTGAACGGTGATATCATTCGCACGAATGACTTCACGTGGACTTCTTCCGCAAGTTTCTCTTTCAACCGGAGGAAGCTGAAAAGCCTGTATGGAGACATGGAGGACATTTTGGATGAAAACGGTAATCTGATCGGCCAGAAAGAAAAGGACGATCCCAAAAACAAATGGTTCATCGGCCATGATCCCGACCAGATTTGGAATTATGAATTTGGAGGCGTATGGCAACTGGGACAAGAGGAAGAAGCAGCCAAATATGGTTGTAAGCCAGGTGACTTCCATTATATAGACCAAGATGGCAATGGCGTACTGGATGATGCTGACAAAACATTTCAGGGATATCTGACTCCGCGTTTTTTCTGGTCTTGGAGAAATGAGTTTATCTACAAGGACTTGAGTCTGTCTTTTATGATGTATTCCGATGTCGGTCATTATGATTATTATAATCTTGCATCCAACAGCGGGGGAATGTTTGACCGTTACACCACTTATGACCAGCCCCGTTGGACTCGGGAAAATCCGTCAAATGAATACGGACGCATTGGCTCTTATCGCTTTGCCGATTATTACAAGAAGAAAACCTTCATCCGTATGGACAATATTACGTTGTCTTATGGAGTACCCAAGGCCTTTTTGAAGAAATTCAAGGTGGAAAACATGCGTATATCTCTCAGTGCGCGCAATCCGTTTACTATAACCGGTTGGGATTATTTTGATGTTGAAGCAACGAAAAAGAATCGTGACGATGGAGCATATGGTATGAGATCATATAATATCAGTTTTAATTTCACTCTTTAATAAGACGAAAGAAAATGAAGAATAGCAAACAAAAATATATCATAGGGGCATTGGCTTTGTTGCCATTGTTGGTGACCGGCTGCAAAGAGAGCTGGTTGGACCCGAAACCTCTTTCTTTTTACACTCCTGAAAATACCTATGTGGATGCCGAGGGGATGTATTCGGCCATCGTGGCATGCGAACGTAATATGCGTCATGAGTTTTTCGGAGATCAGGCTCCTATCATAACCGAGTATTTTACTTCGGATGTGGCCGTGAACGGAAAGACTGACGAGAGTGGTGCTTTAGTCGATTTTGACAATTATATGCTTCCGACTCAAGTAAGAAACGATGCCAAGAACAAAATGGGATGGTATTGGGACGAAGGTTTTAAAGGAATCAAGTATGCCAATATCGTGCTTTCCCGTATTGATGCCGGAACGTATAAAGATGAGGCAGAGCGTAATGCCGTTCTGGGTACAGCCTATTTCCAGAGAGCCTATCGTTATTACAAGCTGACCCATCAGTTTGGGAATGTGCCGTTTTTGGACAGGGAATATACAGGACCGAAACTGGACTTCTATTCTTATGACCGTTGGAGTATTCTGGAACAACTGAAAAAGGATCTGGAGTTTGCTTATCAATGGGTCCCTGAAAAGGTAGACCGTGGCAGGACCTCCAATGCCGCTTGCGGTGTCTTGCTGATGAAAGTCGCCATGTGTTTAGGCGAATTCGACCGTGCCATCGAGGTGGGCAAAGAGATCGTGGCAAACCACCCGTTGATGACCGCCCGCTTTACGACCAACCAGACGAAGCCTAACACGAATCTGATGCATGATTTGCACAGCGTGGAGGCGAAAATGGATATGTCGAACACTGAAGGTTTGATGTATGTCGTTTCTTATCCGGATGTGGAAGGACGCGACAGAGTGCAAACCATGCGTAACGCTACTCCTTACTGGGCGAAAGGGGCGGCTATCGTCACTCCCGACGGAAAGACCGGCACGGCCATTTCACCTTCGGCTGCAGATAAGGAAACGGAGATCGACAATGACTTCAATGTCGGCCGTGGTATCGGTTCCTGCCGTGCCAACAATTTCCTGCAATTCGATATTTGGGGTGAAAAGGAGAAGAATGATCTCCGCGGGCCGAATGTACCGGGAAGTTGGCGTCGGATGACTGACCTGTACTATAACGACCCCGGATTGAAAGGCAAATCCGAATGGTATGGAAAGCATTTGGTCCGTTCGGCCAACATGAGTGTCTCCGACTCCGTACGTTGTTGGTTCTCATGGCCTCATTACAAATTGTTCGTTCCCGATCCTTCCAAACAGACAGACCGTAGCGGAGGTGAAACCCCGTGGTATATCTATCGTTCGGCCGAAGTTTATTTGATGATGGGCGAATGTTATTATTGGAAAGATCAGCTGCAGGAAGCGGCTGACATGTTGAATGTGGTTCGCCAACGTGCCGGTGCTGACCCGTTGACGGGTGCGGAAATCAATATAGGTGCAGTACTGGCTGAACGTGCCCGTGAATTGTATTACGAAGAAAACCGTCATATAGAATTGGTCCGTATTGCTTACACGTATGCCAAGACCGGCAAGTCGTGCGAAATGTTCGGCGGCCGTGTCTACAAATTGGATAATTTCTCCGGTCCCGGTGGAACAGGCTCGAATGTGAAACAACCCGGCTGCAATTTCTGGTATGACTGGTTGATGACGGTCAACAACTTTTTCCGTGACGGAACCGAGGTGGCAAACGGAAAGTACCGTATCAGCGTTCATCATGCGTTATGGCCCGTACCGTATAATGCCATTACGACCAATACAGGTGGTGTGATCAATCAGAACATCGGTTATTCCGGTGCCGAAAACAACATCACTCCGTTGAAAGTCGGTGAAGAGGCTCCGGTAAAAAAATAGCATGAGAAACGCACATGGCAACAACCGCTTTTTGTCGCGACGCAAAGGGGGGATGAATATACGGTAAAAACTATACGGTAAAAAACCGAGGAACAAGCAGATCGTCAACCAGTGTTAGAAACAAAATAGGGTGCAACTCATCGAGTTGCACCCTATTTGGCTGTTATTGGTTATAGATATTTATCTACTCTTACTTCACTTCCTCGAAGTCAACATCCGTCACACCGCCATCCTGCTTGTTGTTTCCGGCGTTGCCACCAGCCTGCTGACCGAAGTCAGGACCCGGTTGTGCACCACCCTGAGCGTTCTGGGCGTTGTACATTTCCTGGCTTGCAGCTTGGAATACGCTGTTGAGTTCTGCCATAGCAGCATCGATACCGGCGATATCCTGAGCCTTGTGAGCTTCTTTCAGTTTGTTCAGAGCCGTTTCGATAGGAGCCTTCTTGTCTGCCGGAATTTTGTCGCCCAGATCTTTCAACTGTTTTTCAGTCTGGAAGATCATGCTGTCGGCCTGGTTCAGCTTGTCGATACGTTCTTTTTCCTTCTTATCGGCTTCGGCGTTAGCCTGAGCTTCTTCTTTCATACGTTTTACTTCGTCGTCGCTCAAACCGCTGGAAGCCTCGATACGGATGCTCTGTACTTTTCCGGTGCCTTTATCCTTAGCCGATACATTCAAGATACCGTTTGCATCGATATCGAAAGTAACTTCGATCTGAGGAACACCACGCTGTGCAGCTGGAATTCCGTCGAGATGGAAACGGCCGATCGATTTGTTGTCTTTAGCCAACGAACGTTCGCCCTGCAATATGTGGATTTCTACAGAAGGCTGGTTGTCAACGGCTGTTGTAAATGTTTCAGACTTCTTGGTAGGAATAGTCGTATTGGCTTCGATCAGCTTGGTCATTACGCCACCCATTGTTTCGATACCCAGTGACAACGGAGTAACATCGAGCAACAGAACGTCTTTTACTTCACCTGTCAATACACCTCCCTGGATAGCAGCACCTACAGCTACCACTTCGTCCGGGTTAACACCTTTTGACGGAGCCTTGCCGAAGAACTTCTCAACGATGGCCTGTACAGCCGGAATACGTGTCGAACCACCTACGAGGATGACTTCGTCGATGTCGGAAGTGCTCAAACCTGCATCTTTCAAAGACTGGCGGCAAGGTTCGATACAAGCCTGGATCAGACTGTCTGCCAGCTGTTCGAATTTGGCACGTGTCAGTGTCTTGACCAAGTGCTTTGGAACACCGTTTACCGGCATGATATACGGCAAGTTGATCTCCGTGCTTGTCGTGCTTGACAATTCGATCTTGGCTTTTTCAGCCGCTTCTTTCAAACGTTGCAAAGCCATCGGGTCCTTACGCAGGTCAACGCCTTCTTCGCGCAGGAATTCTTCTGCCAACCAGTCGATGATCACATGGTCGAAGTCGTCACCACCCAGGTGAGTGTCACCGTTTGTGGATTTTACTTCAAACACACCGTCACCTAATTCCAGGATAGAGATATCGAATGTACCACCACCCAAGTCGAATACGGCGATCTTCATGTCCTTGTTCGTTTTGTCCAGACCGTAGGCCAAAGATGCGGCAGTCGGTTCGTTTACGATACGGCGAACGTTCAGACCTGCAATCTCACCGGCTTCCTTAGTAGCCTGGCGCTGTGCGTCGCTAAAGTATGCCGGAACGGTGATGACGGCTTCCGTTACTTCCTGTCCTAAATAGTCTTCAGCGGTCTTCTTCATCTTCTGAAGTACCATTGCTGAAATTTCCTGAGGAGTATAGAGACGTCCTTCGATGTCAACACGCGGTGTGTTGTTGTCACCGCGGACTACCTTATAAGGTACGCGGCCGATTTCTTTCTGAACCTGATCATAGGTTTCACCCATGAAACGTTTGATAGAGAATATTGTTTTTTCCGGGTTTGTGATAGCCTGACGTTTTGCAGGATCACCTACCTTACGTTCACCACCTTCAACAAATGCAACGATTGAAGGAGTCGTTCTTTTTCCTTCGCTGTTTGCAATTACAACCGGTTCGTTACCTTCCAGTACGGCAACACAAGAGTTGGTTGTTCCTAAGTCGATTCCGATAATTTTTCCCATAATTTTCTACTATTTTAATTGTTATTATTTTCCTGTTTTTTGCGTTTCTCTTTCGAGCTGCATTAGCTATTCCACAAATCGTATGCCAAAGTAACAAGGATAGGTTTAGAAAAGTTCAGGTGGCAGGAAGTGTGACAATACGTCAGTTTTTCTATCTGCCCCTAATGAAAAGATGGGGTATGCCGTAAATAGGTACGTTAGGAGATTTTTGCGGATATGGCAGAATGTGAAGTTTAGCCCGCACATCTGATAAAAACGAACCGTCTGAGTGACGACTATCTGTTGGGCGACAGGGAAGAGGTTGTCGCGAAGGATGTTCTTTAGGAAGATGTTCTGTAATGTATTGAAACGTAGAAACTTGTTGCTTTTTTGTAAAAAAAAGAATATATATTTATGATTATTCAATTTAAGTCAATATCTTTGGCGCCCGAAATAAATATTCTTTTGATCAATTTAATTTAGACAATGTAATTTGCTATTAACTTAGGATAATTATGTTATGGACATGTGATGAATGTGGATATGTTTGTTTTTAAATTCCTGTTTTACAAAAGGTTGTTTAATTGTCTGGAATATAAAACTGCATAAAAAGTATTGAATAGTACCCTTTTTAGGTCATTATTCGAATGGAATAACATGGTTTTAAGCGAATGTGTTAACGCGCACATTTGCAGCAAATAAGTTTGTCGTATTGATTTGTGTATACGAAATTCTAAATATAAACTATCAAGCTTAATACTAAACTGAAAAATTGTATGAAGAATCGTGTTTTTAGTTTCTTACCCCGACTTAGTATCTTGTTGCTGTTTTTGGGGATGGTTATTGGCGAAGCCTATGCGCAGTCGCAGACGATAACCGGTGTTGTAAAGGATCAGACGGGTGAACCGCTGATCGGTGTGAACGTAATGGAAAAAGGCACTACGAATGGCTCTATTACGGATGTGGATGGAAAATATAGCTTGACTGTCAATGGCAGCAAAGCTATTGTTACATTTTCTTATATCGGATATTTGTCACAGGACATTACGGTTGGAAACCAGAAAATGATCGATGTGACGATGAAAGAAGACACAGAAGAGCTGGAAGAGGTTGTCGTTATCGGTTATGGTACGGCAAAGAAAAAAGACTTGACCGGTGCTATTTCGACTGTGAAGGCGGAAAACATGGAAAAGGAAACTCCCCGTTCCGTACAGGATCTTTTGCGTGCAAGTGCTTCCGGTCTTTCTATCGGCATTTCGACAGATGCTGCCGGTACGGCTAATTTGCAGGTACGTGGTAAAAATACGCTGACTGCCGGATCTTCTCCTTTGTTGGTTTTGGACGGTGTTATTTATGACGGCGATTTGTCGGATATCAACCCGATGGATATCCAGTCGGTAGACGTATTGAAAGACGCCAGCTCCGTAGCCGTTTATGGTGCAAAAGCAGCGAATGGTGTAGTGGCCATCACGACTAAAAAAGGTAAAACAGGCAAACCGGTTGTCTCTTTCAATGCAAATGTCGGTTTTGCACAGCCTTCACGTATTCCGGCTGCTTTGGACGGTCCCGGATTTATCCAGTTCCGTAAAGACTATCAGGAAGGCAAACTGACTCCGGAAGAAATGGCAAAAGTACCGGGCAAATTTACAGATCCGCGTCAGTTAGGCGCCCTTGGGATCGATCCGCTGACCTGGTATAATTATGACCAGGCAACTCCTGTAACGACTTTGCCTTCTGAACAGGAACTGCTGACAACCTGGTTGGGCCGTCTGGATTTCAAGAATATTGAAATTGAAAACTATCTGAACGGTGTTGAAACAAACTGGGATGATATTGTTTTTCAAACAGCCCTGCAGCAGGATTATACTGCCAGTATAAGCAATAAGAGAGAAGATTTTTCTTATTATTGGTCTTTAGGATATGCTGACCGCGAAGGTATTCGTGTCGGCGATCGTTTCAAGAACTTCCGTACCCGTTTGAACTTGGAATCGAAAGTAACCAACTTCCTGACTATCGGTTTGACTTCCCAGTTCGCAACGAAAGACAAAGGTGCACAGCCTGCCGATGTGACTCAGCGTACAAACAACTCGCCTTATACTCCGAATGATATCGATGATCCGGACAGCCCGTATCGGATGTATCCTTCCGGTGACAACAATGGCAAGAACCCGTTTTTCGATAATATGTATCGTGACAAACGCGAAATCGAACATACGCTGAATGCAAATATCTATGCGATTGTAAAACTTCCGTTCGGAATTGAATACCAGATGAACTTTACCCCGAAATACAAATGGTATGAATTTATGAAACATGAATCTGCCGAACATCCTGAATGGGCTGGAAAAGGCGGATATGCAGAGCGTAGAAATTCAAAAGACTTTAACTGGTTACTGGATAACATCATCCGTTGGAAACGTCAATTTAACGGAGGACATAATTTTGAAGTGACTTTATTGGCGAACGCAGAGAAAGGACAGTATTGGGATACGTATGTAAGTGCTCAGAACTTCTCACCGAGCGATTTGCTGGGCTATCATAATATGGGAGCCGGAACTGTTCTGTCTTTTTTGAAAGATGACGGCAGAAACCAGGATACATATAGAACGGGCGATGCCTTGATGGGACGTTTGTATTATTCTTATAAACCTTAATTCCGCAACACTTTGATTTAACTTTATTTATAAGTTCCTGAGC
>DXRF01000329.1 GCA_019411205.1 Parabacteroides sp. | reverse complement strand
CCCATAAGCAATTTGTTTTTAAAATTAAACATTTATTTTCGAGGAGTTATATATACTTTATTTCTCTTTATCTCATACCTGATAGGCGCTATGAGACTTATCGCTTCCATCACCTCTTCGATGCTCTCCTGGCGGATCGTGAAAGAAAGGCGAGTGGCAGCGGCAAACTGCTTCGGGCATTCAATGTCCATATTATAGCGTCCCTCCATACTGATTAAGATATCAGCCAGACAGTCGTTGTCGAATACCAGACGGTCCTTGATCCAGTCGGTATACAAACCGACTTTGGCTTCTTCGACAGAGGCGATCTGATCCGACTTATGGTATCTGAACAATTCATTCGGTTTCAAGTAAACCGGATCTTTCAAGGCTTTTCCCGATATCTTCACACTGCCGTTCAGCAAAGCAGTCTTTACAAATTCACCGGAAGAATAGCTATCGAGATCGAAACAGGTCCCCAAGACCTCTACATCTATCTCTCCCGCCTGTACGACAAAAGGCTTTTTCGCATCTTTCGCCACCTCGAAATATGCTTCTCCCTCCAAAGAGACCAACCGTCTGTCACCGGCAAATTGATTCGGATAAGTCAGTTTAGTTTCCGAATTCAGCCAAACCACCGATCCGTCAGGCAACGTGAACCGGCCTTTGCTTCCTTTTGCCGTTATCAGTTGGTTTTGCACGATAACATCAGGAGCGGAATGCTCCCTCCAACTACCGATACCATAACCGACTCCCAACAAAAGCAACAAGACGGCAGCAACCCGCGTCCAACGCAAAACCACCGATAATGTATTTCTCTTCGCAGGCAAGCCCCTCTCCATCCGTCCCTGCTCCAACAAGATACGGTCTTTCAGTTTCCCCAAAGCGATATCGACCTCCAACTCGTTTCCGGCAGCGACATTGCAAGACAGCCACAGGTCACGGGTTACAGCAAAATCATCCCGATTATCATCCGATTGTTTCAGCCACCGAAGCAACAACCTCTTCTCTTCCAACTCTGCCGAGCCATCCAGATAACGGATTATGATTTCGTTGATATCGTTTGTTTCTTCTTTCATTTATAGATTCATTTATTAGTAATACAAAAAAAGGTAGTTTTACCCTACCCCCATTCTATAAAAAAATTATATTTTTTTTCTCCGGCATGAAACTTTTGTTTCACACTCCGGCCGTCTAATGAGAAAGACAAGTGACAGCCAGCACCAACAAAGGGAATAAGTCCTTTTGGACAAGATGTTCCTTCAATCCGTAAAGCGCCTTACTTATCTGCTTTTCAACTGCCTTGATGCTGATATCCAGTTGTTCTGCAATCTCGCGATTTTTCAAGCCGTAGCTCCGGCTTAGCATAAATACCTTACGGCACTGAGGGGGAAGCGTGTTTATATAAGACATGATTTCTTCTTCCAGTTCTTTCAATAACAGGCTCTGCTCGGAATTTTGCATATAAGAAGTGACATACTGATCCAAAATATCTGCTTCCCTTGCCGGTTCCAAGGTGCATACATCCTGCTGCTTTTTATTCAGCGCATTCAAGGCGTGCGTATAAACCGCCCTGAAAAGATAGGACTTCACAGCAGCGTCTTCAAAACGAATGCTTTCACGCCGTTGCCACAGTTCAAAAAAGACATCCTGCACAATATCTTCCGCCAGATCTTTATCGTTAACAAAACGAAAAGCATACGCTCGCAAGGGCTTGTAAAAGCGTTTGAACAAAGCCTCCAACGCCGTAAAATCTTGAACGTATCTTTCTGATGACATGAGTTTACTATTTTATGAGAGACAAAAATACAGATATTTTTCATTTTATGCTGACAGAAGGGGAATATTGATAACTCTATAAATGATATTACCATTTACGATGCAACCATATTATCCTTATCTTTGTTCTATTAATAATAAAAGGAAACAACATGACACCGATTGAATTAACAAAAACGGAATTTATACAGCGAGTAGGAAACTTCGAAGAAGACCTCAAAGATTGGAAATATGTAGGAGACAAACCCTGCATCGTAGACTTTCATGCTCCCTGGTGCGGCTATTGCAAACGCTTGGAGCCGATACTCGATGAGTTTGCAAAAGAATACGACGGAAAACTCTACATCTATAAAGTCAATGTAGACAACGAAGAAGAACTGGAAGCAGCTTTCAAGATCCGGACGATCCCGACTTTGCTCCTCTGTCGTATGGACGGGAATAAAGAAATGATGCTCGGCACGATGGGTAAGCCGGAACTTCGCAAAGTGATCGAAGGCATCTTATAATATCTCTATCAAAGAGTAGAATACAGAAGGTATGAATCAGGAAAGCCAGGCGCTAATTCTGATTCATGCCTTCTACTTTTATACGGATCGACCCTGGAGTACGTTGGAAGCAGGAACAAAACAGATCCAGATCATTCGTCTTTTGCATGAACTCCTGTAATATCCGGCATTCCTCATCCGACCATGTTTCATAATGACGGGGATATTGCTTACGAACTCTCATTATCGACTCGGATACGTCCGTTTTCTTGATTCCCAATTGTCGGATACGCTCTTTGAAACCGGCCAGCTCTTCATCCGTACAGTTGTTTACCGGATCGGCATCAAAGAAACCCGGACAAATTTTATTCTCGACCTGAACCTGATTCGGTACAGAGACAGGAATAGGTTCGAAAAGAACGGATTCCGGTTCTATTGCATCTAACTCCTTCCTTAAGTTTGAAATATGCTTCGTTGCTTCTGGAGAAATCAGTTTCACGGAACATTCATGACGGGAATAACTCCCATTTCTACATGCAGAAAGCCAGTTAAAGGAACCTTCCACCAATACCGAATCATCAATCGCAAGCGATTTATTATGAATGCCTTTCAACAGAATCAACTTAATACCGTTTTCGGTTAAAGCCTTCCGCCCGGCAACGGCTTCCTTCCGCAACACACCGGT
Organism: Parabacteroides sp.; assembly: GCA_019411205.1. Lineage (GTDB taxonomy): Bacteria > Bacteroidota > Bacteroidia > Bacteroidales > Tannerellaceae > Parabacteroides. The sequence goes on along the minus strand of DXRF01000329.1, from coordinate 124 downwards.
TTGTTTGTCATAATCCAAGCGGAAATCCGAATACACCACGACTTCCACACCTCGCTCCACCGCTTCCCGCATCAGGGGAATAAGATTATCATGCTCAATCGCCTGGATCGATATAAAAGGAGAT
>DXRF01000328.1 GCA_019411205.1 Parabacteroides sp. | reverse complement strand
GGTGGACTCGATCGGGCGGATCGGACGGTATTTGTAGCCGCCTTTCTTGGTCGGCAGGGCAAAATCTTTTGTCTTTTGATAGATGGCCATGAGCGCCTGCTGCTCGCCGAAAAGGACTTTACGTCCTAATGGGGTCACTTTCAAGTGACCGGCCGACATATAGTCGATTTCGATATAACCGAACTGAAGCATCTGATATAAATATTCTTTCCACTCCTTGTAGCTGAGATCCTTGCCTACACCGTAGGTTTTCAGTTTGTCGTATCCTTTTTCCTTCAGCTCGTCCTTTTCGGCTCCCCGGAGGATATCGATCAGCAGGTGCATATTAGCCGTTTGCCCGGTACGGAAAATACCGCTCAAGGCTTTCTGCACCAAGATGCTCCCGTCGAAACGCTGGGGAGGGTTCTTGCAGACGTCGCAGTTCCCGCAATCCTTGTCTGTCTCTTCTCCGAAATAGCTCAGCAAGATACGGCGCCGGCAGATGTCTGCCTCGCAATACCTGCGCATCCGGTTCAACTTCTGTAAACAGACGTCTTTCTGTCCGCTTTCCTCTGCAAAACGGCGGAGGAGCAGGATATCGCCCACGGAATAGAAAAGGAGCGTGTCGCTTTTCATCCCGTCCCGTCCGGCACGGCCTATTTCCTGGTAGTAGTTCTCGATGCTTGCCGGCATGTTGTAATGAATGACCCAGCGGACATTGCTTTTGTCTATCCCCATTCCGAATGCGACCGTCGCACACACCACACCGACACGGTCGTTGATGAAATCGTCCTGCGCTTTCTCGCGCTTGTCGGGGCTTAGTCCGGCATGATAGGCGACTGCCCGGATGCTGTATTCAGACAGTTCTTCAACCAAAGTTTCCGTACTGTTGCGGCTCATGCAGTAGATGATGCCGCTCTGCCGGTGGTGCCGGTTGATGAAATGGACGATCGCAGCGATCTTTTCCTTTTTGCTCAGCCCGCGGCGGATTGTGAGCGACAGGTTCGGACGGTCGAAAGACGAGATGAATGTTTTAGGATCACGCAGTTTCAGTTGATCCAGGATATCCGTCCGGGTGATTTTGTCTGCCGTAGCTGTCAGGGCGACGATCGGTACTTTCGGGAAATTCTCTTTCAGAACGGACAGCTGGGTATATTCGGGACGGAAATCATGTCCCCATTGCGAGATACAATGCGCTTCGTCGATGGCGATCAGCGAAATGTCGATGCGGGGCAGGAGCCAGTGCAGCTCGCTGATGATCCCTTCGGGGGAGATGTAAAGAAGTTTCACTTTCCCCTGTATGCAGAGTTGCCGTACCCGGTGGCGTTCTTCCTCAGGCATCATGCTGTTGAGTGTTGCAGCCGGTATGCCGTTGGCGACCAGTCCTTCGACCTGGTCCTTCATCAGAGCGATAAGGGGAGATACTACGATGGCTGTTCCCGGCATGTAGATCGCCGGAAGCTGGAAACAGATCGACTTGCCGCCACCCGTAGGCATCAGGACCAGCGAATCTTCTTTCTGCAAGATGCGTTGTATGATTTCAGCCTGTAGGGGACGAAATGAAGTGTATCCGAAGAACCGTTTGAGTAGTGACAATAATTCTTTCATGAGAATCAAAAAGAACTGAAAATTTTTTTAAGCACGCAAATATAGCGAATAATTGCAGAGATACCGGATTTTTGTGTACCTTTGTCACCATTATTTATTTAACGAGCCGTGATGGCTCATACTTGTTATATGACATTTGAACAATTAGAACTGATCGAGCCGGTACGCAAGGCTCTCAAAAAAGAAAAGTACACAACTCCCACTCCCATACAAGCCGAAGCCATTCCCGTAGTGTTGGATGGATCTGATTTATTAGGTTGCGCACAGACAGGAACCGGTAAGACGGCAGCTTTCTCCATCCCTATCATTCAGAAGATCGAAGAACAGCTTTCGAGAGAACATAAACCGGGCATCAAAGCCCTGATCCTGACTCCGACACGCGAATTGGCGATCCAGATTGGTGAGAACTTTACTGCATACGGGCGTTATACGCATGTGAGACATACCGTCATTTTCGGTGGCGTGGGACAGAAACCTCAGACGGATGCCCTGGAGCGGGGTGTGGATGTGTTGATTGCAACTCCCGGCCGTCTGTTAGATCTGATCAGTCAGGGTTTTATCCGCCTGAATACATTGGAATATTTTGTTTTGGATGAAGCGGACCGGATGTTGGATATGGGATTTATCCACGATATCAAACGCATCCTGCCTTTACTGCCCAAGAAGCGCCAGTCCCTGTTCTTCTCTGCAACGATGCCGCCTGAGATCGAGCGTCTGGCCGGAACGATCCTCCATGAACCGGAGAAAGTAGAGGTGACTCCTGTATCTTCCACTGTCGATACGATCGACCAGTCTGTCTATTTTGTTGAGAAAGTGGAAAAGATCAACCTGCTGAAGAATCTGCTGGAAGACCGTTCCCTGGAATCCGTTTTGGTCTTTACCCGTACGAAGCACGGAGCTGACAAGGTCGCCCGTGTCCTGAACAAATCCGGGATCGGTGCGGAAGCCATTCATGGAAACAAAGGGCAGGGGGCCCGTCAGCGTGCCTTATCCAGTTTTAAGGATCATACGCTCCGTGTCTTGATTGCGACCGATATTGCCGCCCGCGGTATCGATGTCGACCATCTCTCGCATGTCATCAACTATGATTTGCCGAATGTACCGGAAACATATGTGCACCGTATCGGCCGTACCGGTCGTGCCGGTCGTAGCGGGATCGCTTTCTCTTTCTGCGATGTGGAGGAAGTACCGTATCTGAAAGATATCCAGAAGCTGATCGGCAAAGAAGTGCCGGTTGCCGGAGGCCATATGTTCGAAACTGCCGAGGTGAAGGAAGCGGTTGCCGAGAAGAAAAAAGCGATGAAGGAAGAGTCGAAACGCAGGAATATGTTCGGTAGCAAACGCGATGGAAATTTTTGGCGGAATAAGAAAAGAACGGCAAATAAATAAAACAACCGTTTATCCTTTGAAATGTTCACGGAATATTATAAATTTGCCCACTTAACATAAAATTCTAAATTGAAAAATGGAAA
>DXRF01000327.1:2183-3117 GCA_019411205.1 Parabacteroides sp. | reverse complement strand
CTCCGGCGGCCTCCCACATCTTCGGGTACATACTAATTTCAGTAAAACCGGGTAATGTGTTTATCTCATTCAGCACTAATTTGTTTTCAGATGAAAGAAGGAAATCCACACGTGCCATACCCTCGCAGCAAATCGCTTTACAAGCCTTGATTGCCAAATTCCGGATTTCATCAGATATATGCGCTTCTATCCTTGCAGGAACTTGCAATAAAGCTCCGTCTGAATGGATATATTTTGCTTCGTAGGAATAAAATGTTTCTGTTGCTACAATCTCACCAACGACAGAGGCTTGCAGTTCTTCATTGCCTAACACTCCACATTCCAACTCCTTCCCTATGACTGCTTCCTCGACCAAAATTTTGTTGTCGAAACGAAAAGCGGCTTCTAATGCCGCATGGTATTCGGTTTCATCGGTAACTTTGCTCACTCCAACTGATGAGCCGGCATTGGCAGGTTTGACAAACACGGGAAGTCCTAATTTTGATACAATCTCTTGGAATGAATATTCGTTAGGAATATGCCTGTATAATGTGTAAGAATCGGCTACCGGTATATTCGCTGCTTTAAGAAGCCTTTTCGTTACATCTTTATCCATCGCTATGGCTGATCCCAAAATATCAGGACCGACAAAAGGAATATTCAACGATTTTAATATTCCTTGTAATGTCCCATCTTCCCCAAATGTTCCATGGATAATAGGAAAGGCTACATCAAAATTAGCTAACACCCTATTTTCTTTTTGGTCAATCACATTTACAGAATTTCCAGCAGCGGATAAATAAACAGGAGTCGCTCCTATAAAATAGTCGTTATCAGCTAAATTCACATTATCGGAAACGTATTGGTCATTACAAAACCATTTGCCCAACTTGTCCACTGCTAACAGAAGAGGAATAAACTTCGTTCTATCCATTGACTTAAATACATTGCTTGC
>DXRF01000327.1:0-2173 GCA_019411205.1 Parabacteroides sp. | reverse complement strand
TTTTTACTTTTATTGCCTTATTCATTACAGTGATGTTCTGATCAAGATTAAATTTCAAATATTCCATCTTTTGATATTTCTCGTTTTGCAGTAAGCACAATTAAAGGGATACCGTTGTTCAAATATGGGAAAACTTGTACGATACAAGGCTTGGAACGACTTATACAAAGGATGGTCGCATGAATTGATATAAAACTGATACATGATCGTATTGTTAAAAATCGGTTACAAACTTACAAAAATTGCCGTTTACTACTCATTTATGAACGACAATTTTTATTTGCTACCCCATTCTTCCAGTAGGATATTGTTCAATATTCCATTTCTTGCCGGTACGAAACACTTGTATCATTTTTCTCAGCGTCGTTTTCATTCCTCCAAGTCAATAGAATAATGGTGTTTTGTTCCGGCTATATGTCAGCGTTAAACGATGCATTGCTCTCGTCACTGCCACATATAGCATACTTCGGTCGATCTCTGAATGATAATTCTTATTATCAGCCTGTGGGATAATTACCTCATCAAATTCCAAACCCTTTGCCATATGTGCAGAGGTAATAACAATACCCTGTACAAAAGCTGAACTTTGGTGCGATAGGAACTGAATATCGGTAATTTGTAATTTGTCTGCCATCTCGCGTGCTTGCAATTCGGTTTTGCAGACAATCCCCAGCGATTTGTAGGCGGATGCCTGATAGGTGGCAATTAATTCTTTAATAGCAGATAGCTCTTCTTCCTCATTATTATATTGTAGTACTCGCGGTTTCTCTCCATGCCGTGCGACTGGTTCAAGATCAGTATTTGTCCGTATATTCTGTGCCAAATCAGTAATCTCGCAAGTAGAACGGTAACTTTTGCATAACTTCATTACTTCACCTGTAACAAGAGCTTTCTGAATCATATCCGCAGTAGACGAACCATAAGGATTGACTGACTGGCTGGCATCGCCCAACACCGTTTTCCGGCAAGGGAATAGCTTTTGTATTACTTTATACTGGATTGGAGAATAATCTTGCATTTCATCTATAAGCAAATGCTTGACATTGTTTTTTGTACTACTTTCCAAAGCGATATGTAGATACGCCATTGGTGCTAAATCAGCATATTCAAGCGTGCGGTTCTTCCGCATTTTAAACAGTTCCGGCTTACCCATCCATACGAAGAAATCTTTATAGACTTGCAGGTCATTATTTCCGGCAAACATTCGCTTGATCTCTTTTTTTAAGAAATTCCGTTCGGCAGTCGTCACGGTGAAAGCATACTGTACTTTCATCATATCAAGAATATAATCTGTCATAACCTCGAATCGCTGGCGCATGGGGTAGCGATTGAAACGGTGGAATTGCTCTTCGATAAATTCAGCCGGGACGGTAAGATGCTTGGTTAACTTCACATCTTCTGCTCTAAAATAGTGTTTTTCGATGTGCAAGATGAAACGTTCCAGACTTGCTATGAAATCGAAAGATGATTTATATTCGATTCGTTCGATAAAGTCCGGCGTTGGTTTTGTCAGCAATTCATTCACTTGTTCGAAAAAGCCAAGGTATTTATATTTGTGATTCAGTACTTCAGAAAGTATCTGTTCCATGCTGGTTTCAGGTACGGTTTCTTCGCCCAGTTCGGGCAAGACGTTAGAAATGTAATCGGCAAACACCTTGTTCGGAGAAACGATCAATATATCTTTTGAAGAGATACTGCCCTGAAAAGCATACAGCAAGTAAGCGATACGGTGCAGAGCAATGGATGTTTTACCCGATCCTGCTACTCCCTGAATGATAAGTGTCCGGGCTTTCTCATTACGGATAATCCGGTTTTGTTCCCGCTGGATGGTGGCAACGATGTTCTTCATCTTATCATCTGCATTAGAACTCAGTTCTTTTTGCAGAATATCATCGTGAACGGTCAGCGCACTTTCGATCATGAATTCCATTTTTCCAGCCCGGATTCGATATTGCCGTTTCAAGGAAATATCTCCGTTAATCTCTCCTGACGGAGATTGATAAGAAGCTTCACCCAGTTCGTGATCGTAGAACATACTTGAAATAGGTGCTCGCCAATCGTAAATCACGGTTGTCCGACTTTCTGTATCATGAAAGGTATGAATGCCGATATAAACAGGAATTATCGGACGGTTCTCGTTCTTCTCTTGAAAATCGATTCGTCCGAAATAGGG
>DXRF01000326.1 GCA_019411205.1 Parabacteroides sp. | reverse complement strand
GAGGCATCTACACCAAAGCGGCCGATGTAGGAGCCGATCTGGTCGGGAAAGTCGAGGCCGGTATCCCCGAAGATGACCCGCGAAACCCGGCAACCATTGCCGACAATGTGGGAGATAATGTAGGCGACGTGGCCGGGATGGGGGCAGATTTGTACGAATCGTATTGCGGGTCTATCCTGGCAACCTCGGCATTGGGAGCAGCCGCATTCGTCGCTTCCGGCGATGTGGAGATGCAATATAAGGCGGTCGTGGCGCCGATGCTGATCGCGGCAGTCGGAATCGTATTGTCGGTCATCGGCATATTTGCCGTCCGCACAAAAGAGGATGCGACGATACGCGAGCTGCTGAAAGCACTTGCAATAGGGACCAACCTCAGTTCCGTATTGATTGCCCTTTCCACCTTCGGAATCCTTTATCTGTTGGGACTGGACAATTGGTTCTGGATCAGCTGTTCGGTCATAATCGGATTGTTAGTAGGGGTCGTGATCGGCCAATCGACGGAATACTATACCTCCCAGTCCTATAAGCCCACCCAACAGGTTTCAGAGGCCGGACTGACCGGACCGGCTACGGTGATCATCTCCGGGTTGGGACTGGGCATGTTGTCCACCGCCATTCCGGTACTGGCCGTAGTGGCCGGAATCATCTGTTCGTTCCTTTTTGCTTCCGGCTTCGATTTCAACAATGTAGGGATGGGATTGTACGGCATTGGTATCGCCGCCGTCGGAATGCTCTCGACGTTGGGTATCACACTGGCAACGGATGCCTACGGACCCATTGCCGACAACGCCGGCGGTAATGCGGAAATGTCCGGCCTGGGCAAAGAAGTCAGGAAACGAACGGATGCACTCGACTCCTTAGGCAACACGACAGCCGCAACAGGCAAAGGATTTGCGATCGGCTCGGCTGCTTTGACAGGCCTGGCACTACTGGCCTCTTATGTTGAAGAAATAAAAATAGGGTTGCTCCGGTTAGGCGAAAACGTCTTGCAATTTGCCGACGGCAGGGTGATCGAGGTATCAAAAGCTTCTTTCTCTGATTTCATGATTTATTATGATGTCACACTTATGAACCCGAAAGTGTTGGCCGGAATGTTTCTCGGCTCCATGATGGCCTTCATGTTCTGCGGGTTGACAATGAATGCAGTCGGACGGGCTGCCGGGCATATGGTGGAAGAAGTACGCCGCCAGTTCCGGGAAATCCCCGGAATTTTGATAGGAAAAGCCGAACCCGACTATGCCCGGTGTGTAGCGATCTCGACAAAAGGGGCACAACACGAGATGGTGCTACCTTCCCTGTTAGCCATTGTTGCACCGATCATCACCGGTCTGATATTCGGAGTGACAGGAGTTGTCGGCTTGCTGATCGGCGGACTGAGCACAGGGTTCGTCCTGGCGATTTTCATGGCCAATTCGGGAGGGGCCTGGGACAATGCCAAGAAACATATCGAAGAAGGAAACCACGGCGGCAAGGGCAGCGAAGCCCATAAGGCGACAGTCGTAGGCGATACGGTCGGCGACCCGTTCAAAGACACCTCCGGCCCGAGTCTCAACATCCTGATCAAGCTGATGAGCATGGTAGCGATCGTCATGGCAGGGCTGACAGTAGCCTGGAGTTTGTTCTGACCGGGTGATAGGTGATAGGTTAAAAGGCTATTTTGTAAAACTTTTCTGAGTTTGAATTAAAAAACGTCACCTTAAAGGCGGCGTTTTTTAATTCTTTTTTCCGTAACTTTTACAGAAATGCCATTTAACCTATCACCTATCACCATAAACAATTGATAATCAGCAATAGCTTTTTTTTTACTGCTGCTTCTTTATATTTTTCGGATACAAAAAGGAACAGCTTGTTTCCACACGATTCGCTCCGGAAAAGCATAAAGCGATGCTTCACGAAGGCTAATGCTATGGGTTAGGCCACCCAATGCATAGCTTTAGAGAGGCCGGTGCATTACCAAAGGGGATGCGCCGGAGCAAATCGTTTCCTACTCATATATTTTTAACTACCGGATGAAAGCATTCATGGAGAAATGCATGTATCTTTGCAGCCGGTATAACATAAAAACAATTTGTATGTCAATCTCACGCTTCAATGCAGTGGAGAAAGCATCCAACCGAAAGGCCGTGGAAGCCATTACTCCCAATCAGAAAGTATCCGAATATTATGGTGAGAACGTCTTCAACCGGAAGGCAATGCAAAAGTATCTCTCCAAGGAAACCTACAAAGCCCTGACCCACGCCATCGACAACGGAACCCCTATCGACCGCGAAATCGCCAATCATGTGGCTGCCGGTATGCGCATGTGGGCACTGGAAAAAGGAGTCACGCACTACACACACTGGTTCCAACCTCTTACTGACGGGACAGCCGAAAAGCACGACGCATTCGTAGAGCATGACGGTAACGGAGGCATGATCGAAGAATTCAGCGGCAAGCTGCTCGCACAGCAGGAACCGGACGCTTCCAGCTTTCCCAACGGCGGATTGCGCAACACGTTCGAAGCCCGCGGCTATTCAGCCTGGGACCCCTCTTCACCTGCGTTTATCGTAGACGACACTTTGTGTATCCCGACCGTATTCATCGCCTATACCGGTGAAGCGCTGGACTACAAAACCCCACTGATCCGTTCTATCGAAGCCCTGAACAAGGCAGCCAAAGATGTCTGCCATTATTTCAACGAAGATGTGGGCAAAGTCATCACCTATTTAGGTTGGGAACAGGAGTATTTCCTGGTAGACGAAGACCTCTATTCCGCCCGTCCCGACCTGTCGCTGACCGAGCGTACCCTGTTGGGACACGAAAGCGCGAAAAACCAGCAATTGGACGACCACTATTTCGGAGCCATTCCTTCCCGTGTACAGGAGTTTATGAAAGACTTGGAAATAGAATGCTATAAGTTGGGCATCCCGGTCAAGACACGCCATAACGAGGTTGCCCCGAACCAGTTCGAGCTGGCACCTATCTATGAGGAATGCAACCTCGCCAACGACCATAACCAGTTGTTGATGTCGGTGATGAAACGTGTTTCCCGCCGCCACAACTTCCGCGTGCTGCTCCACGAAAAGCCTTTTATGGGCGTGAACGGTTCGGGTAAGCACTGCAACTGGTCGATGGGAACCTGTCTCTTATA
>DXRF01000325.1 GCA_019411205.1 Parabacteroides sp. | reverse complement strand
ATTACAGCCGTGCAGAGGTGAAACGGAAAATGCACGACGAGGTAGGAGCCGACCGTGACTACTGGACTGCCTATAATATGGAGCAGAAAAAGAAGAACGGAAACGCTTCGGGAAATGCGGTCGCTTCCCAAAATGGAAACAATACCGGTACGCAATCGGCCGATCCGACATCAAAGGATGAAAATACGCGTGAACAGTCGGACAAGAATATCGATAAGTTCAACCGTCTTGTTGTGTATGATGAAGAGGAGGTACGTAAGACGAAGTATAACAGCGAAATTCGCGGGCGCGTACAGGATCGCAATGTGCGTGTGGATCTGGAACCGATGTTTGTCCTGACCTATTACGAAAAAGTAGATCCGGTAAAGAAGCTGGTTTATTATGATAAGATGGTGGAAGCCTACAATTCCCGTCAGGTATTGGAACGTAAGTTACGTATCACCAACGAGGAGGCCGCCCTTACGGAAGATCAGGTTGCCGTACATTTCGCATCTATCGATAATTTCTCGGCCCGTATAGTGAAGAATCCGAACGATGTGGACGCCTATTTCGGACGTGCCTTGGACTTTATGCTTGTACAGGACTTTACCGAAGCGATTAAAGATTATACGAAGGTGATCGAACTGGCCCCGGATTTTGCTATGGCTTATTTCAACCGGGCTGTCGTCCGGTATAAACAGCTTGACTATAATATGTCTCAGGCTGCCAGCTCACAAGACGATTTTTCTGCTATGAGCATGAACCTTAAGATGGGTAAGAATCCGACGGTTGTCCGTACTCCGACAACATCTGATCCGGCTTCTGCCTCCTTGAAAGACAATAAGCGGGCTTACGAGCATGAAATGATTACGCGAGATTATGACATGGTGATCAAATTGAATCCGGGCTTCGTTTATGCTTACTTCAATCGTGGAAACCTGCGTTGTGCGCAACGTGATTTCCGTGCTGCCATCCAGGATTACAGCGAGGCGATCGAGCGTGATCCGGAATTTGCCGAGGCCTATTTCAATCGTGGCTTGGCACGCCTTTCGCAGGGGGATGCCAACCGGGGAATCGCCGATCTGAGCAAGGCCGGAGAGCTGGGTATCATCAATGCCTACAGCATTATCAAGCGTATGACAAGCAATTAAAGGAATAGCCCTCTCTGCTGGGACTGTTTTGCATGAGAAAGGATATTGCAGAACTTTTTACCTAAAAGTTCTGTTTAACAAAAAAAGAATGCTAAATTTGCATCCTGATTAATTTTTAGGAATTTATAGTGAACAGATTATGATAAAGATTACATTTCCGGATAATTCCGTAAAAGAATATGCCGAAGGAACGACCGCTATGCAGATTGCGGAAAGCATCAGTTCCCGTCTGGCACAGGAAGTTCTGGCTGCGAGCGTGAATGGTGAGATTTGGGACTTGACCCGTCCGATCAACCAGGATGCCGCTATCAAACTTTTTAAGTGGGAAGACGAGGAAGGTAAGCATGCATTCTGGCACTCCAGTGCTCACCTGATGGCTGAAGCTTTGCAGGAGTTATATCCCGGCATCAAGTTCGGTATCGGACCGGCTATTGAAAACGGGTTCTACTACGATGTGGATCCGGGTGAAGCAACAATCAAAGAAGGTGATTTCCCTGCTATCGAAGCAAAAATGCTCGAATTGGTAGCGAAGAAAGAGGAAATCAAACGTCAGGACATTTCGAAGGCAGATGCCCTGAAAATGTTCGGTGACAGAGGCGAAGAGTATAAAACAGAACTTATCAGCGAATTGGAAGACGGTAAGATCACAACCTATACGCAGGGCTCGTTTACCGACCTGTGCCGTGGTCCGCACTTGCCGAATACTTCTTATCTGAAGGCTGTTAAAATAATGAGTGTTGCCGGTGCTTACTGGCGTGGTGACGAAAAACGTAAACAGTTGGTTCGTCTGTATGGTATCACTTTCCCGAAGAAAAAGATGCTGGACGAATATCTGGCATTGATGGAAGAAGCCAAGAAGCGCGACCATCGTAAGATCGGCAAAGAGTTGGAGTTGTTTACATTCTCTACGGCAGTGGGAGCAGGGCTTCCGTTGTGGTTGCCGCGCGGTACACAGTTGCGCTTGAAACTGGAAGACTTCCTGAAACGTATCCAGAAGAAATACGGTTACCAGCAAGTGATGACTCCGCATATCGGTGGCAAGCAGTTGTATGTGACTTCCGGTCACTACGCTAAATACGGTAAGGACTCGTTCCAGCCGATCCACACTCCGCAGGAAGGGGAAGAGTTCTTGTTGAAGCCGATGAACTGCCCTCACCACTGTGAAATATTCAAATCGTTTCCGCGTTCATACAAGGATCTGCCTCTGCGTTTCGCAGAGTTCGGAACTGTGTACCGTTATGAACAAAGCGGTGAGTTGCATGGTTTAACAAGGGTACGTGGCTTTACGCAGGATGATGCCCACCTGTTCTGTCGTCCCGATCAGCTGAAAGACGAGTTTTTGAAGGTGATGGATATTATCTTTATCATCTTTAAGGCTTTGGATTTTGAAAACTTTGAAGCACAGATTTCTCTGCGCGACAAGGTAAACCGGGATAAATATATCGGTTCGGAAGAAAACTGGGAGAAAGCCGAAAGTGCTATCATCGAAGCTTGTCAGGAAAAAGGTCTGAAAGCCAAGATCGAATATGGCGAAGCTGCTTTCTATGGTCCTAAACTGGACTTTATGGTGAAAGATGCCATCGGCCGCCGTTGGCAGTTGGGTACGATCCAGGTTGACTACAACCTGCCGGAACGTTTCGAACTGGAATATACGGGTGAAGACAATAAGAAACACCGTCCTGTCATGATCCACCGTGCACCGTTCGGTTCTATGGAACGTTTCGTTGCCGTGCTGATCGAACATACGGGTGGTAAGTTCCCGCTGTGGCTGACTCCGGACCAGGTGGCGATCCTGCCAATCAGTGAGAAGTTCAACGATTATGCTTATGAGGTAAAACGTCAGCTCGAAGCCGAAGATCTGAGCGTTCTGGTTGATGACCGTAATGAGAAAATCGGACGTAAGATCCGTGATACAGAATTGAAACGTATCCCTTATATGCTCATTGTTGGAGAGAAAGAAGCAGAAAATAATGAAGTTTCTGTAAGAAAACAGGGCGAAGGTGATAAAGGTTCGATGAAAATTGCT
>DXRF01000324.1 GCA_019411205.1 Parabacteroides sp. | reverse complement strand
AAGATACGCCGGACCAGATCATTTTGACTGCTTGCTTCTCTGTGGCAGAACCAGTTGTCAATATTTCGGCTTCGGTGAGCGGAAACACGGATATCGACACTAACCAGAGCCACCAGCAGGTCAGTTTCAACATTAACAACAAGAACTTTCCGATCACTTATCCGCAGACAGACCTGAAGATATTCGTTTACCAGGATAACCGACGCGATAATGCCGTGACGGACTTGCAACCGATGAGCATCCTGGAAAACCAAATATCTTACACATATAACCGCAACCTTATTTTCCCTGCCGGAAACGAATACCGCCGCATGGAGTTCCTAAGCAATAAATATAATGGAATGCACGTCGAAAATATCTCTTTCCACAATCCTTACTATAATGTGGAACTTATGACCGATTATAAACGGGATAAAGGCACCTACCAGTATGACCAGGATCAAGACGGCCGGTTCTTCATCCGTTGCAGCGATTGTAACGATCCGGATACGGAAGCAGATTATTATATCGTGCATTTTACGCTTGCATGCGATCCGCTGCCCGACGGGAGTGTCTATCTGAACGGCGAGCTATTTAATAATGTATTGGATGAAAAGAGCAAAATGGGCTATAACTTCGAAACGAAGCAATACGAAAAAGCGGTACTCCTCAAACAGGGAAGTTACAATTACCAGTATTTGTTTGTCCCGACCGGTTCCACTGTCGGCCATACAGGCCCGATAGAAGGCAATTACTACCAGACACAAAATGAATATAGCATCTATGTCTATTACCGTCCGATGGGTGCCCGCTATGACCGGCTGATTGGTGTCACGACTGTCAAAAACGAAATGAAGGTATTCTAAGTGAGGGTGAACACTCTCTTCCCCATCACATAGGTGGCTTGAACATTCCTTTCATCTCCAACTGTTTGCAAACCGAACAGTTTGTTTTCCAATGTCCACTTCCCATGGCGTTTCAGATAGTCCATGCGTACCTGTTGGGAGGGCGTAGCGGCATAGTCCATAACAATGAAATCCGCTTTCCGCCCTTTCCCGAAACAGCCGATTTCATCGTCCAGATGAAGTGCTTTAGCTGCTCCCAACGTACATTTATATAATGACTCGAATACGGACATCGGGTATCCGCCAAGTTGCTGCACCTTATATGCCTCTCCCATCGTGCGCAGCAAAGAGAAAGAGGTTCCGGCTCCGACATCCGTCGCCAATACGGTTGACATACCGATGCGGTTGGCTTGTTGCATATCGAACAGACCACTTCCCAAAAAGAGATTGGAGGTAGGGCAATGCGCCACGACAGAACCGGATTCGGCCAGCCGGCGACATTCGGACTCAGACAGATGAATGCAATGCCCGAAAACGGAGCGGTCTGTAACCAATCCAGCCCGCTCGTATACTTCCAGGTAATCCCGGCAGTCGGGACACAAGGAAAGCGTACTGTCGATCTCGTCTTTATTCTCGGAAAGATGCGTCTGTATATAAGTGCCGGGATATTGTTCGTGCAAACGTCCGGCTGCAATCAGTTGTTCCGTCGAACAGGATATGGCAAAACGAGGCGTGATGACATAGCGGTTCCGCCCTTTTCCATGCCAGGATTCGATCAAAGAGCGGCTTTCGGATTCCCCCTGTTCCGCAGTATCAGTCAATCCTGCCGGAGCATTCCGGTCCATCAGCACTTTTCCGGTCAGCATACACATATTATATTCCGACGCGACAGAGAAGAGGGCGGTAACAGATGCCGGATGTACCGTCGCATAAGCCATGCAGGCTGTCGTTCCGTTCCGAAACAATTCCTCTATAAAGAAGTGAGCCATCCTGTCTGCATGCTCCGAAGAAGCAAACGCCTGTTCTGCTGGAAAAGTATAGTCATCCAGCCAATCCAACAACTGCTTTCCATACATTCCGATTATTTCGGCTTGCGGGTAGTGGATGTGGGAATCTATAAATCCAGGCATCAGAAGTTTACCGGAATAATCAACCAGTTCATAATCGGTATAACGGTTTTTAATCTCCTCAAAAGGCCCGCAATCAACGATCTCTCCTTTCCGTACGACCAATGCCCCATCGGAAAAATATCGGTAAGCATCTTTTCTCTTTAACGGAGAATCGATAAAATCAAAAACTTCTCCTCTGTATAATGTCAGTTCACTCATCTTTTTTTTCTTTTATCGGTTCGACATGCAAGACGATATGGGTTGCCGGACCAAATTTCAAACGTAACTTATATTCTATTTCTCTCGTCAACTCATGCGCACGGCTTACGGTTATTTGTCCGTCGACCCGGATATGTACTTCTATTGCAAAGTCATTACCGATTCTGCGGGTACATAGATTATGCGGGTTCCTGACCTCCGGCGTTTCATTTATTATAGAGAGAATCTCCTCTTCGACCTCACACGGTAAAGATTTCTCCAGCAAATCATTAATTGCAGGTATGACCAGCTGAAAGGCCACCTTCACAATCAATACACTGACGATCACGGCTGCTATCGGGTCCAGTACACGCCAGTTATCACCTAAGAGAATGGCTCCTCCAATACCTAACGTCGTCCCGATAGAAGAAAAAGCATCCGAACGATGATGCCAGGCATTCGCGATAACGGCCTGACTATTCTCTTTCTTTCCGACATATAACGTCAGGCGATACAGGGTTTCCTTTATCAAAATAGATACAATAGCAGCAACAAGTGCGATCTTGCCGGGACTTTCCAACTGTTCGCCCCTAAAATAAAATCCGAAAATCTTATTCGCACCATCCCAGAAAAGGCCGGCTCCTACACACATCAGGACAATCCCGATGATTGTAGTAGCCAATGTTTCATACTTTCCGTGTCCATAGTCATGACTTTCGTCTTTCGGTTTGGACGATATATTAATGAAGAGCAAAACAATTATATCCGTCACAAAATCTGATAGCGAATGGACAGCGTCTGCTATCATGGCGCTACTATGCCCTAATACACCTGCTATAAATTTGAAAACCAATAGCAGGAAGTTGGCAAAAGAGCCGGTCAAAGTCACGACCATGATTTCTCTTTTTCTTATATGCTCTTTCATTTCTTTAAAATCGTTTTTACGTTTTCGAAAAGAACAAATATAAGGATAAAAACAGTTGGTGGAATTAAAAGTAAATAAAAAGAAATATGTTTCGGAAATTGTACGT
>DXRF01000323.1 GCA_019411205.1 Parabacteroides sp. | reverse complement strand
AAAGAATATTGATTAATTATGATTAAAGATGAGATGTTTTATTACTATAAGTTTATTGTTTGTAATATTGATAGGAACAATCTTTTTACAGAAATCAGAGACTACTATTCAGAATAGTTCTGATTTGGATGTAAGAATACGGTCTTTCAATAATATTACTCTCGAAATGTCTTTAAAGCCTTTTAAAGTAAATGATCGGGACTCTATTGATCAAGTTTGCCGGAATATTTTTGCACAATGGGGACCATTGTTAAAACATGCGGATACAATTTCGGTTATGTTATGGACTGCCGATGGTTCGGAGATTTTGAACTATAAGGGAGATGATGGGCAACGGTTGGAATGGTCCCAGTATGTTGGAAATCCGAATACGGAACATGATGTAAATTCCGGACCAGTAGACTTGAGTTTACATCAGCGTGCCTACGATTATATACCTAATCCTCCTCTATATACCTACGGAGATTTGAAATATATCGTTTCTTCTTTGAAAGAGCAGGGAAGGTTGCTGACGGGTAAGACGATTCGTGTCGGTGAAACTTTTGATCCGGGACCAGAGTTTGCCAAATCCGAATTTAAATATAAAAAGCATCCGGAGATTTGTATGGGAAATACGATGGGAGCGAAAACGTTTGTATGCTGCTATGCGACCTTGAATGAAGACAAAGAGCATTATGCAGGCTTTCCTTCTGGGATACCACAGGATACGCCGTTTGGTACATTCTTCGGAAAACAGAGCCAGCACTTCTTGACAGATATGGGATTTGATTTTCTGTGGCTTTCTAATGGGTTAGGTTTCGGGATGGAAACATGGAGTGCGACCGGAGCCGTTTTCGATGGGAAAAAATTTCATCCTGAAAAGCTGAATGATACCCGTGAGAAAATCATTGATTTTTGGACGAAATTCCGGGCAGAATGTCCGGATTTCCGGATCGAGACACGGGGAACGAATATTTCGGTAGGAGCCGATTTGGCGAAAGACGGTGTCGATTTGAAAGCTATTTATAATGGAGGTTTTAATTTGTTGCCGCCACCGAACTCTCCTTGGGCTGCTTTGGACGGAAACTTTGGTTTGGAATTAGCTGGGTATATGTCTCGTATATCCGAGCTACCGGACGATCGTTACCTTTTCAGGTATTATACGCATGATCCGTGGTGGGCAAACAGTCCCTGGTTGGATCGCTACGGACGGGAAGCACATGATATTTATTTGCCGATGGCAGTTGCCCGGATCGATGCGGATGGAAATGTCAAATTGCCTACTCACTTGACTTTTTTGACGATCGATGATTCTTACGGGAATATGCCGGAACAGGTCCCTTCCGAAGTGATTCCCCATATTTTACAAGGGCGGCGGACATCACCAGACCAGCCTGGGTTGATCGTTTGGGTATATCCTTTTGATGAATACCACGACTGGGCACATAGGCAGCCAGAACGGATAGAGGAAATCTACTATGGGGATTGGTTTATCCAGCAGGCAATTAATGATGGATTTCCGATGAATACGGTTGTATCCAGCGGAAACTTTACCAAGTTGATGAAAGAAGGTAAAAATACTTTCGATGAATCGATTTTGGTTTCGATCGTACCGGATGCCGGCTCTGAAATGGAAAAACAGTTGATGAAGTTCGTGGAGAACGGGGGAAAACTATTCGTATATGGTCCGTCTTTGCATGCAAGTAAAGAGTTTCTTGATTTTCTGAATATCAAGACTGTTGAACCTATATCTGGAGAGATGAAAGTAAAACTTCAGTTGAAATCCGATCGAATAAAGGTTCCGGGTTCCGACATTTTGAAACATAATGCGGATATGTCTGGCGGAGGAATCGAGACAGTTGTAAATAACAGTGCTGATCTGGGTACGAAGGTATTGGCACAGGCTTTCTTAGGAAATCAAAAAAGAGATGTTGCCGTGCAACGTCAGAAAAAGGAATGGAATGGCGGAATGGTAACCTATCTCCGAGGAACGAACTCTGCTACTTATCGGGGTGGCCATCTTTTAACACCGGACAATCCGGATCAGTGGTTCAACGGTTCCTCTTTGCTAAGGTATTCTCTGGATAACATGGGGTATAGTATCCATTTTGATAAATTGAAAGCTAATTTGAAGAATCCGATTAACTGTATTTCCAGAAATGATAATGCATTCTATTTTTCGGGATTTACGCCCAACCAGACGATTGAACAACAGTGGCTGTTCCCACAGGGGGCTCCGATTTTTACTGGGTATGAAACGGAGTTGAGGAATGGTGTAGCACATTATCGTATGCCCAAGTCTTATCAGGAAGAATGCCGTGTGTTTGTCAAACAGGATGAAGGAATCGTTTCTTGTTATGAGGTGGCTCCTGTTGAATGGAAAGTGAAACGCAGAATTGGTATTAACGGATTAAAGCAGGCTACGGTAAGAATCTATCCGGGTAAGGACGATACACATTTTGAAGTTGTAAATAATGTCGGTTATCCTTATAATAAGCCTTCTTTGGAACGAAAAAAAGGAACGGATTATGCTGGAACTTATTATGAGTTTGAAAATATAACTGGCGAATTGATCGCGATATGGTAAATAGGTGGTTTTTTCTTTTTTTCATTTTTATAGTATACTCGGAGCCTGCGTTATGCAAGCTCCGGGTTTCCGGTTTATTTGCCGATAACATGGTTCTGCAACGTGATGAACCTATTCTTGTACGGGGTACTGCCAATCCCGGAGATAAAGTGTCGGTGGCTTTCCACCTCTCGTCAACATCTTGCAAAGTGAAAGAAAATGGACATTGGCAGGTGCGGTTACCGGCTGAAAAGGCTGGGGGACCTTATCTGTTGGTTGTACGGACAAAAGAAGAAACCTTATCTTTTAAAAATGTATTGGTGGGAGATGTTTGGTTTGCTTCTGGTCAGTCTAATATGGAACATCCGGTTGAGGGATGGGAATGGCTGCCTAATTCCAGTATATATAGAAGCGAAGAAGAATTGATTGATTCGGATTACCCGGAGATACGATTATTCACTGTGCCTAAATATCCAGCATCAATCGAAATGGAGGAGGTTCCGGTAAAAGAATGGAAAATACCGGACCCGGAAAGTTTACGTGGTTTTTCTTCAACGGCTTGGTTTTTTGCAAAAGCGTTATATACCTAAAATCCGCAAGCAATCTCAATGGCAATCTCAATTGCAGTAAAGAG
>DXRF01000322.1 GCA_019411205.1 Parabacteroides sp. | reverse complement strand
TCCTGCTTCTTACGGTATGACAGACACTATGGGTCGTATGCACTCAGACGCTCAGTTCGCTGGTTCTTCATCTGTTCCTGCTCACGTGGAAATGATGGGATTCCTGGGTATGGGTAACAACCCGATGGTAGGTGCTACGGTTGCCGTAGCGGTGGCTATCGAAGAGGCTATGAAGAAGTAATTTAAGTTATTTACAGCCTCACGCAAGCTATTTCCTAACCAAAGTATATTTATATCCTGTTTCCGAACAATCCTGCAAAATAAGAGTATCCCCTTTGATAGACACAGGATAGGCCGGGTTGGTCTCGTAGAAGACATCCATCAGATAGGCTTCATATCCGGCACCCGTGTCCGCTTTGCGCCAGTTCAAGGCACCCGGTTCGGCTTTACCGTCCTCTGTCCAGACATACTGGTCGTCTGCAAACTTGATGAAAGTATTCTCATACTCACAAAATTCACGGGTATTTTTGCCACTCACCAGTTCCCATTCTCCATTGACCAGTCTCTTGATCTCCGGCAGATCCTTATCGAACAACGTTACATTCGCATTCTCCACCACCTTCTTCTTATTGCTCTGACAGGCCGTACCAAACAATAGGACAGCGATAAACAGCAATGACAATACATTCATCAAGTTCTTCATATTCCTCTCTTATTTACAATGTTCCTTTATCAGCTTGTCGGCAAGAGGGTCGCCCAATTCTTTAGCTTTGTTGAATGCTTCGCAAGCCTCTGCTTTCTTTTCCAAACGGACGTAACAAACGCCCCGTAAACGATAACAGGCTCCGAAATCAGGAGCAATCGCGATTGCCCTCTCTATACTTTTCAGTGCATCTTCATACTTCTGCTGGCGAACATAGATGGAAGCTTCTTCCGCATAGTAGTCGGGCGTGCTGGGACTTCCCTGTATAGCAGCCTGGATATCCTTCAAAGCTCCTTCCAAGTCACCCGCACGGAACTTGGCTTGTTCGCGCAGGAAGAAGAAGTTCGGAAGTACCTGTCCACCAACCAGCGTATAATAGAGGTCATAATCAGCGATAGCCTCCGTGTATTGTGCAAGGCGTAAGCGCCAATCGATCCGTTCCAACACATAAGCTGCCGCCTCGGTATTCATATTTGTTCCGCATTTCTCGATCGCCTTATCGAGTAGGTCGATCACATCACCAATATTAAAACCGGTAACCCGTTCCTTTGCCTTTGCAGCCAAATAATAGGAAGAAGCAGAGGCGATATCGCTATTGTTAACAATCATGTATTCATCGAATGCCTGTTGAAACTCTCCTTTGTTAAACAGGATATCTGCCCTTAACTGGTGATAGGCAGGTAGGTTTTCCTCTTCGATCGCCTTATCCAAAGCCTCCATTGCGGCTTCGATTGTCCAAGCGGGATCGGTCAGCGTACTATCGGCCGAAGCAACACCGTAGATCAGTTTAGCTTGGTTATACCAGAAATCACCTTTCTTATCGCTATATTTGGAAGCGGTTTTTACGTCGTCCAATGCCTTTTGCAGGTAAGTTGCTTGTTCAGCCGTAGAGTTAGCCAATGCCGCACGATTGTAAGCATAAAGATCAGAACGGTTCAGATAGCCGTCGGGAACATCCGGGAAGGTGGCGATAAAATCGTTGACCGTTTCCAAGCGTGCCTTTGCATCCTGCGTGCCACTGATCAAGTAAAGAGCTACTGTTGCCTGATCCAGTTCTTTCGGCCATCCTTTCGGTATATTGATATTGCGGTATGCAGAGCTCAGATAATCAGCAGAGCCTATTGACAAGTTTCCTGCATATCCGGCAGAAAGAGCGTAGCAAATATCTTTCTTTCCACCTGCATCCGCTTGTGCCAGCCCGAACACTTCACCTTCAGGAGTCAGTAACGGAGCATTGAATTCGTTTTCTTCCAATGCAATTGACATCTTGTAATACTTATACGGATCTTTCAGTTTACTTACTTCGGTAATAGCACCGGACTTAAAGGTGGCGTTCTTGCCGGTAGAGTACAACAGCAGATAGGCATTCGTCCCGTTTGCCACCGGATCGGCAGCGATCGGCAGGAAAGCAGCTTTCTTCGACACTTCGACCTGAAACTTTATGACGTCATATAGTTCGTCTGCACCCAGGATATTCTTAACCGGAAATGTTTTTCCCTCGAAGTCTGTGATTGTTGCTTTCTCGGCTCCCTTAAAAATATCGTATGCAGAGACTGCCTCACCTGTTTCGGAGATAAAGAATCCCGTACTGGTTGCGAGCTTATTTCCATCCTTTCCATAAGTGGTAATTGTAAAGACCGCTCTCTTGGCTTTGCTCATCCATTTAGGAGCGTTTTTCTGTGCTGCCGCCGAGAGGCACAGACAGCTGATCAAAATCAAATGTAGTATTCGTTTCATTTCTTTTTCATGTTATCAGATACAGACACAAAAGTAAGTATTTATCTTAGAATATACGCATCATGGTGTTAAGAAAGCTAACTGACTTCAAGAAACGTGTAAAAACAAATTACATGAAGCAACTCATTTCCTCTATGAAACAAAAGGGACAAGTAAAAGGTGACAGCAAAAGAATATTTTCGCAAAACATTCTTCCCCGTTATTTTCTTGAAAGCGAACAAAAAACGTTTTATTTGCTTCCGTCCCGTAAAATATAGCTCAAAGGTAAAAAAGACAGTGGCCAGCATCGCTTTTGGTCAAACTGGCTATCGGCTACATCTGTAAAAGCTATGACTTATGGGATGAAAAGCTATCGGTTGTTGCCGGAAAACCACCTTTTGGTATCGCCTTCCGGATATTATACCTATAGACCAGGCATGACGTCACGAAATAAAACACGCACTGCACCCACAAGGTAATATATTCAGGTTGTATCTCGTTCATCGAGGCTCCCATCGAGTTCAGTTTGACATAGGCCATTGTCGCTGGGGTTGCCGGGATAAGATAATGCGCCAATTTCCAATACCAAGGCATCAATTCCATCGGATATGAGACACCAGAAAGAAAGATGAGACCGACAGAGAAGAAAGCGATCATCAAAAGCGGCGCGTCGGAGTCCGTAAAGAACAGGGACGCCGTAAGCCCGAAGAAACTAGTCGCCAACAAGAAAGGAATCATCAGCATAATGACATATAGCGGATTACCGATATCCGGAAGACCAAACATCAAAGGGATCAACCCTAATAGAAACAAAGAGAAAACCGCATACAGCATACTATAG
>DXRF01000321.1 GCA_019411205.1 Parabacteroides sp. | reverse complement strand
GCGTACGTGCCTTGTCTTCTGCCAGAAAGCGAGTGGAAGCGATACCGTTGCGGATAAAACCTTCCAGTTCCTTTTTATCCAGACGGTTTGTAGAGAAGGAACCGAAACGTCCGTCCACAAACAGATGGATCACCAGGCTGTTTTCCGATGCCTGCTGCAAACGGTCCATTTTCATGTCGCGTATTTCGAAAGAACTGCTTGATCCGTTATAGATACTTACACGTGAGGCCTGGCAACCGTTTTTCAGGGCAAATTCCATGGCCCACTGAGCCAGCTTTTTATTTTCGTTCGTTATCATGTCTAATAATTTATGATTTATGATTTATGAATTATGATTTCAGATTATAGATTTATGTGTGTTGGTGATAAATCATACATCAGAAATCATAAATCACATCAATTTTCTCCTCCTACTGTAAGTTTACTAACTAAGGCTGACGGCATACCGCAGGTTACCGGACAAGATTGTCCGTCCTTGCCACATGTCCAAGTGCCGTTATCCATCTTGTAATTGTTTCCGACCATTGTGATATCGGCCAATGCACGTGGACCGTTACCGATGATATTGATATCCTTGATCGGCTGTGTCAGTTTACCGTTTTCGATCAGGTAACCGTCTTTCACGAAGAAGGTGAAGTCGCCCGCACCGATCTGTACCTGTCCGTTGGTGAAGCTGGAGGCATAGATACCTTTCTTCACGGTCGAGATCATTTCTTCTTCCGTCACGTTTCCGGCTTCCATATAGGTAGCACGCATACGCGGGATCGGCATCTGGCGGAATGATTCACGGCGACCGTTACCCGTTGACGGTATACCGTAATGCTTGGCACTGATACGGTCGTGCAGGTAGCTGGTCAGGATGCCTTCTTTCACGATGTAGGTCTTCTGTCCGGCGATACCTTCGTCGTCGATATTGACAGAACCGCGGTTGAAAGGAATCGTGCCGTCGTCCACCACATTGATATGCTCGTTACAAACCTTCTTGTTCAGCTGATCGGAGAAGATGGACGTATTCTTGCGGTTGAAGTCGGCTTCGAAAGCATGGCCGATTGCTTCGTGCAACAAGATACCGGAACCTCCTGCACCCATTACGACCGGCATTTCGCCTCCTTTAGGCTTGATGGCCTGGAATAGGATAGAGGTCTTCTCCACTGCCTCCTTGGCCACTTCGGCAATGATATCGTCTGTCAGGAATTCGGCTCCCATACGGAAAGCGCGGGATGCATACGAATTTTCGATCTTCCCGTTTTCCTCCATGATGCAGACAGCACCTAACGTCACCATCGGACGATAGTCGTAGTACATCTGTCCTTCGGAGTTGCAGAACAAGATGTGTGAAGTCGTGTCTCCCAATGAAGCCATCACTTTGTGTACCCGTTTGTCAAGCGCAAAAATCTGATCGTTCAGTTTTTGAAGATATGGGGTCTTTGCGTTTACGGCAAGTTCGTCCCAAGGAGTCTGTATACCGTAATAATTGTTCAGGATCGGTTCCTCTGTCAAGGCTGCCGGAGCTTTTCCTGCCGAGCCGGTTGCGATACGGGCTGCCGTGCGGGCAGCTTTCAGCATCTCGTCGAGAGTCACGTTTTCCACATACGCGTAACCGGTCTGGTCACCGGCCAATACACGTACCCCCATACCGAAATCGATATTGGAAGAAGCACGGTTTACAGCTCCGTCCTGCAATCCGATATTATTCCGGTAGGAATGTTCGAAGAAAAGATCGGCATAATCACCACCTTTTTCAAGTGCTGCCGTCAGCACTTTCTTCATGTCGCTTTCACTAACACCAAAATGGTTCTGAGCGAATGAGATACCGGTTGCCTGATCTGCTCCGTTTCCGGTACAACTTCCCAGGAATGAGGGAGCAGCTAATGATCCAAGCATAACCATACCTCCTGTTTTGATAAAATCACGTCTGTTGATTTTCATATGTTCGATTATAGTTTATTCTCTTTTGCCCATTGCATGACGTTGGCAGGCGGGCGTCCGGCCAACAATTCTTTTTTCATGAAATCCATATAAGGAGCCACGTGTTTAAAAAATTTCTTGTAACCTTTACATAGATAATTCAATCCGGGTTCGCCGTTTGCCGTGTGAAGGAAACGGTTCTTGGGACATTCGCCGTTGCAGGCAAACAGATAATCACACTCCTTGCACTGGGTAGGGAGTTTTTCATGTTTGTCTGCTCCGAACTTCAGTTGGCGCTGGCTGTACATCATCTCGGTAAGCGTCTGGGTATGGATGTTGCCCAACTTATATTCCGGGAATACGAAGTGGTCGCAGGCATATACGTCGCCATTGAACTCCATCACTCCGGCATGTCCGCAAGTGCGTGCCAGCGTACAGACACCCGGTTGCTCGCCCACCCAGTTTGCCAGCGTGGAATCGAAAAGTTGGATATAATAATTACCGACATCTTCTTTCAGCCATTCGTCGAAGACCGTGCAGAGGAAATCTCCCCATTTCCCGGCATCGACTGTAAAAGGGGCCAGCTTGATATTTGTATCCTGCTGTTCCGGCGAGGTGAGCAATGTTCCGTCCTGATGGAATCCGAGGCGTTCCACAATCGGGGTGAACTGGATATAGTGGCAATCTATTTCCTTGAAAAAGTGATAGAATTCCAGCGGGTAATCCACGTTGTAGTCATTGACGACTGCCATCGCATTGTATTCCACGCCATGCTTTTTCATCAGTTCGATTCCCTTCATCACTTTATAGAAGGAAGGAAGCCCCTGTTTGTTGCGGCGATATTCGTCATGAAACTCCTGGGGACCGTCTATCGAAACACCTACGAGAAAATTATTCTCTTTGAAAAAACGGCACCAGTCATCGTTCAACAGTGTCCCATTTGTCTGGATGCAGTTGTCGATCTGGCGGCCGTGGCCGTACTTGCGTTGCAACTCCAGCGCTTTCCGGTAGAAACTGATCGGACGCATCAGCGTTTCACCGCCGTGCCAGGTAAAGAGAACCTGCGGCATCGTTTGGCATTCCAAATATTCCTTGACGAATTTTTCCAACAACTCTTCACTCATGACATGGTTTTTCACCTCAGAGTAAAGTTTCCCCTTCTCCAGGTAATAGCAGTATTCGCATGCCAGGTTACAAACCGAACCGACAGGCTTCAACATGACATATACGGGTTTCGCGAACGGGGATATATATGGATTTCTCATGATATGCTTAAAACGATGTTTTATTTAGTCTGTCTCTTATACACATCTCC
>DXRF01000320.1 GCA_019411205.1 Parabacteroides sp. | reverse complement strand
TTGCTCAGGAACTTATAAATAAAGTTAAATCAAAGTGTTGCGGAATTAAGGGAGAACTTAGATCAGTAACACACTTTTGTGAAAAACACAATTGAAAAAACACAAAGTGACTATTTAGAGAAATGAGAATTATTATCAATTTATTAATCAATCTGGTGTTATTATGACAAAAGATTTTAAACGCTTTTATGTATCGAGAGCGATGTTCCTGGGAGCTTCCATGTTCCTGGCATCAATCGGGATGGCCTCAGCTAATCCTTCTACCGATACGTTTGGTTCAAATGAACCTAATCCTGTTGTAGCTTCGCCACAACAGGCAAAACACAGTATCAAAGGTGTAGTAGAAGATGCCCTGGGCCCTATCGCTGGAGCTAATGTCGTAGAAAAAGGAACTACAAACGGTACAATTACCGACATGAACGGTAATTTTTCTTTGGAAGTATCTCCTAATTCCATCCTCGTTGTTTCTTATATTGGATATAAGGATCAAGAAATCCCCGTAAACAATCAGACTTCATTCAGCATTAAACTGGCCGAAGATTCACAGGCCTTGGAAGAAGTTGTAGTTGTAGGTTATGGCACGCAGAAAAAGGTTAACTTGTCCGGGTCCGTATCAACTATTAACGTTGCTGAATTGACAGAAAGCCGCCCCATCACCAACGTCTCCCATGCATTGGCAGGTCTTGCTGCCGGCGTAAACGTACAAGGTACAGCCAATCAGCCGGGTAACGACAATGCCTCCATCAAGGTTCGCGGTCAAGGAACACTGAATGAATCCTCTCCATTGGTTATTATCGACGGTGTAGAAGCGGGTATCAACACTGTTAACCCACAGGATATCGAATCGATGACCGTACTAAAAGATGCCGCATCATCGGCAATCTATGGTTCACGTGCTGCAAATGGTGTTATCTTGATTACGACCAAACAAGGGAAAGCAGGTTCTATTAAATTGGACTACAACGGGTATGTTTCATTCACATCTCCAAGTATCCCTAGCTCTATGGACCCCGTTTCTGATTATGCTACCTATATGGAATTAATCAACGAAGGTTACCTCAATTCTAATTTGAAGGCTCAGTTCTCACAAGCTGTCATAGACGAATGGCGGACAGATGGTGGACGGGATCCGTTAAAATACCCGAATACAAACTGGATTGACGAGACATTTACACCTTCGACTTCTCACAACCACGTCATCTCCATGAGTGGCGGTAGTGACAAAATTCGTTTCTATTCATCATTCGGTTATCAAAAAAATCCGGGGGTAATGGAAAATACCGGCTTCGAAAAATATAACGGACGTGTAAACATTTCAGCCGATGTAAAACCGTGGTTAAATTTAGGAGCACAAGTCAGCGGATATGTTTCAAATATGGAACCATCTGCCAAATATACGGCAAATGATAAAAAAGACACATCTGTTGATGATGTGTTCACCTACGCATCAGCAACGACTCCCGGTATGGTATTCCGTGCACCGGACGGACGATACGGAGCTATGAATAATAGTGAAGACGACGCACAATCTGCAAATAACAACCCTTTGATCCGTTTGAACAGCAAAGCTGGTAATATCCGCAAAACCAATATGCGCTCCCGTTTCGTCGGAACATTGAAGCCGTTCGAAGGCTTTTCTGTCACAGCATCCTACTCTTATGAGTTCGTGGATGAACAACGCAGCCGGAAACCAGTTTTCATCGACGGTTGGAACTTCCGTGATAACGTGATCACGTATTCCAACAGAGGAAAAACCAACATCATGAATTATGACGGCAAAACCGAACGTTTCTTCGGAGATGTTGTAGCACGCTACGAGAAACGTTTCATGAATGACCGTTTAGGTTTAAACGCGATGGTCGGAGCCAGCCAGGAAATGTATCGCAGCAAGAACTTCTCTGCTACAAAATACGACATGATCGATTTAAGCTTGAACGTGATCGATGCAGCTATCGGTGATGCTACCGCTTCCGGTTCAAGCACCGAATGGGCTATGCGTTCTTTCTTCGGACGTATCAATCTGGATTGGGAAAACAAATACTTATTAGAAGTCAACCTTCGTGCAGACCAATCCTCCCGCTTCCTTTCAAATAACCGTACCGGTTACTTCCCTTCAGCTTCTGTTGCATGGCGTATGGATCAGGAAGCCTTTATGGAAGACTTGGTAGAAAAAGGATTGAGCAATCTGAAGTTCCGTTTATCTTATGGTTCTTTAGGTAACAATTCCGTAGGAAACTACGACGCAATTGCTACTTACGCAAATAAACCAAGCTCCGGTTCTGCATTCAACTACACGTTGAACAACGCACTGATATTAGGTCTTGCACAAGCCAGACTGGCCAATCCAGCTCTGACTTGGGAATCTACCTATATGACAAATGTCGGTTTTGATTTTGGCTTGGTTAATAATAAATTAACAGGAACTGTCGATTACTTCAATAAAAAGACAAAAGACATTTTGATCAACTTACCTGCACCGGATGTACACGGAACAGCATCTATTCCTAAACAAAACAGTGCGACTGTTACAAACCAGGGTATTGAGATGACTCTCGGCTGGCAGGATCAAATTGGAGATTTCTCTTACGGCGTTAACGGCAATTTTACATTCGTAAAAAATAAAGTCAATAAGTTTAAGGGAACAGATAAAGGCGGTATCTCTTATGACGGAGCTAATATTATCTGGGAAGGTCATTCCATCAATTCTCAATACTTATTGCGTGCAGACCGCATAATCCAGACAGATGCCGATTTAGCACTTGTTCAACAAATGATCGACAACGCACCGATTGACGAGAAGACAGGTAAAAAGGTGAATCCGTTTGCTGCATTCGGTACACCTCAAAAAGGAGATTTACTGTACAAAGACATCAACGGAGACGGTATTATCGATATGGATGACCGCGAAATCGTCAGCGACGGCCCGAATCCTAAATTCCAATTCGGTTTGAACTTGAATGCTGCCTACAAAGGATTCGACTTTTCTGTTCTGTTCCAAGGACAAGCAGGAGTGAAAGTTTACTGGCAAAATGCATTGGCAAACACTTCAACCGTACGTTTCGGCTACCAATTGAACAAAGATGTTGCAGAAGGAAGATGGGTTGAAGGCCGTACAGACGCCATCTACCCCCGCTTGTTGCAATCCCAGAATCAGATCAACACTCAAATGAGTGATTTCTACTTGGAAAACAAAGCCTTCTTGAAGATTCGTAACATTCAATTAGGCTATTCAC
>DXRF01000032.1:1517-17381 GCA_019411205.1 Parabacteroides sp. | reverse complement strand
GGCTTAGGATGTTCCGGCTGAAAGTGAATGCGTCGTGATCAATCCCTAACTGGTTCAACAAGGTAGCGGCAAGATCCGTCTGATTGGCTAATTTGTCAATCACGACAGGTTCTTTCACCGCACCGCCGATCCAGAGCATCGGAATATGGTAGCGGCGAGGTTCATAGTTGACCACATCTTTCGGATAAGGATATCCGTGGTCGGAAACGAAAATAACCAGCGTATTCTTCCATACAGGCAATTCTTTCAATTTGTCTATGAAGTTGCCGATACAACTGTCCGTGAAAGCAACCGAGTTCGGATACAGCCCCATTTCGTCCAACCGGTGGTAGGGAACTTCAAACGGCTCATGGCTGCTTAACGTCAGGAAAGTGCTGAGCCAGGGAGCTAGGTTGTCCCGGTTTTTGATGTCTTCGTACAGGTGGCGGAACGTAATATCGTCGTTCGCCCCCCATTTACTCAAGCGACTGGTGAGCGGAAAATCACGGTCTGCCGTGATCCGGCTGTAACCGGAACCGAAGAAATAACTTTGCATATTGGTGAAGTTGATGTCTCCGCCATACAGCATGTCGGCAACATATCCTTCGTTTGTCAGGCTCTTGGCGATAGAGGGGAGTGTTTGGCTTTTTGCCGGGTACTTCATGATGGAAGTGGTCGGTTGTGCCAGATACCCATTCAACACCGATACGATTCCTCTGTCTGTCCGGAACGAATTGGCATACATGTTTGTGAAAAGTACTCCTTCCCGGCTCAACCGGTTCAGGTTAGGCGTGATGACGGAATCTCCGCCGACCGCTCCGATCGCGTTTGCCGAGAAACTTTCCGTCAGGATAATCAGTATGTTCGGCCGCGAGGTATTGAGAAGGGATTGCAGAGGCTTTTGTTGTAAATCTGCATCTGCGGGATTCGTCTCTTTGCGTCCCCGCTTCGAGTGCGGAGACAAGGTGTCCATTACCTCCTTCCTTTCCTCTTCCGGGAAAAAATTGAACTGTGCCGCAAAATCCTGTTGCTTGCTAAGCGAAGCGATCAGGCTGAAACAAGGATTGATCGCTGAATGGTTGAGGAATTGGTTCTGACTGAAATACACCATCCCCACGTTTGCTGTCGAAGTCGTTACGCCTCCCCGTATCGGAATAAAAAGTATTCCTCCCGACAATAGCATGATCAGACTGCCGCTCAGCCGTTTCCGCACTTGTGTTTCAGGGAAGAGTGGAACGATAAAGTTCTTCAACGCCCAATATATCCCGAAAGCATATACGGCAAACATCAGTAACTGGGCAAAGAACTGTCCCAGCGGTACGCTTGCCATTGCATCACCGGGTGATTGAAGATA
The DNA here is from genome assembly GCA_019411205.1 of Parabacteroides sp. GTDB lineage: Bacteria > Bacteroidota > Bacteroidia > Bacteroidales > Tannerellaceae > Parabacteroides. The sequence continues at coordinate 16,048 of DXRF01000032.1, read as the reverse complement.
GAAGAAAAGCGTCGCATCCAGCCTGAATCCCCAGTAGCCGTATAAAGCCACATCTACGGAGAAGATCGCTGCGATCAACACCGCCATGATCCCGAAATATCCTTTCAGCAGTTTCCTGTAAAAAGCTCCCGGTAACCATACCGAAACCAGCGTCATCAGCAAAGGTAGCGCTGTCAGATAGCCGGCTATCGTACAGTCCAACAGCAATCCATGTGTAATTACCTTAAGGTAATCGATTAGCGAGCATCCACTCGCTAAGGCATGGTGATACAGCAAAAACACAGGTTTCTGGATTGCCAGTAGCGGTAACCACATGAAATAGAGGGTGAGGAGGAAGAGGATTCTTTTCTTCATATACAGGGGGAAGATATTGGAGAAAGAGCCAAGTACGCTGATGGTGCGGTTATTCGTCTTATCCGCGCCATCAGCGTACCAGATTCTTCTTTCGAGAAGTGATCAATGCTTGTTTATTTATAAAGCTTTTCTCTCAGCTCGGCAATCGTCGGATCGGTAATATAATCGTCGTATTCCATCATACGGTCGATAACGCCGTTCGGAGTCAGCTCGATGATGCGGTTGGCAACCGTCTGGATGAACTCGTGGTCATGGCTGGAGAACAGGATGTTTCCTTTGAATGACTGCAACGTGTTGTTGAATGCTTGGATGGATTCCAAATCCAGATGGTTGGTCGGCGTGTCGAGGATGATACAGTTGGCATCCGTCAACATCATACGGGAGATCATACAACGCATCTTTTCACCTCCGGAAAGTACGCTCACTTTCTTCAACAGTTCTTCGCCGGAAAACAGCATACGTCCGAGGAAGCCTTTCAGGAAGACTTCGTTGGTGTCGGGCGAGAATTGGCTCAGCCAGTCGATCAGGTTGTAATCCGAGTTGAAATACTTGGAGTTGTCGAGTGGCAGATAGGTCGTTGTGATGGTTTGTCCCCACTGATACGTTCCGGCGTCGGCCTTTTCTTCTCCATTGATGATCTGGAAAAGAGCGGTCATCGCACGTGGGTCGTGACTGATGAATACGATCTTGTCGTCTTTCTCCACGTTGAAGTTCAGATCCTGGAACAGGACTTTTCCCTCGATGGACTTTGTCAGTCCCTTTACTTCCAATATCTGGTTGCCCGGCTCGCGGTTCGGAGTGAACAAGATACCCGGATAGCGTCGTGAAGACGGCTTGATCTCTTCGATGTTCAGTTTCTCCAACATTTTCTTGCGGCTGGTCGTCTGTTTGGACTTCGCTACGTTGGCACTGAAACGACGGATGAACTCTTCCAATTCTTTCTTCTTCTCTTCCGCTTTCTTATTCTGGTTCTGCTGCTGGCGAAGTGCTAACTGGCTGGATTCGTACCAGAAGCTGTAGTTGCCGGCGAACATTTGCAGTTTGCCGAAATCGATATCTACCGTATGGGTACAGACAGAGTCGAGGAAGTGACGGTCGTGGCTGACAACCAACACGGTGTGTTCGAAGTTTGCCAGATAGTTTTCAAGCCACATAACGGTTTCAAGGTCGAGGTCGTTGGTCGGCTCGTCCAGCAACAGGTTATCGGGTTGTCCGAAGAGGGCGCGTGCCAGCAGGACACGTACTTTCTGCTTACCGCTCATGTCTTTCATCAGTGTGTAGTGGAATTCTTCCGCGATACCCAAGCCGCTCAACAGGGCAGCGGCATCACTTTCTGCATTCCAGCCTTCCATCTCGGCAAATTTCTCTTCCAGTTCCGATACGCGGATACCGTCGGCATCGTTGAAATCAGGCTTTGCATACAGGGCGTTTTTCTCGCTCATCACCTCCCAAAGGGTGGTGTGCCCCATCAACACCGTGTCCATTACGGTATATTCGTCGAATGCGAAGTGATCCTGGCTCAATACAGAAAGACGTTCACCCGGACCTAAAGACACTGTTCCGCGTGTAGGGTCCAGCTGTTTGCTGATAACACGGAGGAATGTTGATTTACCGGCGCCGTTAGCTCCGATGATACCGTAGCAGTTGCCCGGTGTAAATTTCATATTGACATCCTGGAACAGGATACGTTTTCCGAACTGTACGTCCAGATTGTTAACCGTTATCATATCTTATATACCTATTAATTTGCTTTTGAATGGGCAAAGGTAGTAAAAATATCGCAAACCCATAGCTTTACGGAGGCTAACACATAGGGTTAGCCTCCGTAAAGCTATGGGTTTGTCATCTCTTTCTGAAGTTTTACTTATACAAGCCTTCTCTTGACAGCAGATGCTCCAAGTTGGCCACTCCCAGCGTCACGATTGCCATTACTGTGGCGGCGTGTTCCTGATACTCCGGGATGCTTTTGCTGTAAGTGTCGCGTTCGGTATGCCAGATTTCGCCGTAGTTGAAGTTGTATCCTTTGATGTCCTTTTCGTTGAAGGCGATGGCTGGGACTGCTTCGACTGCAAAGACCGAAGCATCCGTACCGGCAGGTTTGGATGGTTGGGTGAACGGGCCGGCTTCTTTTACTTCGAACGGGTAGTCGGGGCGGATCTTCTTGATCGGTTCGCATATTTTTACGAAATCCTGGTACATCGCTTTCGGAACATTGAGTCCGACGGGAGGTGTCGGGCCTCCGTCACGATTGAACAGGTTGGAGATTTTGTCTAATTTATCCTTATTGGCTTTAACCCAGGCTGTAGAACCTAACAATCCGAATTCTTCGCCAGCGAAAGCACAGAACAGCATCGTCCGTTTGGGCTTCGCTCCGGATTTCATGATCATACGGGCCGCTTCCATCACCGGAGTGACGCCGGAACCGCAGTCCACACCACCTGTCGCCACGTCGAACGCATCCAGATGGCCGCTTGCCATCACATACTCATCCGGGTATTTGGAGCCTTTGATCTTACCGATCACATTATAGTATTTTACCGGCCCCATACGGAAATGGTTGCGGATATCGAATTCGAGGAAAAAAGTACGGCGTTCCTTTACCATCTGCTTGATGGTAGCGTATTGGTGTTCGTCCAACTTGATGTCGCAAACCTCCGGTAGGTTATCGAAGGTGAAAGTCGGATCGTGCATGACAGCCTTGTCATAGAGTGCACGCAAAGGAACGGAAGCTGATTGGATAAAGCCTAATACACCGGCTTCGCACATCTGTTTGTAGAACAAGGCCGGGACATCCTCTTTCAATGACAGTAGCGGGGTATTGGTATTGTTGCGCCAGTTATCTTCCATGATCTGGCGGTTCTTTCGGACCGTTTCGTTGTTTTCGGCAATGATGGCAGCACGGATGGAGTCGCCTTTGGCGGAACGGTCGACCGGCCAACCAACATTCTTTCCGTTAATCAGTACCCACGCCCCTTTCAGTTGTCCTTTTATGCGGTCGAATTCGCTTTGGGTAAGCGGTTCTTGTAAGACGTGTCCGCGTTGAACACCTTTTGTCCCTGCAGTGTAGGAGGGGGTGACGAAATGCAGTTCCATCCCGTTTTCTCCTAATAGCTTGCCGAACCACGGCCCGCGGTTGAAGCCGACCGGCAGTGTACCGGCTTCCTGCAGTTCAACTTCCAAACCCCATTCCTTGAATTTCGAAGCGACCCATTCAACTGCATTGTCATAAGCGTTCGAGCCGATCACGCGGCCGCCGATGCGGTTGGTGAGTACATCTAAATGATCCATCACCTGATTGTCTGTTTGACCGATTTCGATGATTTTGTTTACTGCTGCATCCTGTGCCGGAGCCGAATGAACGGCCATGCAAACCATCGAAGCCCAAATAAGTAAAGCTCTTTTCATCTTGTGTGTGTTTATGGTAATGCAAATTAAAATATAAAAAATGTCCGCTCCAAATCTCCACAAAAGTAAAAGTAGGCTTCAGACAGGAATCATAACGTGTGTAAGGTTCCATTGTAATCTTCATAACGTAGTCATTTAGGTTTCTTAATAAGGTTGATGTGAGATGTATTCTTGAATTATACTTACTTTTGTGTTTGAAACAAAATTAGGAATATGATATTTTATTTTACCGGAACAGGAAACTCTCTTTGGGTGGCAAAGACTCTGAGTGAGGCGTTGGGAGAACCGTTGATTTCAATTGCGGATGAACTGCAAAAGAAAGAGGTAGGCTTGGTTTATCCGGTTCGTCCGGATGAAAAGATATTGTTCGTCTATCCTGTGCATTCGTGGGGACCGGCGGTGCCTGTTACACGCTTTATCTCCCGTCTGACTTTGAACGGATATGCCGGGCAACCGGTCTATTCTGTTTCTACCTGCGGAGATGAATGTGGATATACGGATCGGCTGATCGGGAAAGCGTTAGGAAAAAGAGCGGTATCACTTACGGCTGCATACTCTGTTATTATGCCGAACAATTATATCTTGCTGCCCGGTTTCGATGTAGACGACAAAGATGTGGAGGAACGGAAACTGCAGGATGCCCCGGCACGCGTCGCTGAGATTATTGAAGCGATCCGGGAAGATCAGCAGGCTGTTTTGTATCGAACAGGAAGCATGCCCGGTCTGAAAAGTTACTGGATTTATCCTCTTTTTGCACATCTGGCCATTGGAAGTAATTCCTTCAGGGTGACGGATGCTTGCATTTCCTGTGGGTTGTGTGAACGGATTTGTCCGACCGGAACGATCAGCATGCAGGCAGGGAAGCCTGTTTGGACGGATACTTGTGTGCAGTGTGTCGCTTGTATTCACCGCTGTCCGGTTCGTGCGATCGAATATGGAAAGGGAACGCTGAAAAAAGGGCGATATCATCACCCTGAGATTAAATAATAAACAAAACAAATAGAAATGAAACGATTAGCAGTAACAGTCTTGGTGGCCTTGATGTTGGCGAGTTGCCAGGAAGCACCGAAAGGTTATGTGATAAATGGAGAAGTGACCGGCAGGGCGGAAGGGAAAGTTTATCTCAAGTCCTTCCGGAATAAGATGTTTTTTGATGTCGATACGGCAGAATTAAAAGAGGGAAAATTTACTTTTAAGGGAGAAGTGGATCAGCCTTTATTGTTTGGTCTGGCAACGGAAGATATGAATTATCCGGTTCAGCTCTTTGTCGAAAATACGAATATGGATGTGAGGATAAGTAATGACGGTGAAACGATTACGGTCCGTAATTCTCCTGTCAATACAATCTTTCAGGAGAATGCCGAGAAGGTTTTTGAAGAAGGGTATGACATAGACAGTCTGATCACCAAGTATCCGGCTTCGCCTGCCGCCGCTTTTTATCTGTATCGTTACTTCACTTACCAGTTGCCGCTGGATGAGCTGAAGGCAACTCGTGCCAAGATTTCTCCCGAACTGGCCGGTTGTCCGTATGTAAAAGATTTGGATGGTATTATCAAGCAGTTGGAAAATGTGCAGATAGGGAAGGTGGCTCCTGAATTTTCATTGCCAGATACGGCGGGAGTCTCTGTTTCGCTTTCTGATTTCAGAGGTAAATATGTACTGTTGGATTTCTGGGCATCCTGGTGTCCTCCTTGTCGTCGCGAGAATCCGAATGTGGTAAAGGCGTTTAATGAATATAAAGATAAAAACTTTACGATTGTGGGGATTTCCCTGGATAAGGATAAAAGCAAGTGGATGAAAGCGATTGCCGACGATAATCTGGCTTGGACACATCTTTCCGATTTGAAATATTGGGATTCGGAAATTCCGGCTCTTTACGGGGTTCGTGGCATTCCGGCCAATCTCCTGCTGGATCCTGATGGAGTGATTGTCGCTAAAAACATAACTGGCGAGGATTTGCACAAAAAACTGAAAGAAGTAATTAAATAAATGATGTGGAAATACAGATTTCTGACCTTGTTCCTTCTTTTCTGTCTTTGTCTTTCGGCAACAGAAAAGAAGGATTTCGAAAAAGCGGTGCGTGATGCCGTTTGTCGGCAGATGCAAACCTATCCGAAATCAACATTGAAAGACTTATACAAAAATTTCTTTCAGGATAAATTCGGTCCCGGGCATATCATCAGCGATACGACGGCTGCCGGTGATTACTTGCGGCGTGAACTGGTCTCCTATACGGAGTGTACAGGAGAGATTGCGAGCCGACCGGCTGGGAAGGAAACTTTCTTAGGGTAAACCTCTCGGTTATCAAAAACGGCCGTGTTCCTTATGATATATTCTTTAATGCGTTTGTCCGGAGCGTGAACGGTGTCCGTCCTATTACAGTTGCCGAGTGGCAAAGAGAATGGCTGCGGATTGAGTCTATTATCCGTTCGATGGGACTTTCCCTGCCTGGTTACGATGCCGATCGCAAAGAAATAGAAGACCGTTTGGATAGGGGAGAATATGTGGGACATCACAGCAAGGTTTTCGAAGAGTCCTATTCGCCGCATTATCGTATAATCAGCAGGCAGATATTTGAAAAGGAGCTACAGCCCTTGCTGTGAAAAAAAACGAGTTTACTCTTCGTCTTCCGGATCCTCGAAGTCAAACTCGAAATCAAATCCATCGTTCATCATCCCCAGATCGGTAAACTGCTCCAGTTCGCGACGGTCTTTCTTGGTCGGACGGCCTAAGCCGCGTGCACGGTCTACGAATCCGGATATGCGGTTCATTTCCAATATTTCGTATTGGTCGGGAGTTGTGACGTTTTCCAGATAATCAGGCACCAGTTTGGCTCCCATACGGCGTTCTGTTAAATCGAGTACCTTGAAGGAAAAGGTGATAGGTGGCTTTCGTACCTGAATCACTTCTCCGACTTTGATCATGCGGGAAGGTTTTACGTTGACTCCGTTTATCATCACCCTGTTTTTCTTGCAAGCCTCGGCTGCTATGGTACGTGTCTTGAATATGCGGGTGGCCCACATCCATTTGTCTATACGGACTTCATTCATAAACTGTAGACAAGGAACTATTGACAATGAGACATGGACCTTTTTTAGTGGCAAAACCATTTAATTGTCCATTGTCTGTTGTCAATTGTTCATTTATTTATTATTGTATTGGTTCATTGTATTCTGTACGCCGGCCAGGCAGAAACTTTTGATGATTTCTACCGCCCGTTTTATCTTATCCGGCATCTCCTGGAGTTCTTCCGGCGGAAACTTGCCAAGCACATAGTTGATTTGTCCTCCACGCGGGAAATCGCTGCCGATACCGAAACGAAGGCGGCTGTATTCTTGTGTGCCTAACAGCTGTTGGATGTTTTTCAATCCGTTGTGTCCGGCATCGCTGCCTTTCGGTTTCAGGCGGAGTGTCCCGAACGGAAGTGCCAGATCGTCCACTATGACTAACAGATTCTCTACCGGAATGTTTTCTTTCTGCAACCAGTAGCGGACGGCATTACCGCTCAGGTTCATGAACGTGTTAGGTTTCAGTACGATCAGCTCACAGTTCTTGACACGCATCCGTGCGATTGCACCATAACGTTCTTCCGTGAAAGAGACACCGGCATCTTCTGCCAGTGCATTTACAACACGGAATCCGATGTTATGACGAGTCCCTAAATATTCGGAGCCGATATTTCCAAGTCCTGTTATCAGATATTTCATTGTTATGTTGTTTTTAGTAATAACAAAGGGAAGAATACTCTGCTGAATATTCTCCCCTTACATTATTTAGGAATAATAATTTTATTATGCCTTAGCCTGAGCACCACGAGCGGCACGAGTCAACTGAACGGCGCAAACAACAGCGTTCTTAGCGTTCATCAGTTCAAGACCTTCGAAGTGCAATGCGCCAACCTGCATAGTCTTGCCTAATCCCAGGTGATCGACATTGATGTGTAATTTCTCAGGAATTGCTGTGTAAAGGGCTTTTACTTTCAGCTTTCTCATCTGCAAATTCAGTTTACCACCGGCTTTAACACCTTCAGCGTGACCTTCCAGAACAACCGGAACTTCCATTACTACCGGTTTGTTTTCAGATACTTCCAAAAAGTCCATGTGCAGGATAGCGTCGGTTACAGGCTGGAATTGGATATCTTTAACGATAGCCATTGTCTTCTTGCCGTCGATAGCTAATTCTACTACAAAGATTTCAGGGCTGTAAACCAAGTTACGGACACTGTCTTTTGTGATAGTGAAATGAGATACTTTTTCGCCGCCGTACAGTACAGCAGGAATTTCGTTGTTTTTACGCATAGCCTTCAATGCTCTCTTCTGGTCTGCAGAAGTAGCGGCTACTTCTCTTGACTTTCCTTCTAATTGAAATGTCTTCATTTTGTTTTAATTTTTTGTGTTACTCAAAATTAGATGTTTATGCTTTCTAATTTCCCATCACACGTACGGGGGTTAAAAGCGGTGCAAAGATACGATTTATATTTATATTTGCAAAATCTTGTCCGCATGAAATATAAGTTTCATAGGCATGAAATTTATATTTCATCGGTATGAAACAAGTGTTTCATACCGATGAAACTAAATGTGCCTGCAGGTTCAGAGTTGGATTCCCTTTTGACGGAGCCAAGTTTCCGTATCGTCCCAAAGTTGTTTTTGCTGTGCATGATGCCGGATGCGTTCTGACACATTCCTTTTTTTGCAATTGGCGTAGCAGCAACCGTTTTTATCTTTCGCTTCATCTGAAAGAGCCAGGTGAATGGCAGTTGCCGCACCTTGGGCCGGTGTTTTGATAAAAGGTCGGAACAGGATGTCGGTAAGCGGATCGAACCAGGCCTGCATCGTGATCATGTTCGTACTGACGATTCCCGGGTCCGATGCATTTACGGTGATATCTTTGTCTTGGAGCCGTTCAGCAAGTTCTTGGGTGAATAATAGCAGCGCCAGTTTGGTATTACTGTATACCGGGATGCGGAAAAAGTGTCCGTTTCTTCCTTTTTCAAAGAAATCCGTTTCGATCCGGCCGATAGCATACGTGCAGGATACCGTATTTACAATACGGCAATCCGGTTGCATCAAGGGCAATAACTGGCGGGTGAGCATGTAAGGAGCCATATAATTGACACTTACGATTGTTTCCAGCCCGTCTTCGGTCCTGCGTATCGGAGTCGTCAGGATTCCGGCATTGTTCATCAGGCGGCTGATGGGATGTCCTTCTTTTAATAACTGACCGGTAAAGTTGTTTACGGACGAGAGGGAAGATAGGTCGATTCCCCGCACTTCGATCAGAGTATTACCGGTTTCTTGCTGGATCCGGGTGCATACGGGGGTGGCTTTTTCCGGATCGAGGCATGCCATAATCACCGGATAGCCCGCCTTAGCGAGGGCTGCCGTGATCACTTGTCCCATGCCTCCGTCGGCACCGGTTATGATGGCTAATCCTTTTTCCATTACTTATATTCTAACTTTTCTATTTCCTTGACAATACTTTTGGGTAAATTCTGAATATGTTTGTGGCATGCCATTTCAATGGAATACATGCGGGCGATACAATAGTTGCTATGTCCGCAGTCGCAACGGGCATGTTCGTTTTCCTTCATCTTGTTTACGAATGACGGGTCGTTCAGTAAGGCACGTGCCATACTCACGAATTCGAAACCGTCATTCAAGACCTCGTCTATCTTCTCGCGTGAGATCAGACCGCCTACATAGACAAGCGGCATTTTCAAAGCCGCTCTGAACTTCAAGGCATCTTCCAGGAAGTAAGCCTCTTTGAACGGCTCGGACGGGATCATGAACCGTCCTGCCATTTTGACTCCGAGCGGTAACCAGCCAAAAGGCATATAATGTGTCATCGTATGAATCGGCATGGAACCTCGCATCACGTACATCGGGGCACGGCTGACGAAGCCGCCGCTAAGGATCAAAGCGTGTGCTCCGCATTCGTCCTGCAGGGTACGGGCCACTTCGAGTGTTTCATCAAGCTCCATTCCTCCTTTGAATCCATCGCGCATATTCATCTTTACCAACACTGCCATATCCTGTCCGGCTGCTTTCATCACTTCGTCCATGCACATTTTCATAAAGCGCATCCGGTTTTGCAAGCTACCGCCATATTCGTCTTTCCGATGATTGGTATAGGGAGAAAGAAACTGGCTGATCAGATAGCCGTGACCGGCATGTATTTCCACTGCATCCATTCCTGCTTCGCGTGCCAGATGGACCGCTTGTCCGAATGCTTTTGCCATCGCCACGATTTCGGAAGGTTTCATTCCTCGTACGAAAGTGGGGGAATAGATATTGAAACCGCCGGATGCAGAGATTGGCATGCATCCACAGATATTTTTGTGAGACATGTTTCCGCAATGTCCGAGTTGTACAGAGGCTGCTGCCCCTTCTTTGTGGATGGCGTCGGTGATGCGTTTTACTCCGGGAATGATATCCGGGCGCATCCAGAGCTGACGTTCGAAAGAAAGTCCGCTTTGCGTAACAGCCGCATAGGCCAAAGTTGTCATACCGATCCCGCCGGCGGCAACCGATTTGTGGTAGTCGTACAACATGTCGGAAGGTGCGTTTCCCGGGCACATGCTTTCAAATGCAGCCGCCCGTATCGTCCGGTTTCTCAAGGTCAACGGCCCGATTTTACCGGGAGTGAACAGTATAGATTCTTTTTCCATATCTATTATAAGTTAGTCATTCAATATATAAAGGGAATAACCCGTTTCCGGTTTCCCAGTTCGTTGCCAAACATCGCTTTGTATTTGTGGTAGATGGTGTTTGCACGAGGTACAAGGTTGGCAAATGTCCACCAAGCGAAGACGGCCCCGCTAGCGCTCCAAGTCAGGATTGCAAATCCACACCATTCCACGATTTCCCCGAAGTAGTTGGCTGATGTCACATATTTGAACAGGCCTTTTTTAGGCAGATAGTGGTTCGTATCGCCAGGCTTTCTGAGGTGGCGGACAATATGGTCTGACTGGATATTGATTGCCATGCCGGTGAAGAACAAGATTGTCCCGACTATAAATTGAGGGCTGTACAGCCAGCTTTTCGTATACATGTCCTGCGGTGCTAGGTGGAAAATCCATTCTCCCTGCATATAGCCATTCAGGAGGTTAAAGGTGATTCCCATAAGCATGATGCCTACCGGCATTTTACTTTTGCCTTTTATCAACAGAGGAAAAATAAAAGACCGCTGGAAATAATGCAGTTCGAAGAATAAGAATATCAGGAGCGGTACTGTCTCGAACTGTCGTTCCGATCCGTTCCATAACAAAAACATGACGATAAAAACCGGCGCTTCCATGCAAATCCAAGCAATCTTGTTCGGTATCGGAAGTCCCCATTTTTTATCGAACAGCATTCCATAACCGGCTTCAACGAAATAAAGGGCTATGAAGACGATGGCGGCGATAGCTGCCATTATAATTAGAAATAAGGAGAAATGTTCAATTGTCATTTTCGTGTGTTGATAATTTATAACCTTTTCCGTGAACGTTTATAATCCTGATGGTAGGATCATCTTGCAATAGTTTGCGTAATTTGGTGATATAAACATACATGCTTCTGGCACTGAAATAGTTATCGCTTCTCCATATGATCTGCAGGGCATGCATCCTGTCTACCATATTGTTTGCGTGTTGGCACAGCAACGTAAGCAAATCAGCTTCTTTGGTTGTCAGTTTGGTTGTTTTGTCTTCTATGGACAAGAGCTGTTTTTGCAAGTCGAATTTGAATTTTCCGAAAAGATAAGTCCTGACCTCTTTCTTGCGTTGGGGCCGATAACGGCTTTGTACTGCTTTAATCCGGGCTTGTAAGATATCTGTGTCAAGAGGTTTGCGTATCACATCGTCTGCATGAAACGAAAACAGCAATGCTATTTCTTCTCTCGTTGGATGCTCACACAGGAAAACGACAGGGATGATATTCTCCGAACTTTTTAGCATGGCTGCCAATGTCCGTGTTTCTTTCATGTCCATATTGTGGTCGATAATACAGAGTGTGAAATTTCCGGAAAGGAACCCCTCATATGCCGCCTCTTCCTGGTCGAATACTTGTGAGTTGTATCCGGCAGCTTTTATATGGTCCTGGATGATAGCTCCCTGATTGTAATCTTTGCTGAAAATGAGAATGTTAAAAAGATCGTTCATTATGCTATTAAATTGTTTTTTCGATGTTCCAGACGAAAGCACGCAACCCTTGTGCTTCCGTCTTCTGATCCATCTGATGAAGTATCTCCAGGAAATGGTCGACTTTTTCGTCATCGACCATTGCCAGGATTGCCGAGTTCAGTGTCGGCCAAGCGTGACTCCCATAATGTGGTTCGCCGGTCTTACTTCCACGTCCCTGTACTTCGTCCCAGTATGTGAAACCCCGGATGTTGTTCCGGTCCATCACATTCAGGATCATTTCGTAATATGCTTGATTAAATGATACAAATATAGCTTTCATATTAACTTATTCCTAATTATTATTTATTCTTTTTTAGAAGAAATTCCATTTCTTGCCATCTTGCGATGTCTGCGTCGAACTCCGTTTCCGGCAAATACGCTGTATACGACCGGCACGATTACCAGGGTGATCAATGTTGACACCGAAAGTCCCCATGCAACCGTCATACCCATCGAACGCCACATTTCCGAACCTTCGCCTGTCCCGACAGCCATCGGGATCATACCTAATACGGTAGTCAGGGTGGTCATCAATACCGGACGGAGACGGGATTTTCCGGCAGTCACTACTGCGGTCAGGATTCCCATTCCTCTTTCCCGGCAGAGGATCGTGTAGTCGATCAGCACGATACCGTTCTTAACAACGATGCCCATCAGCATAATCAGGCCGATCAATGCCATAACGCCCAATGGGGTTTGTGTGATTGCCAGTCCCAAGATTATACCGGTGAAGGCGAAAGGAATGGAGAACATGATGACGAACGGGTCTGTCAGCGATTCAAACTGTGCGGCCATTACGATAAATACCAAAATGATGATCAGGACCATCAGAATTGTCAGGTCGAAGAAGGTGTCCATCTGGTCTTCGTATGTTCCTCCTAACTGCCAGCTGACATCCGAAGGTATATCCATTTCCTTCAGTTGATTCCGGGCAGCTGTTACGATATCGCTCATGGCTGCACCTTTTCCGACTACTGCCGATACGGTAATGACACGTTCGCGGTCTTTGCGTTCAATGGTCGGAGGTGTCATTCGTTCTACTACTTTACCCAGGTCGCGGATACGGATTCCCTGACCGGTACTGTTATAAACCAGAATATTCTCGATATCTTCAACTGACTGGCGGAATTCAGGGGCGTAGCGTACTTTTATATCATACTCGTCACCGTCTTCACGATATTTGGAAGCGGTAGAACCGTTGATGCGGTTACGCAAAGCCATAGCAGCCGTTGTGATATTCAATCCGTTGATCGCCAGTTTTTCCCGGTCGAAATCAACTTGATATTCGGGTATGTAGTCTTCACGGCTGATGTTGACCTGTGAACAACCTTTTACCTTACGCATCCTTTCGGCCAGTTCGGCGGCTACGGCATCGGTCCGGCCAAAATCGAAACCATAAATCTCGATGTCGACAGCGTTCTGCCCACCCATACCTTCTTCCTGTCCACCTTCGATGACTTTAAAGGTCTTGATCTCCGGATATTTTGCCAAATCCTTACGCATCTCTTCACAGATTTCAACCATACCGCGTTCACGATCGCCGACACTCAGCATATTGATGTAATAGTCGATAATATGTGTTCCGTTATTGCTCAATTGAGCCCAGGTATTATCGGAATCGGCTTGCCCCTCGGTGAAGTTGCTGGTTTTTATTTCCGGATATTTCTGTCGGAACAGCTCGTCGATTTCAAGTGCCAGTTTACGGGTGATATCTTGGCGGGTCCCGACCGGTAACTCGATGTGAACACTGATCTGTGCATTATCCTGAGTCGGGAAGAATTCCGTCTTGATAGTCGGAACCAATAGCATACTTCCCGCAAAGATCAAAGTCGCACCGGATATGACCGTTTTCCGGTGGCGTACAGCCCAGTACAGGAAACTGGAATAGCCACGGTCCAGTGCATCCAATGCCTTTTCGATCGGTGTAAAGAACAAAGTGTACAAGCGGCCTTTTTTAGGATTCTGCCTGAGTAGTTGCGAGCTCAACATCGGAGTCAGTGTCAAAGCACCGACTGTCGAAACGATCATGATGATACTGACGATCCAACCTAACTGTTTGAACAGAATACCTGCCATACCTGTCACCATTGTCAGGGGCAGGAACACAGCCAACATGGTCAGGGTTGAGGCGATGACGGAGATGGCCACTTCGTTTGTTGCATGTACGGCCGCTTGTTTCGGTGCACTGCCTCTTTCGATATGGGTTGTAATGTTTTCCAGCACCACGATCGCATCATCCACAACCATACCGATAGCAATAGAGAGTGAACTAAGGGAGATGATATTCAGTGTGTTGCCGGATGCCAGCAGGTAGGCGAACGAGGCTATCAACGAGATCGGAATAGTCAGGATAATGATAAACGTCGCCCTCCATCGTCCGAGAAACACGAACACCACTAACATAACGATAACGAAGGTGATGAAAATGGTTTCTTTCAGACTGTCGATCGTATTCAAAATGTTGGTAGAGGTATCCATGATTACCCCTAATTTGACATCAGAAGGAAGACTTTCCTGGATTTCCGGCAGCTTCTGGTGAACCTTCTTGGCGATATTCACCGAGTTGGCTCCCGATTGCTTTTGGATAACGATCATGCCGCCTTTCTTT
>DXRF01000032.1:0-1507 GCA_019411205.1 Parabacteroides sp. | reverse complement strand
TATTGTAAGTCTCTTGGGCACGCTCTTCGATGCTGTCTTCAATGCGGGCAACATCACGCAGGTAGATAGTCTTGTTGTCTTTATGACCGATCACAAGATCGTCCATCTGATGTGCATCTGTAAATTCACCTTGTACGCGGAGTGCATAGGCATTGGAACCGATATCCACGCTACCGCCCGGAGTGTTCCGGTTTTCCTGTGCGATAATAGCAGATATTCCTTCGATCGAAACTCCGTATGCTTCCAGTTTGTACGGATCGCAATAGACTTGTATTTCACGTGTCGGCGTGCCGGAAATAGAAACCGCTCCTACACCGCTGATACGGGCAAGAGGGTTCGATACCTTGTCATCCAGAATCTTGTACAGGGCGTTCGTACTCTCTTCTGCCGTAACCGATAGGATGATAATCGGAATATCGTTCGTTCCGAATTTGAAGATAATGGGATTGTCCACATCATCTGGTAGCATCGGCTCTGCAACGTCCAGTTTGTCGCGCACGTCGTTTGTTGCCACATCGATGTCCGTACCATAGTCGAATTCGAGTGTGATGATCGAGATGTTTTCACGTGACTGTGACGTGATGTGTTTTAGGTCGCTGACACTGTTCAGCACGTTCTCCAACGGTTTGGAAACGTTCATTTCAATATCCGCAGCACTGGCGCCGGCATAGGAGGTCATGACCATGATCGTGTTTGTCTCGATCTCCGGCAGCAAGTCCACTGATAATCTGGTTAATGAAAAAAGACCGAAGATCACGATCGCCACAAAGACAAGGGCTGTCGTAACCGGTTTTTTTACTGCTGTTGCATATAAGCTCATAGTATTTGTTTCTTACTTTTCGATTTCTACTTCCATTCCGTTGTTCAGGCGGCTTTGACCGGATATTACTACCTGGTCGCCATTGTTTACACCCGAAATGACTTCATATTTGTTTCCCATACGGCGTCCTAATTCCACTTTTTCATAGTGAACTTTACCGTCTTTGTATACATATATATAGCGGTCTCCTGCACCAGACTGTTTTACGATGGCGAGATCCGGAGCTACCACATGGTTTTGTGTTCCGAAACCGATCGTCACGCGGGCAAACATCCCCGGGCGGACACGTTCGTCACTATTATCGATTTTGATTTCGACGGGGAATGTGCGTGTATTCGGATCAATGGTCGGATAAACCAGGCTGATTTTCCCTTTGAAGATTTCGTCTCCGTATACATCTAACCGAATGTCGACCTCTTTTCCTTTTTTTACTTTTGTGAAAAGGCTTTCGGATACGTTGATCAGTAGTTTGACCGGACGGATCTGTTCTACGGTGAAGATCGGAGAACCTCCGCTATACATATCACCGCTATCATAATTGCGGGCGGTGACGATACCGGTGATCGGACTCAACAACTGTGTGTTTTCCTGCAAATTCTTATAGGTCGCACGGTTTATGTCTAACTGTGTTTTTTGGGCATCCCAGGCTGATTTTGAAGCACCGCCTACTTTGTACAGTTCGTCGAT
>DXRF01000319.1 GCA_019411205.1 Parabacteroides sp. | reverse complement strand
TTAGTCGAAAAGGTTTTTGACCAGTGTCGAAAGGGCTTTTGACCAAGGGCGAAAACGTATTCGACTAAGGGCAAAAGGTCTATGACCAGGCTGTTTGACAACAGAAACCTACCCATCGTCACTTAAAATAGAATCTTCCGGGGCCGACTTGATCTCCGATGAAGGCAAACATAAGCGGTGAAGGCACTTTCGCCGTCTGCATTCACCCCTTAAAGCACACACAATCATATCATTGTGTGTTGCAGTGAAGGCAATTCGCAGATGATGGCGAAAAAACAAAAAACCGAAACAACCGGTTCTGTTTTTCTTAGAAACTATATTGCACCGCCAGATTCACCCGGTTCGCATGACGTGTGTCACCGTTGAAATCCGTACGCCAACCGCGCAGATATTCGGCTCCGGCCTGCAGGTCGGACGTGATGTTCCAGAAAAGCGTGGCGTTCAGGTATTGTCCGTACCGATATTGATCGGAAGCAGCAGGATAACCATCATGACTATACAAGCGTGACTGTCCGTATGTACTGGTGATAAACACTTTCGGAGAGAAATTATACTGCATCCCAGCAAACCATCCCATCATCGGGAGTACCTGCATCTTCCCTTCTTTTCCTGGGTTCGGAACCATATCGACATTCAACATGCTCATGTCGTTCAGGAACTGTCCGATACCTTTGCCATACACCCCTTGTCCATAGACCTGCAAACGGTTTGTCAGGTTAAAAGTGGCAGAAGCCAGAACACCCCATCCGATCTCCGACTCGGCTTTACGGGCCGTCAAATTATCGTAAGTCATGCTCCGAATGATAGCCGCTGCCCGGAAATGGCTTTTAGGGTTCCAGCCGTACTGCACATAGACCGGAAAGTTCGGCATCCGCTGCTTGGCAATACTGACATGCTCGTTTGTCAGCCCGTCCACAACCGGCATTTCCACCCCGATACCGGCTTTCAAGCCTTTGGCAAGCGCATGTTCGTAACGGATCTGCGTTGCGTGATAGATAGACATCCCATTAGGACCGGCAAAGTCGATCGTGGCAGGTACATTGCCCAAGTCCATGAACGAACCGTAATCATAACCTGCCGTAAAGCCACGTGCCGATACATAAGCATTCCTCAACTCGAATATTTTGCCGCTTCCGCCACGGAAGTTACCGGCTGTATACACCACGAAATCCCCCAAGAGATCCGTATGCCCGACCAGCTTCAGGAAAATCGTACTCGTGGTGGCATCCATCTGGAACTGGTTCCGTACAGACGATTGTCCTCTGCCGGGAATCAATGCCGGATAAAAGTCGATATTATCGGAAATACCGCCAAAATCATATTCGGCTGCCAACTTCACATATCCTCCGATACCAAGTGCGAACTTGCCTTTCCGGTCTGTCAGCAAGAAGCGGGGTACTTTCGGTTCGTGGAAACGGGGACTCTGTGACTCATTCATGATCCGGATAATCTCATTGCCCGCCTTATCGATCGTGACGAACATGACGGAATTCGGTTCTTTATCCTCAACCACCACTTTCTGAGCTTGGGTATGGGTAGCAACCAATCCCATTCCAAGCAATAGAACTGCGCTTTTCAACAATGTTTTCATAAATGTGCTTTTTGTTTAGATGAATTACCCACTTGAACAGATACCAATGGAAAAGGTTGTGTCAAATGATTGCTTTAACGAGTAAATATCACTATTTTTGTTGCCATAATACAAAAATAAGATGAAGATGAAAAAGCTGTTTGCTATATATTTAGTGCTCCTCTCGGCTCTGATATCCGTCCATTTGCAAGCGCAAGAGGCTGAAACGATGGTACTGATCGATACCGATATGGGAAAGATTAAAGTGAAACTTTTTAACGACACGCCCCAGCATCGTGACAATTTTATCAAAAATGTAAAAGAGCACTGCTATGACGGACTGTTGTTCCACCGTGTCATCAAACAGTTTATGGTACAGGCTGGCGACATCAATTCAAAAGATGCTCCAATGGAACAACACTTAGGTGACGGAGATCCGGACTACACTATTCCGGCAGAGATCGTCTACCCGAAATACTTCCATAAACGCGGCATGTTCGCAGCCGCCCGTACGGGCGACGAAGAGAACCCCGAACGCGCCTCGTCGGCCACCCAGTTCTATATCGTAACCGGCAAGTTCTTTACGGAAATGGAACTCGACAAGATGGAAAAGGAACAAGGCATCACCTTCACCCCCGAACAGCGCCAAGCCTATATGCTGGAAGGAGGCACACCTCATCTGGACGGTAAATACACGATTTTCGGCGAAGTCGTAAGCGGCATGAAAGCGGTCGACAAGATCCAGTTCACCGAGACAAACGCAGACGACCGTCCCGTCAAGAACATCAAGATCAAGTCAATGAAGATAGTCAACAAATAAACAACAAAGAATGGAAACAAAAGAAACATTAGTGGTGATGGACACCACACTCGGAAAGATAAAATTCAAATTATACAACGATACACCTCAGCACCGCGACAATTTCATCAAGTTGGCAAAAGCCGGACAATACGACGGCCTGCTGTTCCACCGCGTCATCAAAGACTTTATGGTACAAGGTGGCGATGTCACCTCCAAAGACGCCCCGATGAACAAACAGTTAGGAGCCGGCGACCTGGGCTATACCGTTCCGGCAGAATTCAACTATCCCCAATATTTTCATAAAAAGGGAGCTTTGTGTGCCGCCCGTACCGGAGACGAGGTGAACCCGGAAAAAGCATCATCTGCTTCGCAGTTCTATATCGTCACGGGCAAGAAATATTCGGAAGCCGAACTCGGCCAGATGGAAAAGCAGATGGAAGGACGCCTGAAACAGGCCATCTTCAATCGCCTCCAGACGGAAAACAAGTCCAAGATCATGGAACTTTACCGCAGCGGCAACAAAGAAGAGCTCGCCGTGCTCCGCGACACTCTGATCGGCAAGACCGAACTGGAGGCCGAAAAGCGTAAAGACGAGACGAAGATACCTTCCGACCTGCGCGAAACCTACAAGACGATCGGCGGGGTGCCTTTCCTCGACAACCAATACACCGTGTATGGCGAAGTGGTGGAAGGACTGGACGTCGTAGACGCGATCCAGCAAGTAAAGACAAATAAGCAAGACCGCCCGACGGAAAATGTAGTAATTAAGTCGGTAGAGGTTTTGGAATGATGCAACTTTCGGTTTACAAGGAACATTACAAAGAAACAATACGCCTGGGTGTCCCGATCATGTTGGGACAGCTGGGCATTATTATTGTAGGC
>DXRF01000318.1 GCA_019411205.1 Parabacteroides sp. | reverse complement strand
ATTATGATTTATGCGTCAATAATAAATCATAATTCATAAATCATAAATCACAATTCTATTTCCCCGGCTGGATTCAGTCTGGAATTGGCCATCAGGAAATCCGGCAAGCCCCGATCATAGACGATCGAAAGCACTTCATTATTACAAGGAATCAAGGATACGTTGTACCGCTATCACCTGCACACATCAACTGCCCCTTCGTCCAATCCAACAACTTCTTCTCTATCCGGATAGCTTCCGACTCGAGATAATCAGCTTTCTCCGACATCCTCCGAACAAAGACTTCATCCCTTATGGATGTAAGATTGATACGGGCATTCAGCAAAGCCCCCAACACACAGGAACGAGCCGACATCATAGCCACACATGCATCAGTCACGGCATTCCGGTTCCCTTTGTGAGCCACATAAATAATCGTCTCCATCACCGAAGCAATCTCTTCAGCCACATCCATTGAAACCATTGCCGCCTCTTTCGTGGCCTCTTGGATCACCCGACTGCGTTCAGCCTTTTCCTCTTCCGTATCTTTCGGAAGTTTGAAGGCGGCAAACACACGGTCGTACGCTTCGCCATCGCGGTCCATATCGCGGATCAGGCGCTCACGGATGAGAGCCGCTTCGGTCGCGATGGTCTTCATCTGGCCTTCCACATCGGCATATTCCTTTTTCCCGATCGTCAGGTTTGTCACCATCTCAGTTAGCGCTGTCGCAATAGCCCCGTTCAAGGCAGAGATACTTCCACCCCTCGGAACAGGAGCGTTACCTGCCGTTTCTGCAAGGAATCCTTTGATTGTCAAATCTACAAGCATAGTGTCTATTATTTACGATTAAACATTTTATCTTTATCCTATCAACTAATATAAAGCCCCCCATCTTTGAAACCTCTTCAAGAGTCCTCTTCATCCGCAGCAGGGTTCTTCTCACAAGCCGGGAGATTTCTTTCACACCGGTATCATAGGTAGTTTTCACAGACGAGTTTCCGTAATCAAAGAAGTAAGTGCCGCGATCAGGAGCACGGCGGATACCAGGAACCAAAGATGGGCAAACCGGCAATCGGTTATTTAAGCATACTTCCATAACATGACACTTCAAGGTGTTTACTTACAATCTGTAAGTAAATAGTAAAAACAAGAGGCCTACAAGATAGGTATTCCCTTTCATCTTGCCAACTGTACTGTTATGTTTAGAAGCACAAAAAGGGCCATTCCCTACACGGGAACAGCCCTTTTCTATCAGATTAAAATCTATTCTTATTTACCAGCTTCAGCAGCTGCTTTCTTATTGATCTTTTTCTTCTGCAATTCATAAGCGATAGGAGTTGCCACGAACAGAGTAGAATATGTACCGATAATGATACCTAACAAGATAGCAAACGTAAAGCTACGGATCGTTGCACCACCTAAGATGAAGATACACAATACTACAACCAATGTAGTTAATGATGTATTGAAAGTACGAGACAAAGTCGAGTTCAATGCATCGTTGATCACCTGGTAACGATCACGCTTCGGATACAGACCGATTGTTTCACGGATACGGTCAAACACAACCACGGTATCATTGATAGAGTAACCGATGATTGTCAGGATAGCCGCGATAAAGGTCTGGTCTACTTCCATAGAGAAAGGCAATATCTTCCAAAGCAACGTATAGAATGAAATAATACACAAAGTCGTTACAGCTACAGAAGCAAATGCACCAACAGAGAATGAGATATCACGGAAACGAAGCAAGATGTAAGCCGCCATACAGAACATAGCGAATACAACTGCGAGGAACGCAGCGTTCTTGATATCGTCTGCCATACTCGGTCCCACTTTCTGTGAACTCTGGATATACTGATCCGTAAACTGAGTCAATGTCGTTCCTTCCGGAAGCAATGACTTGACACCTTCAAACAATTTACTTTCGATTTCCTGGTCGATAGCCGGATCGTTGTCCTCGATCTTATAGTTGGTAGATACACGAACCTGGTCAGGAGTACCGATCTGGATAACGCTAACGGAACCATCCAATTGCGCATCCAACAACTTGCGGACTTCGTCTGTTTTCACATCCTGGGCGAAACGAATCACATAGTTACGTCCACCGGTAAAGTCGATACCGTTGTTCAAACCGATAGTTGACATGGAGATCGCACCTAAAACGATGATGATAAGCGGAATCAGATATCCGACTTTACGAGCCCCAAGGAAGTTGATCTTCGGATTCGTCAACAAGTCTTTCGTGATAGAAGTCGTAAAGGTTACGTTCTTCAGTTTATCTTTAGCCAACAGTGCTTCATAGACAATACGAGTCAGGAAGACAGCAGTCAGGAAGGATGCAAACAAACCGATGATCATAGTCGTGGCAAAACCACGGATAGGACCAGTACCGAAGTAGAACAATACAACACCTGTGATGATAGATGTCAAGTTCGAGTCGAAAATAGCAGAGAATGCATTACTGTAACCATCGGCGATTGCTTTGCTCAATGATTTACCGGCACGAAGTTCTTCTTTTGTACGTTCGTAGATCAACACGTTGGCATCGACAGCCATACCCAGTGTCAACACCATACCGGCAATACCCGGCAATGTAAGGACAGCCTGGAAAGAGGCAAGGATACCCATTGTGAAGAAGATGTTCAATACCAAAGCACCGTCGGCGATCAAGCCCGGAAGAATTCCGTAGAAAGCACACATGTAGAACATCAGCAGGATCAAAGCCAAAGCGAATGAGATAACACCCGAGTTGATAGCTTCCTGACCCAGAGACGGACCGACAACATCTTCCTGAACGATATGTACGGAAGCTGCCATTTTACCAGATTTCAACACATTAGCCAAGTCCTTCGCTTCTTCCGGAGTGAAGTGACCTGTGATCTGAGAACGTCCACCTGTAATTTCAACCTGTACGTTCGGAGCCGAATAAACCATATCGTCGAGAACGATAGCAACCGCTTTACCGATATTTTCTTTTGTCAGGCGAGCCCATGCTTTTGCACCTTCTGCGTTCATAGTCATGCTAACCTGCTGTTCGGAACGACCGGCCTGCTGAACGAAGTCTGCATTGGCATCCGTTACAACGTCACCACCCAAAGCAGGTGTTCCGTCACGGTTCGTCATCTTGATTGCATACAAGTAGAAATATTGTTCTTTTTCATCGATAGCCTTTACGCCCCACTTCAAAGAAAGGTTACGCGGCAGGATATCTTTTACTTGCTTCATGTTCAAGTATTCGTTGATCTTGGCGATATCTTTCTTATCGGCAATACCGACAACCGGTCCG
>DXRF01000317.1 GCA_019411205.1 Parabacteroides sp. | reverse complement strand
CCATACGGAGCGAAGGAGCGAACCAGCGTTTGCGTCCACTGGCCATTTTGATCAATCCACGCATCATCTGCTCGGCAGCGTAGAAGTCGGCAATGACACCTTCGCGGAGCGGACGGATCGTACGAATATTCGGATTGGTCTTTTCGTACATCTCACGTGCCTGGCGTCCTACCGCCAACACCTTTTCCGAACGAGCATCCAGAGCGATTACGGAAGGCTCATCCACTACCATCTTATCGTTGCAGGTAATAATGGTATTGGCAGTCCCCAAGTCCATTGCCAATTCTTGTGTGAAAGAAAATAATCCCATTTTTTGATTTCTGATTTATCATTTATGATTTATAACCTATAAACTCATGACTCACAAACTGACCGAAAACCCAATCAACTATAAATCATAAATCATAAATATTCCAATTAGTGTTTAAAATGACGAATACCCGTCTTGACCATAGCCAAACCATGTTCGTTGCAATAATCAACGGACAGCTTGTCGTTAATAGAACCTCCCGGTTGGATAACGGCGGTGATACCGGCTTTGTCAGCAATTTCCACACAGTCGGCAAACGGGAAAAACGCATCTGAAGCCATAACAGCACCATTCAAATCGAATTTGAATGAAGTCGCCTTCTCAATAGCTTGTTTCAGAGAGTCCACACGCGAAGTTTGTCCAATACCGCTTGCACAAAGCTGTTTGTTCTTCACCAGTGTGATAGCGTTAGACTTGCTGTTCTTCACGATCTTGTTGGCAAACAACAGATCTTCCACTTCCGAAGCAGTCGGTTTCTTTTCCGTCATCGGTTCCAGATCGGCTTCACTCTGAATGCTAAGGTCTTTTTCCTGCATCAGCACACCGTTCAGCAATGAACGGAACTGCATCGGACAAGTCTTGCATTCCTTGCGGACCAATATGATACGGTTTTTCTTTTGTTTCAATACTTCAAGGGCATCAGCATCATAAGCCGGAGCAATGATCACTTCGAAGAAGATTTTATTGATTTCTTCCGCCACTTCCTTGTTTATAGTCGTGTTTGTGATCAGGATTCCGCCAAAAGCAGACACCGGGTCACCGGCCAAAGCATCCTTCCAAGCATCCACCACATTACCGCGGGATGCGATACCACAAGCATTATTATGTTTCAGGATGGCAAAGGTCAGTTCGTCGAATTCGTCAATCAGGTTTACAGCAGAGTCGATATCGAGCAAGTTGTTGTAAGAGATTTCCTTACCATGCAACTGATCGAACATATTATCGAATTTACCATAGAACTTGGCAGCTTGGTGCGGATTTTCACCATAGCGCAGATGCATCGGATCGTCTACAGTAGCACGGAAATGCGAGCCCTGGCGATCGTCGAAATAATTGAAGATTGCAGAATCGTAACCTGAAGAAACGGCAAACGCTTCTTTGGCAAACCATTTGCGGTCTTCGATAGAAGTTTCAGCCCCTTTTTCGTTCAGCAATTGCATCAACGGCTGATACTGGGCTTTAGATGCTACAATCACTACATCTTTAAAGTTCTTTGCAGCGGCACGGATAAGAGAAATACCGCCTATATCTATCTTTTCGATAATTGCCTGTTCTTCCGCACCGGAAGCAACTGTTTCCTCGAACGGATACAGGTCGACAATCACCAAGTCTATTTCAGGAATTTCATATTGAGCGATCTGGGCCTGGTCACCTTCGTTGTCACGACGGTTCAAAATACCACCGAACACTTTCGGGTGAAGCGTCTTCACACGTCCGCCCAAAATAGAAGGGTAGCCGGTCAGGTCCTCTACTGCATCACACGGGAGTCCCAAATCTTCTATAAATTTCTGAGTACCACCTGTCGACACAAAACTAACACCTTCGCTGTAGAGCTTCTTTAAAATTTCATCTAATCCATCTTTATGGTATACCGATACCAATGCACGTTTAATACGTTTTGTTGCAGCCATCTTTGTTGGGTTTATTTTAATGTTTTAGAGCACAAAAATAGGGATTTATTTTCAATATGTATATAAGGTATGATAATAATTTCCTATCACCAACTATTAAAGAGTGCTACATAAAGCGAAAAAACCGGCCGTCCGCAAACCTACGAAACAGCCGGAAACAAATTACTTATCCTGAGACGTTTTCAACGATTCTTCAATAATCTTCTCGTTTTCTTCCGCCTTTTCAATCGTTTCGTCCAATTTTGTCATGTCATGAGCCGTGTAATCATCGGACAAGATCGGATGCGGCGTCAGCATTTCATCCTCCAGTTCGGAACTTTCGTCCCACAAAGTGTTCATTATTCCAGCCATAATCATCTGTGTTTTATTTGTTAATACGGAGATAGAACAAGCCGGAAGGGCAAATTGTTGAATCCGTATGCCTCTAAAAAAAATAAGCCCAAGACCGATTGGCTGATTGGACAGATTTTCTACTTTTGTGCCCGAAAAAGCAAACAGATGATCATGAAATCAGACGCTTACAAAGGACATTTGGCCATGCTGATGGCAAACGTATTGTGGGGATGTATGTCTCCTTCTTCCAAGATTGTCTTATCCAGCGGATTAGTAAACGCAATCTCTCTAACAACGTTCCGGATGTTGGGTGCAGCGCTCGTATTTTGGCTCGCCTCGATCTTTACCCGCAAGGAACATGTCTCTCATGAAGACCTGAAACACCTGTTTTTCGCAGCCCTCTTCGGAATCGTGTTCAACCAAGGAACCTATATCTTCGGCGTATCGCTGACTTCGCCTATAGACGCAACGATCGTTGCCACCTCCACCCCTATCATCACTATGATCATCGCCGCTTTCTATCTGAAAGAGCCAATTACGGGGATGAAAATCCTCGGTATCTTTGTCGGGGCGGCAGGCGCCCTGACGCTTATCTTGAGCGGACAGCAGGCTGCAACGGGAAGCAGCAGCAGCAACGTGTGGGGCGATATCCTCTGCCTGCTCGCACAATGCAGTTTCTCGATCTACGTGGTTGTCTACAAAGGATTGATCGGACGATACTCACCCGTGACGCTGATGAAATGGATGTTCACCTACTCAACAATCTGTACAATCCCCTTCTCTTACGGCAGTGTCACAAGCATCGACTTCGCCACCCTACCCTTGGATATCTATCTGAACATCGCGGTTGTCGTATTGGGAGGGACGTTCTTCGCTTACCTGCTCGTCCCGGTCGGCCAACGGATTTTACGTCCAACGGTTGCGACCATGTACAATTATGTCCAGCCGATCATCGCATCCATCATTACGGTCATAGTCGGCCTGGACACGTTCGGAT
>DXRF01000316.1 GCA_019411205.1 Parabacteroides sp. | reverse complement strand
TATATATATAGTCTCTTTTTAAGTTAATTGATATAATTTAGGCACGGATTTCAATTCCGTGAAGTCCGTGCCTGTAAGAAATCATGAAGGAGGTGTGTTGTCACCGCCTTTCGGTGCTTATCTCTGTCCTTCGCCGATCATCTCTTCTGCCAGAACGATGTCTGCGTCCTTTTTGATGTTCGGGAGCTCCAAACCGTAGCCTTTGATACGGTCTTCATGTTTCAGCAATAGGGAAATTACGAGTGCCAGGACTCCGAAGCCAGTGAAGATTAACATCGGGATCGTATAGTCGTAGGTCGGTTTACCATTGATTTCTCCGGAAATACAATATTGATCCAGTACGATACCGATCATATACGGAACTCCCATCAGTCCCCAGTTCTGTACCCAGAATATTAGCGCGTAGGCTGTTCCCAATTTGTTTTCCGGGATAATTTTTGGAACGGAAGGCCACATGGCGGAAGGAACCAGTGAAAATGCGATGCCTAACAGCAGGATCAGTATCAGAGCGACCAGCCAGTTGTCCAGCATCGGGATGGAGAATGTGAAGTGGATAAATATCAGCATGATGGAACCGATAATCATAATGGTAGCTCCCTTTCCCTTGCGGTCGTACAAGTTTCCGAAGAACGGGGTTAAGAGAATATTACCGAATGGCAACAAGGCCGGAATGACACCGGACCATTCTGGATCGATGCCAAACTTATTGATCATCAGGTTTGGAGCATATTTCAGGAAGGGGAAGACGGCCGAATAGAACAGGACGCAAAGGAGCGCCATATACCAGAAACCCTTTAACGTGATGATATCCAGTATATCGCCGAAACGGAACGGCTCTTCCGTTTCTTCTTCAGTAGCACCGGCTGCATCTTCTGCATCACGTTTTTTATCCATGACTACGAATACGATGAAAGATAACAGACCGATACAAAGCAGAATCAGACCGATAAAGATTGGCATGCTGATGGAGTTACCGAACGCACGGCTCAACAAAGGCGTAACACCGATCGCCAAGCCTGTACCGATACGGGCACAAGCCATTTCCAAGCCCATTGCCAATGCCATCTCTTTGCCTTTGAACCATTTTACGATAATCTTCGAAACGGTGATACCGGCAATCTCAACGCCAACGCCGAACAAAGCATATCCCAATGAAGCAACTACCAATGGGTATCCGTATTCTGAACCGAAAACGGTAACGGTTGCACCGTCAAAATTGTGTGATATACCGAACCACTTGATGAAAACACCGATAAGCATGATGCTGGTCGCCATCAAACCGGTGAAGCGTACGCCCATCTTGTCCAGGATCATACCTCCGAAGATCAGCATCAGGAAAAATACGTTGAACCAACCGTAAGCACTGGTGAATTTACCGTATTCATTGGCTGTCCATCCCAGTCCGCCACCTTCGACGGGGGTTTGTAGTAAGTCCTGTAGCGGAGCCATCATATCCGTGATGAAGTATCCGCAGAGCATTGTGAATGCGACGAGCGCCAGTACGGACCATCTCGCCGTCTTCGATTCGCTCAGTTTTCTCTGAATTTGTTCTGTCATGATATTTGTTTTTGAATTATGTTATTTGTCTTTTTTCAAGAACAAGGGCAGGGCGTCCGCTACGATAAAAGTGCTCCCACCTATAAAGATGATGTCATCCTGTCCGGCACGTGCCAATGCTTTTTCCACGGCTTCCGGCACGGAATCGCAGATCGTGCCCGACAAACCGTGGAAAATTGCTTTTGTTGCAAAATCTTCCGCAGGCATTGCCCGTTGCACGGATGCTTGCGTAAAGAAGTAAAAGGCTTTTTCCGGCATCAGGTCCAACACACCGTCGATATCTTTGTCGTTGACCATGCCGACGATCATAAAGAGGTGTTTATGCCGCTTCAGTTCTTCTTCCAGTTGGATGTTCAAATATTGCCATCCTCCGACGTTGTGCCCGGTGTCGCATACAACTTTCGGGTTTTCCTGCAAAACCTGCCAACGTCCCATCAGTCCGGTTAATTCGATTACATGTTCGAAACCTTCCCGTATCGCTTCGACCGGAATATTTACACCGGCTGCATTCAGCAAATTAATGGCTCCCAATACGGTCGTGGCATTCCTGAACTGCACAACACCGCCCAGTTCACCGAATAGCTGTCCGTATTCCGCAGAATCCAGATACCATTCACCTGTATCCATCAGATATGACTCCTTCAACAGCCCTTCATCCTGGGCGAAATAAACTAATGTGCCGGCTTTGACGGCTGCGTCTGTAAAAACTTGTGCCACGCTGTGTCGGTCTACTTCGCCGACCAATACCGGGACATCTTTCTTGATGATTCCGGCTTTCTCAAAGGCGATCTTTTCGACAGTATCTCCTAAGAACTGGGTATGGTCCAGGCTGATGTTCGTAATGATGCTCAGTATAGGAGTGATGATATTGGTACTGTCCAGGCGGCCCCCCATGCCCACTTCAATAATGGCATAATCCACCTTCTCGGCACGGAAATAGTCGAATGCCATGCTGGAAGTCAGTTCGAAGAAGGAAGGATCGAGAGTCTCAAAGAAAGAACGATGGCGTTCTACGAAGTCAATGACATATTCCTCCGGTATCTTTTGTCCGTTTACCCGTATCCGTTCGCGGAAGTCGACCAAGTGAGGGGAAGTGTAAAGCCCGACCTTATATCCCGACTGACGTAGGATCGCGGCCAAGAGATGACTGACGGAACCTTTCCCGTTTGTTCCGGCTACGTGTATTGTTTTGTATGCATTATGCGGATTGCCTAAGTGGTCATCCAGTGCGATGCTGGTTCCTAATCCGGGTTTGTAGGCTGAAGGTCCGGCATTCTGAAAAACGGGAATACTGGTATATAGATAGTGTAGCGTCTCTTCGTATGTCATGCTGTTGTTATTTATTTTCGCAAAGTTAGGTACAAATCTTTAAGGAAAAAAGGAATTGTTTAAAATGATAGATGGAATAAACAAGAAAAGGATATCCGGAACCGGATATCCTTTTCGATTTAGCTTTTATAATTCTGTGGAATTACTTTCTTGGGAGTGCTTCTTTTACAACCATCTGACGGCCTTCGTAAGTAGCTCCGTTCAAATCTCTGATTGCGTTTTGTGCTTCGGAATCTTCTGGCATTTCGACGAATGCAAAACCTTTAGATCTTCTTGTGTCGCGGTCGATGATAAGTTTTACTGAATCAACAGTTCCGAACTCTTCCATTACGTCTCTTAAATCCGATTCCCTAACGTTATAGCTAAGGTTACCAATATACATGTT
>DXRF01000315.1:2948-3324 GCA_019411205.1 Parabacteroides sp. | reverse complement strand
CTGCCGGCCGATGTGATAGTTACGATGATTTATAGTCAGAAATGCGAAGAATTCCAAGTTAAGCAAGGACCCGTCTTCGCTAATTTTGTATTGGCGGATGAAATCAACCGTGCTCCGGCAAAGGTGCAGAGTGCCCTTCTGGAAGCGATGCAGGAACGCCAGGTGACAATCAGCGAAAACACATACAAGCTGCCGTCTCCTTTCCTGGTTATGGCGACCCAGAACCCGATCGAGCAGGAAGGAACTTATCCGCTGCCGGAAGCACAGGTAGACCGTTTCATGTTGAAGGTCATCATCAACTATCCGAAGAAAGAAGAAGAAAAGCTGATTATCCGTCAGAATATTTCCGGAGTGAAACCGAACATCAAACCGATCC
>DXRF01000315.1:2295-2938 GCA_019411205.1 Parabacteroides sp. | reverse complement strand
GACAAAAGAAGAGATCCTCGAAGCCCGCAAGGTTGTCCGTGAGGTTTATCTGGACGAAAAGATCGAACGCTATATCGTGGACATTGTGTTTGCAACCCGTTTCCCGCAGGAACATGGTCTGGCAAACCTGGCCAACATGATCTCCTTCGGTGCCTCTCCGCGTGCGTCCATCAGTTTGGCACTGGCTGCCCGTGCGTATGCCTTTATCAAACGCAGAGGGTATGTGATCCCCGAAGATATCCGTGCCGTATGCCACGACGTGATGCGCCACCGTATCGGCTTGAGCTACGAAGCGGAAGCCAATAACCTGACATCCGAAGAGGTGATCAGCGAAATCCTGAACAAAGTCGAAGTACCCTAAGTTAATTGACAATTGACAATGGACAATTGACAATTATTTGTCGCTGTCTTCTTGCATTGTCAATTGTCGATTCGCAATTGTCAATTGAAAGAAATGGAAACAAGTGAACTATTAAAGAAGGTTCGACGGATTGAGATAAAGACTCGCGGCCTGTCCCGCAATATTTTTGCCGGGCAATACCATTCGGCGTTCAAGGGGCGTGGTATGGCGTTTAGCGAAGTGCGCGAGTATCAATACGGAGACGATATCCGCGATATCGACTGGAACGTGACCGCCCGTTAT
>DXRF01000315.1:0-2285 GCA_019411205.1 Parabacteroides sp. | reverse complement strand
TTATGTCCGCCCTTATGTGAAGGTGTTCGAAGAAGAACGGGAGTTGACGGTGATGTTGCTGATCGACGTGTCGGGAAGTAGGGACTTTGGTTCCGTGAATGTAATGAAGAAAGAAGTCATTACGGAGATCGCGGCGACACTGGCCTTCTCGGCTATCCAGAACAACGACAAGATCGGCGTGGTGTTCTTCTCCGACAAGATAGAGAAATTCATTCCTCCTCAGAAAGGGAAGAAACATATCTTGTATGTCATTCGCGAACTGATCGACTTCCAGCCGGATAAAAAACAGACCAACATTGCACAGGCATTGAAATATCTGACCAATGCGATCAAGAAGCGCTGTACGGCTTTCCTGATCTCCGACTTTATCGACAAGGACGGTTTCAAGGAGGCCTTGACCATCGCCAACCGCAAGCATGACGTGGTGGCCATACAGGTGTATGACCGCCGCGAGACGGAACTTCCGGCTGTTGGGCTGATAAAGATCAAGGATGCGGAAACCGGACAGGAGCGCTGGATAGACAGCTCGTCCGCCCGTGTACGGGCCGCCTACAAAGAGTGGTGGGACCGCCGGCAGGCAGCCATGAGCGATTCGTTTAAGAAATGTCGTGTCGATTCGGTTTCCGTCCGTACGGAAGATGATTATGTGAAAGCATTGATTGCTCTTTTTGACAAACGTAATTAAAGCAAACAAATGAAATTAATAAAGAAAAGCATTCTGTTACTTGCACTTGCCGGCGGAACGTTCCTGTCCGGCGGGAAAGCGTATGCGCAGCAGGCACTCGTTGACGTCCGTGTCGATTCTGCCGCTATACTGATCGGAGAACAGACTGTTTTACATTTGACGGTAACGACAGACAAAGATAAAGACGTCCGGCTCGTCATCCCGCGCGACACGTTGATGGCGGGAGTGGAGGTGCTGGAAATCCCGAAAGCAGACTCCACCTTGATCGAAAACGACCGCCTGCTGATCAAGCAGGACTTGCTGGTGACCTCTTTCGATTCTTCCCTTTATCTGTTGCCCCCGTTCATGGTGATCGACGGGGCGGATACCGTTTACTCCAACCAAGTAGCCTTGAAGGTGTCGACAGTTCCTGTCAATGCCGACAAACCGGAGGAGTTTTACGATATCAAAAGCGTCTGGAAGCCGCCTTTTGTATTGGCCGATTACTATCCTTGGATATTCGGCGTGTTGCTGGTTCTGTTCCTGATCTGTGTGGTGGCCTACGTGATCAAACGTATGCGCAACCGCCAGTCCATCCTGCCGTTCAAGAAGCCGGAACCGAAACTTCCGCCTCACGAACAGGCGATCAAGGAACTCGACGAGATCAAGCAGCAGAAACTCTGGCAGCAGGGGCGCAGCAAGGAGTATTATACGTTGATTACGGAGACGTTGCGCCGTTATATCGTGGAGCGTTTCGGTATCAATGCGATGGAAATGACTTCCGGCGAGATACTCGATATCATCCGTAAGCAGCAGGAGGCGACCTCGGTCTATGAAAGCCTGAAGCAGATCATGCAACTGGCCGATTTCGTGAAGTTCGCGAAGATGCACCCGCTGCCCGACGAGAATGACTTGAGCATGATGAACGCTTATCTGTTCATTAATCAGACGAAGGTGGAAACCGTTGCCGAACCGGAACAGGATGCTCCGTCCGGTCAAGACGCAGCCCATCGTACGGTCGAGACGCAACGCGTCGTTTCGGCTGAACGTAACACATCGTCTCGCCTGAACGACGGGCACCGTCTCGACGAGACGCAAACTGATACAACAAACGATTCAAATAGAAGGAAAGACTAAGATGGTATTTGCAAATCCTACATATCTGTATTTGTTATTATTGCTGATCCCGATGATCGGATGGTACGTCTACAAACTGAGCAAGAATCAGGCAAGTTTGCAGGTATCGTCTACAGAAGGTTTCGATGCTCCGGGAGCAAGCTCCTGGAAAGTCTGGCTCAGGCATGTCCCTTTCATTTTGCGTATGGCGGCGGTGGCTGTCCTGATCGTGATATTGGCGCGGCCGCAGTCGACCAACAGTTGGCAGAACTCTTCGACGGAAGGTATCGACATCGTGCTGGCAATGGATATCTCGACCAGTATGATGGCGCAGGACTTGAAGCCGAACCGTCTGGAAGCATCCAAAGATGTGGCGTCTGCTTTCATCAACGGCCGTCCGAACGATAATATCGGTTTGGTCGTGTTTGCGGCAGAGAGTTTCACGCAATGCCCGTTGACAACCGACCATACGGTCCTGCTGAACCTCTTCAAGGATGTCCAGCCG
>DXRF01000314.1 GCA_019411205.1 Parabacteroides sp. | reverse complement strand
GCAACTCAGGTCGCCATAACCGATATCATCGGCTATCAGGAAAATAACGTTCGGCCTCGGCTGCTGTGTTACTTTCTCTTCCGCCTTTTGTCTGTTTCCGGAACAGGAACCTAATAAGGTAATCCCTATTCCCACACCTAAAAACACATTTGATTTCATATTATTACTTATTTTGTCGGCTTAAATGGTACTAACTTTATGAAGGAA
Organism: Parabacteroides sp.; assembly: GCA_019411205.1. Classification (GTDB taxonomy): domain Bacteria; phylum Bacteroidota; class Bacteroidia; order Bacteroidales; family Tannerellaceae; genus Parabacteroides. The sequence continues at coordinate 3,120 of DXRF01000314.1, read as the reverse complement.
CCCGGATTGTTCATACATTCCGGCATAAACAATCCGGGTCTTACTAATTCAAAGAATCAATCCTGTTATCTCAAATTCGGATTGATATTCGTTTCTGCAAGAGGTATCGGCCAACGATCCTGTCCGGCTTCAAAACTACGTGTATCCACATACCAACGGTCAAACAGATCACGTTGCCCGTCTTTCTTTTTCATCCGTTCCTGATCACTGATATAGAACGGGGAGCCATAAATATCCATGTTCAGACGCTCCTCGGCAATCCCCCAACGGAATAAATCCCATAAGCGCCATCCTTCAAACGCAAACTCGATCATGCGTTCTTTCTGTATCAGTTTCATCAACTTGTCCGGGTTTGTCTCCGTAAGAGCCGGCATATTCACGCTTGTACGTCCACGCACTTTATTGATAGTTTCATTCAATAACGCCTGATCTATAGGGCCACCGGCTTTCAGCTTGGCTTCCAGATACATCAACAAGATATCGGCATAACGAAGCAAAGGTACATTATTTCCATACGCATTGATGTCGCCACTCCATCCTTCGTCAAAGAATTTACGCAACAGATAACCCGTCTGAGTAGTCTGTCCCGGTCCGATCTTATCCGTTGTTGTCGCCTCCGGATCACAGTCGTAAACAGTTCCACGGAAAATAGCTCCATCATAAATCATCGTATAATCCAAACGAGGATCACGGTTTTCTCCGAAGTTTTGTTTATTAAAACGCGCATCCTCATAACTGAACGGATCACCATTCATAAAATCATACGCTTCAAACAAATGATTCGATCCGTTAACCAGACACCACCCGCCATCTTTAATGGGCCATGCATGTTGCGGCAAACCGATACCGGCCAGGTCATCCACATATTGAGCGGCAAAAATATGTTCGCTGCTTTCCGCACCTGACGGATAGAACAATTTTTGATAATCAGGATCAATCGCATTATCACCATAATCCATAATTTGCTTACAAACAGCAGCAGCTTTTGGGAAATCCTCCATTATCAGATAAGTACGAGCCAAATAACCCAAAGCGGCCTGTGCTGTGGCACGTCCACGTTCAGACCCCGGTAAATCCTTGTGTCGCGGCAATATTTGAGATACCGCCTCCAACTCTTCCGCCGCATACATCAGCACATCTCTCCGATTGCTTTTTGCAACAGTATTTGCTTCTTCCAGCGTCAGCACCTTTGTAACCAGAGGGACATCATGATAATAAGAAGCCAACTGGAAACATTGTACAGCACGAATAAAACGGGCTTCAGCTTTCATCCGCTCCATCTCGGCATTCTGGCTTCCCATATTATTCAATCCATCGATAAAACGACAACAAGTGCTGATCCTCTTATAAGGTTTCTGATAAAGATCCTTCACCCAGCCATTCGTTTCATTTATCTGCCCGGCAGTCAGTTTGCCAAGATTATTATTAAAACCTCTACGGTCATACCCGATATCCGAAACACCATCCAACAAAATAGTTGCAGCATACCCCCACCAATCGGAAGAGTTATAATCGACCCCCAGTTGAATACCTCCACGATAAAGGCCAATTAAAGCCAACTTTACATTCGCCTCATCGTCGTAGAACGTCTCCTCACTGAAGCTGGTCAACGGATAGCGATCCAAACTACAACTACCTATCAATAAAGCAGCTGCCAAAAGTATTCCTATTTTATTCAATCTCTTTTTCATACCATTAAAATTTAAGATTCAAACCAAATGTGAAATTACGCAATACCGGATAAAACTCGCCACCTGTACTAATTTCCGGGTCCCAACCATCCGGATAACGATGGAACGTGTAGGGATTTTCAGTAGCAGCATACACCCGGATACCCGAAATGAAAGTGTTTTTCAACACTGATCTCGGCAATGTATATCCTAATTGAATGTTCTTAATTCGTAAATATGATGCGTTACGTACCCAAAAATCAGAAGTCTGCGTATTTACCCCGACAGCATTTCCCAAATTTGCAATACGCGGATATTTCGGATAACGGGTCGGATTTTCCGGATCGAAAGCTCCTTCCATTTGCCATTTCTGAACAGAACCTTCACTCCAAAAAGCATAACCTGCGTAACCGTCCAACAGACCCTGTACACCAGCAACTCCTTGTAAGAACAGATTCAGGTCAAAACCTTTATAGCTTGCATTAAAAGAAAAACCAAACGTATATTTCGGAATTTTGGAACCCAAATAGGTACGATCATACGTGGCATCTACTTTTCCATCAGGAACGCCGTCAGGACCGGAAATGTCTTTATAGCGAATATCTCCCGGCTTTGTTTGAGCTTTATTGCTTCCCATTGCCGTTTGGTTGGTGTGTTCGAACCAAGCATCAATATCTGCCTGATCTTGAAATACACCATCTGTCTGATAACCGTAATACATATTAAACGGATAACCGATAAACAGATTGGAACCGTTACCAACCATGCCGTTAGGCTGCTCCACATTGGCCACACCCATTGATTTCAGCTCATTATTGATAACAGAGAAATTGACATTGACTCCATAACTGAAATCTCCTATCTGGTGACGATGTCCCAATTCAAGTTCCCAGCCATGATTCAGCGCTTCTCCTGTATTCACCTCGCTCATATCCAAACCAAAAATAGCAGAAGCACTGGCATTCGGCTTAAACAGAATATCATAAGTCAGACGATGAAAATAAGTAACATTGGCACTTAACAATCCATTCCACAAAACGGATTCAAAACCAGCATCGATCGTGCGGGTTGTTTCCCACTTCAATTTCGGATCGGTATAAGTCGTCAGTTGAGCTCCCTGCTGGATGATTCCTCCTAACGGGTAGTTATAAGCTTTCCCAAGCACATAAGTCGATTGATAAGCATAATTGCCAATATTGTTATTACCTAAAATACCGGCAGATAATTTCAACTTCAAATTATCGATAAAACTAAGATTTTCATCTTCTTTCATAAATTTTTCTTCTGAAATTCTCCAACCTAAAGCAGCAGAAGGGAAAAAGGCATAACGAGAGTCGGACGGGAAACGGGAAGAACCATCGTAGCGCATCGTAACCTCTCCTAAATAACGTTCTGAGTAATTATACTGTGCACGACCGAAAACAGACTGAATCACCCAATCGTTACCACC
>DXRF01000313.1 GCA_019411205.1 Parabacteroides sp. | reverse complement strand
GTCCCGATTCATCTCGACTGCCACATCCACCGCCTGCAACACCTGTTCGGTCGTGATACCGGCCAAGATGAAGTTGCCTTTGTCCAATGCCTCCGGACGTTCCGTACTGGTACGGATGCATACAGCCGGAATAGGATTGCCGACCGACAAGAAGAAACTGCTTTCTTCCGGGAGCGTGCCCGAATCGGAAACGACGGCAAATGCATTCATCTGAAGATGGTTGTAATCGTGGAATCCTAACGGCTGATGCTGGATCACACGCGGATCGAACTGGAAACCACGCTGTTCGATGAACTTCTTGGAGCGGGGATGACAGGAATAAAGGATCGGCATATCGTACTTCTCTGCCATAGCGTTCACCGCGTTCATCAGGTTGAAGAAGTTGGCTTCCGTATCGATATTCTCTTCACGATGGGCGGAAAGCAGGATATACTTGCCTTTCTCCAATCCCAAACGTTCGAGGATGTCGCTCGCCTTGATCTGTTCCAGGTTATCGTGCAACACCTCCGCCATCGGCGAGCCGACGACATAGGTACGTTCTCTCGGCGTTCCGGCGGCATTCAGATACCGGCGTGCATGTTCGGAATAGCACATATTGACATCGGCCGTCACATCCACGATACGGCGGTTCGTCTCCTCCGGAAGACATTCGTCGAAGCAGCGGTTACCGGCTTCCATGTGGAAGATCGGGATATGCAGGCGTTTTGCTCCGATCACCGAAAGGCAGGAGTTCGTATCGCCAAGCACCAAGACCGCATCAGGCTTCACCTCGACCATCAACTGGTACGACTTGGCTATGATATTGCCGATCGTTTCTCCCAGATCCTTACCTACCGCATCCAGATAGTAGTTAGGAGCACGAAGACCCAGATCGTCAAAAAACACCTGGTTCAATGTATAATCATAATTCTGCCCGGTATGCACCAGAATCTGATCAAAATATCGATCACAACGTTTTATCACGGCAGCCAACCGAATGATTTCCGGACGTGTACCGATAATGGTCATTAATTTTAGTTTGCTCATGATTTCCTGTTTTTTTACACTTCTTCAAAATAAGTATCCGGACGGTTCGGATCGAACGGTTCGTTGGCCCACATGAAGGTCACCAGCTCTTCGGTGTCCGAAAGGTTGATGATGTTGTGGGTATATCCGGGGATCATCTCCACCACTTCGATCTTCTCGCCACTGACCTCGAAGTCGATCACCTCGTCCGTCCCGATCTTACGCAGCCGGATCAACCCGTGACCGCTCACCACCACAAATTTTTCATTCTTGGTGTGGTGCCAATGCTGTCCCTTGGTTACGCCCGGCTTGGAGATGTTCACCGAGAACTGGCCTCTGTCCGGCGTGCGGATGATCTCAGTGAAGCTCCCCCGGTCGTCCGTCTTCATCTGTACCGGATAGCTGAACTTCTCTTTCGGAAGATAAGACAGATAGGTCGAATAGAGCTTCTTCGTGAAAGGATCACCCAAATCGGGAACCGTGAGGTTACCCGGCATCTCCTTAAAAGAATAAAGCAGGTCGACAATCCCGCCCAACGTTATGGTATGGACCACCGGAACGGCACAATAGTTTCCCTCGCGGTGTTCGCCCCCCGACAAGGCGGCGATCAACTCGTCGACCACATCGTCTACATAGACCAGGTTCATCACCACCTTCGGATCATTCACCTGGATAGGCAGGTCGTTCGCGATATTGTTGCAGAAAGTCGCCACCGCACTGTTATAGTTCGGGCGGCACCATTTCCCGAACACGTTCGGGAAACGATAGACCAGGACCTTCGCCCCCGTCTCTCCAGCATACTCGAACAGGAGGTTTTCTCCCGCCCGCTTCGACTCGCCATACGGATTGTCCAGCGCCGCCTGCGTAGACGACGAGATCATCACCGGACAGGTATTGCCGTGTTTCTTCAGCGTATCCAACAAGAGGGAAGCGAAACCGAAATTCCCCTTCATAAACTCCGACTGGTCTTTCGGGCGGTTCACCCCCGCCAGGTTAAAGACAAAATCGGCCTTCTTGCAATAGACGTCCAATTCTGCCGGGTCGCTGTCCGTATCATATTCGAAGACCTTCAGTTCAGTCCCTGACACAGGATAATTGCGAGCCTTTCCCGACTGGATATTATGAAGTTGGGATACAAGATTCCGACCGATGAAGCCTTTGGCACCGGTTACTAATATGTTCATCTTTTTTTAATTTTAAGTTTGAAGTTTTGAGGCTTGGCACGAAGCAGGTTTATTCGCTTCTGATTTCTCTCGGTTTTGCCCGTTCGATCAATCCAAGATCTTCCTGAATAAAACGTAGGCGGAGTAACAGTTTTTTCATTCCTTCGACATCCAGACGGCTCGTGTTATGGCTATGATAGTCCTCGATCTTGGACAGGCATTCGCTTCCTTCGGTAAAGTACTTGTCGTAGTTCAGGTCGCGCGTATCGCAAGGGATACGGTAATAGTCGCCCATATCGATCGCTTTCGCCATTTCCTCGCGTGTCACAAGGGTTTCAAACAGTTTCTCTCCATGACGCGTACCGATCACCTTCACCTCCGTATCCAGATACTTCGGATCGATCTGCGCGTATGTCTCTTTCAACGCCTGTGCCAGGACAGACAGAGTGGCTGCCGGCGCTTTCTGCACGAACAGGTCACCGTTATGCCCATGTGTAAAGGCATAGACCACCAGGTCGACCGCATCATCCAGCGTCATCATGAAACGCGTCATCTCCGGGTCGGTAACCGTGATCGGTTTACCCTGTTCCATCTGTTCCACCCAGAGAGGGATCACGGAACCCCGGCTCGCCATCACATTGCCGTAGCGCGTGCAGCAGATCGTCGTTTGCGCCCCTTCGCCCAACTCACGTCCTTTGGCGATCGCCACCTTTTCCATCAACGCTTTGGAGATCCCCATCGCATTGATCGGATAAGCGGCTTTATCCGTAGAAAGAACCACCACATTCTTCACGCCATGCTCGATAGCCGAAAGCAGCACGTTCTCCGTCCCTTCCACATTCGTACGGGTCGCTTCCATCGGAAAGAACTCACAACTGGGAACCTGTTTCAAGGCCGCAGCCGAGAACACATAGTCCACACCCCGCATCGCCACATCCACCGATGTCTTATTACGCACATTCCCTATATAGAACTTCACTTTGGGATTCTGCAACTGATGACGCATATCATCCTGTTTTTTCTCATCACGGCTAAAGATACGGATTTCCTTAATATCGGAATCCAAAAAACGCCGAAGTACAGCGTTACCGAAAGAACCGGTACCTCCGGTAATTAGGAGGGTTTTGTCTTTGAATACTGACATAATGTATATATATTGTATATAGT
>DXRF01000312.1 GCA_019411205.1 Parabacteroides sp. | reverse complement strand
TAGAGCACCTGACTCATAATCAGGGAGTCCTTGGTTCAAGCCCAAGTGGGACCACACAAAAGGTTTACACATTGAGTGTAAACCTTTTGTATTTTAAATACTTACCAGATTCGCAAAAACAATTCCCGTCGTGACCATTGTATTGCCAGTCCGATCATACAGACTGTCGAACCCAATTATATCAATGAAGATTTGTTCTGAAATATTCCCTCATCGAAGGTGGGTTGGATATATCAGTATAGGATTTCCACTTTTTCTCCATCCCATTTGTCACAGAATACGGAAACAGGGAAATTGTTTTTATTATACTTATATGTATAAGTGACGGAAGAACGGTTTCCCTCGCTGTTTTCGGATGTGATCTTTGTTATATTATGGTGATGGTTTAAGAACTGGACATTTTTGAAGTCATAGGAGTAAACATGGTTATAGTACCACCAGCCTAAGAACCACATGGGAAATCTCAAATGGCTGATACTGCCGGAGGCATTGTCGTATTCATACGTGTATTTTACCAGCAGGTTGGATTTTTTGTCGTATACTTCCTGTCTAACCAGTTGCTGGGTTGCAGGATCGAAGATCAAGAGAGCATACCGGTCGCCTTCCTCGATCTGCTTTTCTCCGTTTTCTCTTTGTTGGAAAATACCGGTGAAGGTTACTTTGACAGGTAAACCGTTTGCATCCAGTGTCACCTCTTCTCGGTAATCTATGTCCATCGACGGTTCACCACCGTGACTGACTTCGTAGGTTTTGTCTCCAGTTTTGGTAAAATACACCCAGGAATGTCCGTCGGCCACATTTTGGGGAGGAGTGTAGGATATGCCGGAAAATTCTCCGTTCTCATAATTGAAATGGGCCGCTTGTCCGTCCGGATATTGAATTCCGGTAAACAGGTTGCCGGAGTAAACAAATGAAGCGGTAGTCTGCCCGTTTGACAGAAGGGCACTGGGCCGTCCGTCTATACCTGTCAGTTTGATGTCGTCATTATCACTACAGGAAGATAGACACAATCCAGCCATCAACAAGATGGCGGATGAAATAATCGAAAGTAACTTGTTCATAATAATATCTGATATTTGTTTCTAATATGATGAATAGGGAGGAAAAAGAGTTGCACCATCCTACCTGTTTTCTTTGCGAATGTTTATAATTTGTTATTTTTGTAGAATGCTATAACTATCCGGTGGCTCGGATATAAAAAAGTAAGAGAATGGAAAAAGCGAACGTTACTTTGTATACGGTTATCGGGGATCCTGATCGTATTGTGGACTCAATCCGGGAACGTTTTGAAGAGATAACCAACGAGTTTGTTTGTGAAGATGGAACAGTCGACCTGACTTTGCCGGATGGAACACATATCATCTTCTCAATCAAGCACCGGCGGAGCAAGCCGGACTTTATTGCTTCCCATATATCCGGTATGGCCAATTATTTTTCGCAAGTGAAGACACAGTTGACTGGACTGAAAGAAAATGTCTTGCGGCAAATACGTGTGTTCAATTGTGTGATGGGTATCACTTTCGATTTGAACGAACATGACGAACGGACGAACTATATCCTGGACCGTTTATTTGAGATTGCGGGAGATGTGAACGGTTTTCTGCTTTATCCGAGCATGCAAATCTTTACCGATGAAGGAAAGCTTCTCTTTTCAGCCAAAGGCGAAAGCCAGTTAACCGAGTTTATCCCGGTCGGGAATGCCGATTTACTGGACGGGAACCGGCCGAAAGAAGCTCAGGCTGATGTGGAAAGACGTTTGCGTTCGATCGCGTTGCTCGAAGAGAAACATATCCCTTATATGGAATATTTGCGTAGTGAAGTATTGGAAAGCGAAGCCTGTTTGAGAAGCCGGAAGGAGATGGTGCAACGTGCCGCCGCATTGTTTGCCGTTGCTGTCTATTCGGAAGTCATGCTCTCGGGAGATTCGGGACGGGAAGAAGCTCTGTTATATTTTAATAAGATGGAACAATTGTACGAGGTAGAAACTTACCTGTCACCGGTCGAAGCCGCTTATATTGATAATCCTGATCCGGAAGAACAGGAGTGCATTCAGTTTGGATGGCGTTACGAATGTGCAGGTGTCTTGCTTTGGGCGGCAGGCGTTGTGGATGATTTGCCTTATCCGTCCGAGATTATCGATGTTCCTGTCTTGGCAGCTATTTTCTGGCAACATAAAGGTATCGGTGAATTGCTTTCGAAAGGCTTTCCCCGTTCGGAGTCCGAAATATTGGATGCTGCCGATATTACACTTCGGTATGATTGGGCCTGTGTGGATGCACGAATTCATCGAAAAGAAGCTCCGGCTTCGTTAAACGGGGGCGTTGTCATGGAACGGCATTATACCTTTAATTGGATTATCGGAGCGAATGGCAGTGCAGACTGGGATGATATCCAACCGAATACGTAATGTTTGATCTATCACGACATGAAAAACGACTGTTCCTTAGAATGTGGTAGCTTTGATAACATGTCCGATGCAGAAAAGAGATATTCTCCATGCCCTTTATTTTTACTGCAAGAGTATGAGTTAATGCTTTTTCATTGTTTGTAATGGAGGTGTGTCAAAATATACTTGTCCCCGCGTTTGATACGGGGACAAAGCAGTTTTGACACCTTCACGGGAGCCGGATCAGGCATCCTGTCCGAGGTCCAGAATACTCTCTGCTCGATCTGTTCTGCCAACTCAAAGCGACTACCCGGTTGCAAAAATTATCTACCATTTACTACGAAATTCCGTATCTGACATTCCGTTCCTTGTGAGGCGGAGTTTTTCTTTTTCGATATACGGAGAACCAATTTGTGATCGGTATCTTCTAATTCCGTCTCCAACATATAGACCCAGGGAATGTAGAGGTTGTGGCTCCACTGTGTGAAAGTATCCAGCTCTTTGAACGGGGCGCCGTCAACACTATATTCCAGAATTCCGGCAGAAGGTCCGCTGACGCAGAAGATGCCGATCGCTTTCCCCTGGAAATCCAGGGTAAGTTGGTCTCCTGGACGTGTAGCTTCTAACATCGGGACATCGACAAAGCCGTTTCGTTTGCCGGCTTTGTTGTCGGGGTGCCAGTTGTTGACTAAATTCCAACCCTTGTTCAAGCGGGCTTTTTCGAGGGCAATGAAGTCTCCATTATAATAGCTGTAGGAGTCCAGTGGTTTGGCCGGGATTTCGTGTGCCTCAATCGTTCTTTCCGGTGACATTCCTTTCCACATCTCATCGAAAAGGTGACCGATGGCGGCAGCATAAAATTTATGGCCGAAAGGTTTTGGATGAGTGCCGCCGAAATCGTCCCAAGTAAATTCTCCGTCTTGCATCCGTTCACCGATCTCCTGGCAGAGATTGATCGAAGGAATAAGGTAGTGAT
>DXRF01000311.1 GCA_019411205.1 Parabacteroides sp. | reverse complement strand
GTGTACTGGTCATTCCTCCTGCAATCGTTCCGATCAGATCTAGGATATGGATTTTGAATACGAAATAGCCGAATAGGACAGCCATGATCATCGGTACCATTGTGATAGCCATACCGATTCCGAATAATGTCCAGCCGCTTTCTTGGAATGTTGATACCAGGTTAACCCCGGCGGATGTTCCGACCTCGGCGAGGAATAGAAGCAGACCGATCTGGCGGAGCAGTTGATTGGCGGAACCGGACATGGACCAGATGATAGGTCCCGTCTTACCGATTGCACTCAGGATGAGTGCGACAATCAGGATGCCGCCTGTCAGACCGGGCGAGAAAGAGAAAGAGTCTGAAAACGAAATGTTCAGCTTTCCGAACAGCACCCCAAGAACAATACCGGCCGCAATCGGGAAAAAGTCCGTATCGGAGAGTTTCTTCTCGTCATTCCCAAATACCTGCCCTAATTCTTTTATGTCTTCTTTTTCTCCGGCTACCATCAGCTTGTCACCGAATTTCAACAACAGGTCCGGTTCGGGCGAGAGGTCGATCCCGCTTCGGCGTACGCGGGTGACGGTACAGTTGAACGTGCGTTGCAGATTCAAGTAGCCCAGGCTCTTGTTGATGACCTCCTTGTTTGTCACCAACAGGGATTGCAGTTCCTGTGTGCTGCCGAAGGGAAGGTCGTTCTCTACACGTTCACCGACAAGAAGCGCCAGTTGTTCCAAAGAATTGTCGTTGCCGACAGCCTTGATCATGTCTCCTTCATGCAGGACGGTTTGTGCAACCGGTATGCTTGTCCGGTCTTTATGTTTCACACGGGAAATGACAGCACCCGTCATGGAACGGAGTTGTAACTGAGCCAGTGTTTTTCCGAATATATTGGCGTGGGTGATACGGAAAGTCGCCGTGTGCAACGGAGGGTATTTCCCTTTCCGCTGTGCATCGAGCGCTTTGGCCTCGGCGACAAGATCCTTACGCAGCAACTTCGGCAGTAATTTTATGAAAAGTATTACACCGATCACTCCGAACGGGTAGGCGATACCGTAGGCGATGGAAGCGGAAGAGGAATGCGTGCTGTCGATCGCGACGGCAAGACCCGGCGTACTGGTCAGTGCCCCGGCGATCAGTCCAACGAGACTCGGCGTATCGATTCCGACAACATATTTAAGTATCAAACCGGTAAGGCTGGCGGACCCGACGATCAGAAGCGTTAGTATGATCAATGTTTTCCCTTTCGAACGGAAAGAGTCGAAGAATCCCGGCCCTGCTTGTATACCGATGGTGAAAATGAACAATACCAAACCGAAATTCCCCAGTTCCTTAGGAATGATTACCCCGAAATGTCCGAACAGGAGAGCGATAAAGATAACGGCTGATACATCAAGAGAAAGGCCTTTGAACTGTATTCTACCTAACATGAATCCTAAGGCGATAATCAGGAACAAGGCAAAATAAGACGATTGAAGCAATGTTTCAAACATGTCGAATAGTTTTTTGTAAAGATTTATGTTTGCAAAATTACACTTTTCTGTCTGTATAGGCAATCCCCTGGCGAGATTTCTGTTACCTTTGCACCCGAATTTAAAAACAGAAGCAGGATATTCCGACGTGAACAGATATTTTATATATTTAGGTTATAACGGCAAAAAGTTTTGTGGCTGGCAGATACAGCCGAATGGAATCACTGTACAGCAATCCATCGAAGAGGCATTGGCGACTTTGTTGCGCCAGCCGGTCCCGATCGTGGGAGCCGGGCGGACGGATGCCGGAGTGCATGCCCGCCTGATGGTGGCTCATTTCGACTGGCAGGAACCGATTGCTGATCTCGCCTTTCTGGCGGAGAAGCTGAATCGTTTGCTACCCAAGGATATTGCAATCTATCGTATCGTGCCTGTTCGCCCCGATGCGCATGCCCGGTTCGATGCCACTTCGCGTACATATAAGTATTATATCACAACACGGAAAGATCCGTTCAATTACGAGCTGGTCTATAAAATTCCGGGAAAACTCGATTTCGAGGCGATGAACGAAGCTTGTCCGGTTTTGTTCGATTATATAGATTTCACCAGTTTCAGCAAGCTGCACACGGATGTGAAGACAAACAACTGTCGCATCTATAAGGCCGGTTGGGAGAAGGAAGGTGATGTTTGGGTTTTCACCATACAGGCAGACCGCTTCCTGCGCAATATGGTGCGTGCCATTGTCGGGACGCTTTTGGAAGTAGGGCGGGGTAAACTTTCCATCGATGGTTTCCGCCGGGTGATCGAAGCCAAGGACCGTGGCCGTGCCGGAACCTCCGCTCCCGGACATGCGCTCTATTTGGTTGATGTCACTTACCCTGAAAACACGTTTGCAATTGACAATGAACGATTGGCAATTGACGATTAATGGGGACATATGTAAAGTAAAAGTTATTATTCATCTGAATTGATGATGGATCTCTTTTAATTGTCCATTGTCAATTCTCAATTGTCAATTCTTATGTGGCTCGGATTAGCCTTCATCTCCGCCTTCCTGTTAGGTTGTTATGAAGTAAACAAAAAGATTTCTCTGGATGGCAACGCTGTTATTCCGGTTTTGTTTTTCAATACATTAATAAGCAGTCTTATCTTTGTTCCTTTCATTTTTCTTTCGTTTTTTACGGATGTGCTTGATGGGACGATGTTGTATGTGCCGCGTGTCTCCTTTGAGACACATGTGGCAGTGTTTATAAAGGCCGTGATCGTCTTGTCGTCGTGGATATTCGGCTATTTTGCCTTGAAGCATTTGCCGTTGACCATTACTGGGCCCATTAAGGCGACGCAACCGGTCGTGACGCTGGTCGGAGCTATGCTTGTCTTCGGTGAGCGGCTGAACCTGTACCAATGGATTGGAGTGATTCTTTCCATTGCCTCTTTCTACCTCCTTTCCTCATCCGGGAAAAAAGAGGGAATCCGTTTTACGCATAATAAGTGGATCTTCTTTACCGTCTTGTCCATCCTTACCGGAGCGGCGAGCGGCTTGTATGACAAACACCTGATGGGAAGCCTGGATGTGATGACGGTGCAGGTCTGGTTCAACGTCTATCAGTGCCTGATGATGTTGCCGATCCTCTTGTTTCTTTGGTATCCGCGGCGGAAAAGCACGACGCCTTTTGTCTGGCACTGGAACATTATCTTTATATCCGTTTTCCTTTGCGTGGCGGACTGGATTTACTTTTATGCCTTGACTTTCCCCGGTTCGATGATCTCTATCGTCTCGATGGTTCGCCGTAGCAATGTCTTGGTGACCTTCCTTGCCGGTGCTTTGTTCTTCCATGAAAAGAACCTGAAAAGCAAAGCGATTGACCTGTTTTTAGTATTATTAGGAATGATATTCCTGTATCTCGATACGCGCT
>DXRF01000310.1 GCA_019411205.1 Parabacteroides sp. | reverse complement strand
GTGAATAACGTGTATGTCTCAAGTGTCATTCCGTTGGAGGAGCAACGTCCGGTCATACTGAAAAGCAGTATAGACAATCTGAAGAAGAAAATAGCTCTTGTCGGTTTTATGCTGGTGAATGTCTTTTTCGGTATTGTCGGTACGTTTTGGCTCCGTACGCAGTATCGCCGCGGTGAAATGGGGCTTCGTTCGGCTCTTGGCGCATCCCGTAGTACGTTGAAACGTTTTCTGAATGTAGAAGGTCTTTTCTTACTGCTCTTTACGATTCCGCTGGTTTTGGTGCTTATATTCAATATGCTCTATTTCGATTTGCCGGACACAGACCGGTTGGCTTACACCTGGTGGCGTTTTCTTGTCACTTTCGGATGCAGCTGCCTGTTGCTGGCCGGTATGATCTGGGTCGGTATCTGGTTCCCTGCACGCAGGATTGCGAAGATGAACCCGGCGGAGGCGTTGCATTATGAGTGATTTACTCCTTTTGATACGCAATTTGCCGATTGGAAGCATATACGAAAGAATATAATAACAACGGGCAGTCTCTCAACTCTGTCCACAACAAACAATAACGATTATGATAACACTTACAAATCTTGAGAAGATCTACCGGACGAAAGAAATCGAAACGGTTGCCCTGGAGAACGTGAACCTGACGGTCGATAAGGGAGAATTCCTGAGTATCATGGGGCCTTCCGGTTGTGGTAAATCTACGTTGCTGAACATCATCGGGCTACTGGACGCCCCGACTTCCGGCACGGTCGAGATTGCCGGAATCAACACGGTCAATATGAATGACAAGCAACTGGCAGAGTTCCGTAACCGGAAGTTAGGTTTCGTCTTCCAGTCTTTCCACCTGATCAATTCGCTGAACGTGCTCGATAATGTCGAACTGCCCCTTCTTTACCGTAAGGTCAGCGCCAAGGAGCGCCGTGAAGCCGCCGTCGCCGTGCTCGAAAAGGTCGGCCTCTCGCACCGCATGCGCCATTTCCCGACGCAGCTCTCCGGTGGCCAGTGCCAGCGTGTCGCCATCGCCCGTGCCATCGTCGGCAACCCCGACATCATCCTTGCCGACGAGCCGACCGGTAATCTGGACTCCAAGATGGGAGCCGAAGTCATGGAACTGCTCCACAAACTGAACAAGGAAGACGGGCGTACCATCGTCATGGTCACCCACAACGAAGAGCAAGCCAGGCAGACAAGCCGCACCGTGCGCTTCTTCGATGGGCGGCAGGTGATGTAAGCAGAGCAAAGCGTTGCGCTACTCTCTGAACGCAGATATCTTGCAGGCCCGATGCTTTCCTGTATCTATCTTGCCGCATAGCTATGCGGTTTGTTACCGCGTGGCTATGTTGTTTATTACCGCGCAGTTAAGCGGCAACAAACCGCTTGGCTGCGCGGTAAGGTAGATACAACGGTGTGGAGGTCTTAGACGACGGTAAAGGTGAGATAGCCGTACCGCTCTTGCTGGTAGGGGCGATAGGCGGGATTGAACTGGCTGCCGATGATCGCCTCCCATTCACCGGGCGTAAAGTCGATGTCGGTGAGGAAGCAGAGGCGGTTCAGCGAGTTGACGGACATCTCGCTGGAAGGATAGAAATATTCTTCGTCGGTAGCGACACACCTGAGCCTGACACCGACGCCGGGCAGGTCGCCCTTCAGCGTCAGGCGGCTGCCGTAGATCGAGATGAACGGATGGCGTCCGGCCGGAAGCTGGTTGTAAGGCTCGGTGCTGCCGGCAGTGCGAGGTTCGATCTTGAGGCTGACATAGGCCGGGCGCGGAGCATTGGCGAAGGTTTCCAGCGTGATGTTTTCGACCGGGATGCGTGCCGTGCGCTGCTTCAGTTGAGGGGAAGGACGGAGACAAGGCGTGAGGGTATGTTTCTTGCGGTTGAACTTCTCGCCCGGGCTTTCGAAGCTACCGCTTGCAGTGATCTCCGTACGGCCGAAACCGAAGTCGACGTTAAAGCCTTCTTCGATGGCCTCGTAGATTTCGTTCTTGATTATATTGAAAGCCGTGACGAGGGACTCTTTGCCGTATATGCTTCTTTTCTTGACGATACGTTCGGCGATCGTTTCAATGCCGATCGTACTGCGGAAGATGACACTGGCTTTATAGCCTTTGTAGCCCGGCAGGTTGCTTTTGCTGACGCGGATATACGACTTGGGAGGCTTGACGGCCAATGCTGATTCAGGTAATTCTTTGTCCATAATCGTTCGGATTTCAAAAGCTCAAGGCTTAATATGGCTCACTGTTTGTATGAAAAAAAGCCCGGCTTCACAAGGATCGTAAAGCCGGGCTTACTATATTTTAAAATGTCATGGAAGCATATATACCGAAGTGTTTATCGCTCGCAACAGGGCTGATAGACAGGTTATGTTTCGTGGCAAACGGACGGGTAAAAATATAAGCGCTTCCGGCTCCGAGAGCGGCTCCCGCCACTACATCCCACCAGTCGTGCTTCTTGGCATATGTCCGGCTCCATCCGACATACGAGGCGATCGCATAGGCCGGAATTCCCCATTTCCAACCATAGCGCCGTTGGATAAACGCTGCTCCCGTAAATGAAACCGAGGTATGCATGGAGGGAAACGAATGTTTGTCGCTACCGTCCGGTCGCTCTTTCTTGATCAGATATTTCAGAGCGTATGTCATACCTATAGTAGAAACTCCTGCCAAAGCGCCTTGCTTCAATCCTTGCCAATCCTGCAACACCAATACGGTGGTCAGGCTCGCTACGGGCGTTACAAACGCCAACACATCACCCGATGTACGGACAGCCTTGCGGCTTCCACTTATTTCAACCTCCTGCGCCTTTCCCGATAAACAAACGAATAATATGAAAATCAGGGTAAGAATTCGTTTCATTTATAGATATGTCTTATTTGCGTTTATTTGCTTTTTTCAAGAATAAGGCGGCTGATACGTGCCTGTACTTGCATTAGTGTTACAACGTCGATATTTTCAAAGTCAATGTCGATGAGTTTGATTTTGTCTTTTTTAGACATTCTGTGTGGAGAATGTCCCATTTCCTTTACTAAATCATCAATCATTTCTTTAATTTTTTCCGCTCTTTTGGGATAATTTACTGTGCGTGCCATAATCTCCTGTTTTAATGTTTAATTAATAATGGCACAAATATAGGAAAAGAGAATTGTAAAACAATGAAATAAAGGACTATTCTTTTAAATAGTCATTCAGAATCCCAGTTTAGGGAAAAAAATAATCGATCCGACTATGGCGGCTGCTATTGCCATAATTAAGACGGCTCCTGCCGCGAGGTCTTTCGTTTTTTTTATTGTTTCGTTGTATTCGGGTGAGACTAAATCGGCCAATGATTCAATGGATGAATTGATTGCTTCAGCCGATAATAC
>DXRF01000031.1 GCA_019411205.1 Parabacteroides sp. | reverse complement strand
GTTTACTTTTTTCGGTGAAGGCAACTGTGACCGGTGAAGGCACTTTTACTCTTTGTATTCACCCTTTAATATGCTTATAATTAAATTATTATGCACGTAGGTGAAGGCGATTTCTTCTATCGTCCGGAAAGTTCCCCGGATAACGATCGGCGGAAGCTGTTTATTTCCAGCTGGCGGATGTATGGCAAACTTCCGGGACAAGTAAAGTTATTACTGAAATATTATTGGGTGTTATTCTTGGTTATCCAAATCCTTTTCTATATCTTTCATAATAAGTAAGACGGTGCTTTTTAGAGGTGGGAGATGTTTCTTAATTGTAATGAATATCTTTTCCTCATCAACAGCAGAGTATTCGTGCGAAATGATATTACGCTGTCCTATCACTTTAACCCAAGGTATTTGGGAATATTTAGGTAGTAACTGTTGATTTGTTTTATCGTCTATTTTCTTGACGTATTCACCGATTGTCTGTAAGCGCATGACACAGGAATCAAATATGGTCATTCCCCAAGGGGTGGAAAGAAAGTCGTCCGGTGTTTGTATTTTTATACATCGGTTGATGATTATATCAATAGCCTCGGCTATAAGATACAATCTGTCTGTAATTTCATCTTTATGCATAAATGCCTTCCTTCAGTATCTTATCCAGTAACAGAGGCCTTAAACTTTTACGCAAGCGAATCAGGTCAATCGGGCAGCCACACAGTTTTTCCAAATCACTTTGGAGGTCAAACATCAAGTATGGATCTGCTTCTTTCACTTCGACGAATATATCCAAATCACTTTTCTCTGTTTGTTCTCCGCGAGCAACTGATCCGAAGATGCCGATTTTGAGAATACCGTATTTATCGGCAAATTTGGATTTGAATTGTTTTAGCAAAGCGATATAATATCTGTAATCTTTCATGAAGAATCCTGTATATGAGACCAAAGATACATAAAAAACGGTGATTCCTATGTAAATAGTAGTTTTTTCTGTAAGTTTGTGCAAACTTCTTTCAAGTAAGGGGTTAAGTAGTCAAAAAACACAAAATAAAGCAAACTTTCATAAATGAAGACTTTGAATAAACAGAAAAAGAACGTCCTTACCCTTTGCGGGGCGGCGATGGCATCGCTGCTTCTCTGGGGATGCGGCGAAACGAATCCTACGGCCGAATCATTCGAACGGTCTGATTATTATACACGTGGTATCGGACAGTATCCGGGTGACCCGAAGGAGGATTTTTCACCTTCCTTGGCTCCGGACCCTTCCACTTACCGGAACATTGCCCGGTTGCGATCGGCTTTTGCCTCCTCCAGTCATGACTATAACCTGGTGGCACAGTTGGTGACAGACGGCATCGTGACGGACAAGCAGCCACAGTACCTGAACCTCTCGACTCCCGATGGAAACGTCCCGAGACGCGAACGCGAATGGATGATCGACGAAGGACCGTATTCCCGGAATACTTTTCCCGGCGGAGATACCTATTTCCGGTTTACGCTGGCGAACTATAGCAAAGCAGTCGGCAAGCTGTCGCTGGTAGGAACGGTCGTATATGACGATAAAGTGTCGAAAGGCGGTTACGAGATCATCTGCCAGGGCTCCAATGACGGAAAGAACTGGACGGAGATCGGTAAACTGAGCGGTAGCGGCCTACCCGGCCAAGCGCTTTCCGGACGGGTGGTGGTGACCGATCCGAACAAACAGACGGGAGAAACAACCATGCCGGTTCGCAAACTGAATGAAACGATTACTTTCAATTCCGAAAACGCCTATTCCGATTACCGTGTGCTGCTGAAGATGGCAGGTGCACACGATTGGGTGTTTACGGAAGCTAATTTCATGGATAAGGACGGTGGTTTGGTGGAAATGAAGCCGTCACAGTTCTTCAACAGTGCCTGGATGAGTGCTACTGCGGGTGAAGAATGGTTGTATGTGGATCTTGGCAGCACGTCGGAGTTCGACAAAGTCGTGTTGCACTGGATCAACAAAGCCGTCAAAGGAAAAGTGCAGGTGTCGGATGATGCCGTGCAGTGGAAAGATGCGGCCGAACTGCCGGGTGGTGACGGCTTGATAGATGAAATCGCTTTGAACGGCAAACAGAATGCCCGCTATGTACGCCTTCTGATGCAACAGCCGGCGAACGACAGCCGTTACATCCTGAGCGAAGTGGAAGTTATGGGTAAAGGCGGACTGGTGGCTCAGCCTGTGGCTGCCCCTGCCGCTTCGAAAGGAGAGATCATCTTGTCCGGCGGTAATTGGGAGCTGCAACGTGCTTCTGAAGTGAATGCTTCGGGTGAAGAAATCTCGACTCCGGAGTTCAAGCCGGAGAACTGGATCGTGGCAACTGTACCGGGAACGGTATTGAGCAGTTACAAGAATATTGGGGCAATCGCCGATCCGAACTATGCGGACAACCAGTTGCAGGTATCCGAATCTTTCTTCTGGTCGAACTTCTGGTATCGCGACGAATTTGAAGTGCCGGAAGGGTTCAAGCAGGATCGCCTGTTCCTGAACTTCGACGGGATCAACTGGAAAGCGGATGTCTATATGAATGGAAAGAAACTGGGGCGTATCGAAGGCGCCTTTATGCGGGGCAAGTTCGACGTGACGGACTTGGTTGTCCCGGGTAAGAACGTGGTGGCTGTAGAGATCATCCGGAATAACCATATCGGGGCGATCAAGGAAAAGAATAAACAGAGCACGGACTTCAACGGTGGAATCTTAGGGGCGGATAACCCGACCTTCCACGCTACGATTGGTTGGGACTGGATTCCGACTGTCCGTGGACGCAATATCGGTATCTGGAACGATGTCTTCCTGACTTCTACCGGGAAGGTGACGGTTGCCGATCCGCTTGTTACGTCTGTCCTGCCGTTGCCCGATACGACTTCCGCGACCTTGACGGCCGAGGTGATCGTGAAGAACCACGATGCCAATACGGTAAACGGTATGTTGGAAGGCAAGGTCGGAGATATCACATTCCAGCAACCTGTTTCCTTGGCGGCGGGAGAAGAGAAGACGGTCGTTTTCGATGTCAAAGACTTCCCGCAACTGAAGGTGGAAAACCCTCGCTTGTGGTGGCCTAAAGGTTACGGCGCGCCGAACCTCTACGATGCCAACTTTACCTTTAAAGTGGATGGTAAGGTTTCGGATGCGAAAGATTTCAAAGTCGGTATCCGCCAGATGACGTTCAATGAAGATAATCATATCCTGAGTCTCTTTATAAATGGCCGTCGCTTTATCGGTCGTGGCGGTAACTGGGGCTTTGGTGAATCGAACCTGAACTATCGCGGCCGTGAATATGATATCGCCGTGGCTTACCATGCTGATATGAACTTTACGATGATGCGTAACTGGGTCGGCATGATCGGTGACAAGGAACTCTATGAAGCCTGTGACCGCCACGGTATCATGATCTGGCAGGACTTCTGGTTGGCAAATCCGGCTGACGGTCCCGATCCGTATTACCCTGAAATGTTTATCGCCAATGCGGAAGACTATGTAAAACGGATTCGCAGCCATGCTTCTATCGGCCTCTACTGCGGACGTAACGAGGGTTTCCCGCCTGAACAGATCGACAAGGCGTTGCGCCGTATCATCAAGGAAGACCATCCGGATATCCACTATATCTCCAGCTCGGCTGACGATGTGGTGAGCGGGCACGGTCCGTACCGCATGCTTCCGGCAAAAGAATATTTCACGCTGAAGACCGGCAATGACAAATTTCATAGTGAACGAGGCATGCCGAACGTAATGACCTACGAAAGCATGCTCCGGACCTTCTCGCCGGAAGGAATCTGGCCGCAGGATAACCAGTGGGGTATGCACGACTATACACGCGAAGGGGCACAGGGTTGTACCTCTTTCAACGAGATCATCGCGAAAGGGTATGGCGAACCGCAGAGTGCGAAAGAGTTTGCCGAATTGGCACAGTGGGTGAACTATGACGGCCACCGCAGTCTGTTCGAGTCCAGAAGCCAGAACCGTAAAGGTCTGCTGATGTGGATGAGCCATTCCTGTTGGCCTTCAATGGTATGGCAGACGTATGATTATTATTTCGAGCCGACTGCCGCCTATTTCGCAATCAAGAAGGCTTCCGAACCGCTGCATATCCAGTGGAATCCGGCAACGGATGAGGTGGAAGTGGTCAACTACAGCGCTGGAACGCGTAAGGGACTGACAGCAAAAGTCCAAATCCTGAATATGGATGGATCTGTAGCCTGGGAAAAAGAGGCGACTGTAGATAGCAATGAAGATACGACCGATAAATGTATCAAGTTGGCATTCCCGGCCAACCTGTCGAAGGTTCACTTCATCAAAATGGTCCTGACCGAAAACGGTAAAGTCGTTTCCGACAACTTCTATCACAGAAGCTTGGAAGAGAACAACTACCAGGATCTGCGCCAGTTGGCAAAGGTTGCTTTACAGTCTACGACAACCGTGGATAAGCATGCAGACGGAACCTGGAGCGCCGTGTCCGTTATCGAGAACAAGACGTCTACACCGGCTTTGATGATCCGCCTCAATGTTGTCGGTAACAAAGACGGCCAACAACTTCTGCCTGTATTCTATTCCGACAACTACTTCTCTTTGCTTCCGGGTGAAAAGAAGGAAGTCCGCATGAGCTGGAAAGATGAAGATACCAGAGGCAATGAAGGCAAGGTCCTGATTACCGGGTATAACGTCGAATAATATTATAAGTAGGCAACGGAGTAGTGTGTCAAAGTCTTTCAGGCACGGATTACACGGAAAACATGGAAAGAAAATAAATTTATCCATGCAAATCCGTGAAATCCGTGCCTGAATTATGTCTATTAGTAAGCTGGATCATCTCCTGTCACGCTGAAAGTTTTCGCCGCTTTGCCCGTAGCTTGAATGGCGCGATCGACCGTGAGATCATCCTTTCTGCCGTATGGGGAAATGTCTCTTATGCCAACTCCTTGGCTTTGAATGTGCAGGTCACTTATCTCCGCAACGCTCTTTCGGGCGGTATCGTTTCCCTGACAAAAAAAGGCGATATGCTGAAAGGATAAAAAAACTTGCTATCTTTGTACGTCTGTATTTACTAAGTAAATTGAACTGTATGAGTTTCAGCGAGAAGTGTTGCCGGGTTTTGGGGCAGGCTACGAATGCATATCATATCACTAACCATATAGATGCTACGGTACATGACCCTTATGAGGTGAAGAGTATCCAAAAGCCGGGCGTGAACACTATGAAGGTCTATAAGCAAATGAAAATGTACGATAAGAAATAAATGGCAAAGATATTAGTGATACGACTCGCTGCGATTGCCGACGTGGCGATGACTCTTCCGGTCATCTATTCCGCAGCCAAAGCTAATCCGCAAGATTCGTTTACGGTGTTGACGCAGGCGTTTATGATGCCGGTATTCATGAACCGGCCGTCTAATCTGGAAGTGATAGGCATCAGCACCAAAGGAGCGGAGAAAACGCTGCTCGGACTTCTGCGGTTTACTTCTGCTTTGGTGAAGTTCGATTATGACATTGTCCTGGATTTACAGGATGTGATCCGGACTTGGATCATCTGTGCCGCTTTTCGGATGAAAGGAAAGCCGGTCTACGTCCTGGATAAAATCCGAAAAAAATATCCTCCGCTTATGCGCAGGGAAAACAAGAAACTGGAACCGCTGCCGACCGTTATCGAGCGGTATGCCGACGTGTTCCGTGCGGCAGGATTGGCCTATACCGAATCTTTTACTTCTTTATATGAGTCGCGCCCGGCAGATTTGTCGAAAATGGAAGCTATTGCGGGAGTCAAGACCGGGAAATGGTTAGGTGTCGCTCCCTTTGCCCGTTATCAAGGCAAGGTATATCCGATTGATGAGATGGAGCAGGTCGTGGCTACTCTTTCTAAAAGGGAAGACCTGACCTTATTCCTGTTCGGGGCGAAAGGATATGAAGAGGCGGTATTGGAAGATTGGGCCTATCGCTATCCGCGCGTAAAGAATGTGGTGGGAAAATATACGCTTGATAATGAATTGGCGTTAATTAGTCAGTTGGACCTGTTGCTTAGTATGGATTCGGCGAATATGCATTTTGCTTCGTTGGTCGGCACTCGCGTGTTGTCCGTATGGGGAGCGACACATATTTATACTGGTTTCTATGGTTATCGGCAACGTCCGGAGGATGTGATCGGACTGCCGTTGCCTTGTCGTCCCTGTTCGCAATTCGGACAGAAAGAGTGTTCCAGAGGAGACTGGGCCTGTTTGACGCAGTTGCCGGCAGAAAAGATCGTGTCTCGTGTGCAAGCCGTTCTGGAAGAACAATAGCAGGCTGTAAATATAGATTCAGAGAGTGAAATAAAAAAAGCAGGAAAATGAAACAATTACATATCATTACCCCGGTGAAAGATTCGATAGAGCTGACTTTACAGACAATCGAGTCGATCCTGTCATCCGACTTTACGGTTCCTTATCATTATTATGTATATAATGATTTCAGCACGGATGAAAATACGGCGCGTCTTCGTGAAGCCTCTGAGAAGATGGGCTTCGAACTGATTAACCTGTCAGACCTGACCGATCATCCTTCTCCCAACTATCTTCTGATCCTTCAGACTGCACAGCAAAAAGCGATTGCCGCCGATGCAGGGCTTTTGATTGTCGAATCGGACGTGATCGTAAAGAAGCATACGTTGCAGTCGCTGTTTGATGGTGCTTTGACACGTCCGGATTGTGGCATTGCTGCCGCCGTAACGGTCGACGAACAGGAAAATATCAATTATCCGTATTTATATGCCAAAGGCAAGGAAGGTAAAGTCTTTCCGGAGAAAAAGCATGTGAGTTTCTGCTGTTCCCTGCTGACCGTGTCTTTCCTGAAGGCTTTCGATTTCCATCAACTGGACCCGGAAAAGAACTGGCACGATGTGACGATCTCGCATCGTTCTTTGGAAAAAGGTTTCACAAACTACCTGTTTACAACGTTGACCGTGTGGCATCGCCCGCACGGCAGCCGTCCCTGGAAACAACTTAAATATACGAATCCCCTGAAGTATTACTGGTTGAAGTTTACAAAAGGGCTCGATAAAATCTGATTGGCTTTATGGAAAATTCGCCGTTGGTTTCGGTAATCGTACCTGTGTATAACATGGAGCAGTATCTGGGGGAAACACTTGATTCGGTGTTAGCTTCGGATTATCCGTCCTTTGAAGTGGTCGTTATGGACGACGGTTCAAAAGATGCTTCGTTGGAGATCGCAAAAGAGTATGCCCGGAAAGATCCACGGGTAAAAGTCTATACTCAACCGAACGCCGGAGCCTGTGCTGCCCGTAACCATGCTATAACGTTGGCAGAAGGGGAGTTGATACTTCCGGTTGATGCGGACAATACTATTACTTCGGATTTTATCCGTAAGGCTGTTGAAATAATTATACAGGATGAAGATATAAAAGTCGTGGCTCCGCGTGCGGACTTTTTTGGTGATCGTACGGGAGAATGGATTTTACCTCCTTTTTCCTTAAACTTGCTGGCACGGAAGAACATTATGGATACTTGTGCTTTATACAGGAAATCGGATTGGGAACGGGTAAAAGGATATTGTGAAGAAATTATAGCTCGTGAGGACTGGGAATTTTGGATATCGGTATTGAAGGATGGTGGTAAAGTGGTAAAACTTCCAGATATATCTTTACACTATCGGATAAGAAACAGTTCTAAACGTGTAACAGACCGTTCACTGAAAAAGCATGTAATAGACATTTTGAATAAACGTCATCCTGAGTTTTTCGAGCGAGAATTGGGTGGCCCTCTAAGGTATAAGAGAACTTGGTCGAAGTTGATAAATAAAATAGATCGAATATTCCATCCCCGTGTCGTATTTGTAAATGAAGTGTATGCAGACTTTTTCTCTTTTATAAAAGTTCTTCCTGTCTATTTCAAGAATGGTGAAGGAAGGGTTATTTATAAAGGACGTAATGAATTGCGTGAGTTCAGATATAAAGGGATGGATTTAGTAGTAAAATCTTTTCGTAAGCCGAATTTGATTAATCGGATCGTTTATGGTTTGTTTCGTTCTTCCAAAGCGCAACGTTCGTATGAATATGCGGAGATGCTGTTACTGTCAGGGATTGGAACACCTCAGCCAGTAGGTTATTATACCGAACGGTCTGGATTGTTGTTCACACATAGCTATTATGTCAGTTTAAAATCTGAATGTCCATATACCTATTATGATTTAGTGAAAACTGATTTCCTGGGTCAGGAACAAATACTTCGTGCGATTGCCCGTACGACAGCTGCCATGCATGAACATGGTTATCTGCATAAGGATTATTCTCGTGGGAATATACTGTTTAAGGAAACGGATGGAGGCGTGAAAGTCGAAATCATTGATTTAAATCGGATTCGTTTCCGGAAAGTCGGTATTGAAGAAGGATGTCGAAATTTTGAGCGTTTACCAGTAAAAGAAGGATGGTGTAAAATAATGGGAGAGACATATGCCCGAGAACGTGGATTTGATATTGATGTTTGTTGTCGGTTCATATATGAAGCGACATATAATAATGAGTAGCGTGAATTATGGAAAAAGAAGGACAAATTTGGGTTTCGGTTATTACCGTTTGCTATACCTGCCGGCAGGTAATCGAACAGACCATGAGGTCTGTTCTTGAACAAAATTATCCATTTGTCGAGTATATAGTTATTGATGGAGCCTCGAAGGATGGGACAAAAGAAGAAATAGAACGGCTGGCTCCTTTGTTTAGAGAAAAAGGCTATCGTTTTCATATGGTTAGTGAGCCTGATCATGGTATTTATGATGCTATGAATAAAGGAATCCGACTGGCAAGTGGAGAATGGATTAATTTTATGAATGCGGGAGATCGTTTTTATGATTGCCATGTTTTAAGCCGTATATTTGGGAGTCCTGTTCCGGAAGCCTATAGTATCGTGTATGGTGATACGGTTCTACACTTGGCATTCGGTGATGTTGAGATGCGTCCTAAGCCATTGGATTATTTGAAAAAGAAGATGGCTTTTTGTCATCAGTCGGCTTTTGTTAGGACAAAAGAAATGCAACTTCGCCCTTTTGATACACGTTATCGCTTGGCTGCTGATTATGATTTCTTTTATTATTGCTATTTGAAAGAGAAGAAGTTCGAATATATGGCCTTTCCTGTAGCTATTTTCGAATCCGAGGAAGGTGCTTCTTCTTTAAACCGACTAAAGGTCAACCGTGAATATGCTCAGATAAAGGGCATAGACAAGACTGTGATATGGAAACTGAAATACGTGTGTAAATATGTATCAGTCAAACTCAAAGAGGCTTTCTATGCTTCCTTACCGGATTCGTGTGTGAGGAAGTTGCGTGAAAAAAATTATGAACGATTGAGAAGGAGACGTTTAAAATGAAAAAAGGATGTGTGTTGTATGATCACCAAGCGTTTGAGATGCAACGTTTTGGAGGAATCTCGAATTATTTCCATGAATTGATTCGATCGGTCAATGTGGACATTCGCTTGTCTTTGCTCCTGTCAAACAATTATTATGTCGGAGAAAGATGCCGTTTCCAGGTTGCCACTCTTCCTTATAAATGGTTTAAAGGGCCGATAAAATCATTGAATCGCAAGTTTAGCTGCCAGGAGATACGAGCTGGTCAATACGATTTGTTTCATCCGACTTATTATAATCCTTATTTCCTGTCTGAAATAGGACATAAACCTTTTGTTCTAACGGTACACGACATGAACCATGAACTGTTTCCGCATCTGTTCCCGAATGCAGATCTTATGATTGCATGGAAAAAGAAAACCATCGAAAGTGCATCTCGCATTATCGCCATAAGTGAAAATACGCGTCGGGATATTTTGAAGTTTTATGATATAGAACCTCAAAATATAACGGTTATTTATCATGGTGTAGGGGAGTTTCGGCAACATACGGATAATTTGATTCTACCGGAGCGATATCTATTATACGTGGGAGCACGGAGCGGATATAAGAATTTTGAACGTTTCTTGCTTGCATTTAAATTATTGGCAGAGAAAGACGATTCACTGCATCTTATTTGTGTCGGCAAACCGTTTAAAAAAAGAGAATGGCTGCATTGTCAAGAGTTGAAGGTCGCAAACCGGATACAGGTCATGCAAACGAGCACAGATGATCTGGGACAACTTTACAGGCAAGCTTTGCTTTTTGTTTATCCTTCCTTGTATGAGGGTTTTGGCATTCCGATATTGGAAGCTTATACGAATCATTGTCCGGTTGCATTGAGTAATGCCAGCTGTTTCCCGGAAATAGCGGGTGAAGCTGGTGCATATTTTGAACCAGAGTCGGTCGATTCGATTTATGAAACGATTTCAAGCTTATTGGATTCAGACGGTGAACGTACTGCTTTAATTCAAGCCGGCAAAGAACGCCTGAAGCGATATTCCTGGCAAAAAACAGCTGAACAGACGGGGCAAGTTTACCGCCAGGTGATGGAAGAAAACAATTAATCATTACATTTGTGCCTCTTTGTACAGGAATATTAATTATGGAAAATATAAAACTTGCCGTTATCGGCCTCGGATATGTTGGTTTGCCGTTGGCACGGTTGTTTGCGACGCGTTATCCGGTGGTCGGGTATGATGTGAAGCGGGAGCGGGTAGCTGCCTTGATGGAAGGGCGGGACACGACGCAGGAAGTATCGGACGAATTGTTGAGGTCCGTGCTACTGCCCCGGTTGCCGGAGGAAGGTGAGGCGGGATTGTTTTGTACGTCCGATGCGGAACAGCTCCGCGAATGTAATTATTACATTGTGGCGGTCCCTACGCCGGTCGACTTGCATCATAGCCCTGACCTGACCCCTCTTTATTCGGCCAGTGAAACGGTAGGAAAGGTCTTGGACAGAGGCGACATCGTGATCTATGAATCGACTGTCTGTCCCGGCATAACGGAAGACGAATGTGTTCCCATTCTGGAGAGAACGTCCGGATTGGTTTTTAACCGCGATTTCTTTGCCGGATATTCGCCGGAGCGTATTAATCCGGGAGACAAGGAACATACGGTGGAGAAGATTATGAAAGTGACATCCGGTTCCACTCCTGAAGCCGCAGAGAAAGTCGATGCCCTATACCGATCGGTTATCCAGGCCGGAACCTTTCCGGTATCCAGTATCAAAGTGGCGGAGGCTGCCAAAGTGATCGAAAACTCCCAGCGTGATATCAATATCGCTTTTATGAACGAACTGTCGAAGATTTTCCATCTGATCGGTATCGATACGAACGAAGTGCTGGCGGCAGCCGGGACGAAATGGAACTTCCTGCCTTTCAAGCCCGGTCTGGTCGGAGGGCATTGCATAGGGGTTGATCCTTACTATTTGATCCGTAAGGCTGAGGATTACGGTTTCCATCCGGGACTGATTCTGTACGGACGTCGTATCAACGATACGATGGGCGAATATATTGCCGGTCGCGTCGTGAAGTGCATGATCAAAAAAGATGTTCCGGTGCGGAATGCGGAAGCACTGGTTTTAGGCTTTACCTTCAAGGAAAACTGTCCCGATGTGCGTAACTCCAAAGTCGGTGATGTCGTTCGCTATCTCGGTGACTACGGTATCAACGTGACGATCTATGATCCTTGGGCACGTCCGGATGACGTCCGGCGCGAATATAGCCTGGAAGTCCTGTCCACCCTGCCGGACAAGAAGTTCGATGTAGTCGTCTTAGCGGTCGCCCATACCGATTTCCTGTCACTGGACATTCCGGAGCTGGTAAAGGAGCACAGCGTGGTATATGATGTGAAAGGCTGTCTGAATCCGGCTTGGGTAGATGATCGTCTGTGAGTTATTTCCGTCCGAAGTCTGCCGGGATCTCTCCCCATTCCGAAGTTTCCCATTTTAGGATAGGGGTGGTATAGGTATTGGTTTTGAGCCACTTTTCTGCCCGTTCGATCATATCGAAGATCGGTTCGTTCTCCGGTACGCGCTCTAAGAGTGTCTTGCATTTCTTCTTTTTTACCCAGCCGATGGCGTTCCGACTATCCGAATAGATCGGAAGGCTGCTTCCTTTCTGCTTCAGTAGGGCAAGTCCGTGTACCAAAGCCAAAAATTCACCGATGTTGTTCGTTCCTTTTTTTAACGGCCCGATCCGGAAGATCTCTTGCATGGTCGGCGGATAGACACCCCGGTATTCCATATCTCCCGGATTCCCGCTACAGGCAGCATCCACACAAAGGCTTTCCCATATCGGTTTCCCGATCGGGGCCTTCGGGGCCAGGCTTGCGGCCGCTTTGGTGGAAGACACTGTTTTCAGATAATGCTCGTATCCCTTCTCGAAGGCTTTCATTGCCTCCTCTTCGGTTTCGAACGATTTATATTTTGCTCCGTCTTGTCCGTCCACCTGCGCTTTGCATTCGCCCCAGTTGTCATATACGCCCGGAGTGATGCCTTTCCACACTACATAATATTTCTTTGTTTTTGCCATTGTTTCTCCTATTTTCCTATGTATCAAAATGTCACCACTGTCCCATCCAAATCGGATTACTGCCCCATGTTTTGGGAATTACTATTGTGGGTAATATTTATTAACATTTCTTCTTGCTAATGAAATTGCCGTTTTTGCTGACAAAAGTATACATTTGCAGGAAACAATCATATAGATATGAAGCGTATATTTCTGATTGGATATATGGGAGCCGGAAAAACCACTGTGGGAAAGGTGCTGTCCCGGCAGTTGGGACTCTCGTTTATCGATCTGGATCATTATATAGAAGGCCGTTACCATAAGACCGTCGGTCAGCTTTTTGCTGAGAAAGGGGAAGATGCGTTCCGGGATATTGAGCGGAGGATGCTTCGTGAAGTTGCCGCGTTTGAAGATGTCCTGGTGTCTACCGGAGGTGGTTCTCCTTGTTTTTTCGATAATATGGAGTTTATGAACGGAGCCGGGCAGACTGTTTACCTGAAGGTCTCGGTAGAGGAGTTGGCGAAGCGGCTGGAAATCTGCAAATCGACTCGTCCGATACTGAGAAACCATTCGGGCGATGAACTGAAAGCCTTTATCGCTGAAAACCTGAAGAAAAGGGAGCCTTTCTATTCGAAAGCATCGATCGTGTTCGATGCGGAAGAGATGATGACCGATCAGGATGTACAAAAGATATCACAAGAACTGGCAACACTATTATAGAGTGGAAAGTTATGGACAGACAAGGGCAGGGGGCTTATATCCCGCAGGAGTTATTGAAAGAACTCAGTAAGGCGAGCAATCGCTTGCTGATAGGTATTCCCTGTGAACGGGTGGAAGGAGAGTGCCGTCTGGCTCTGACTCCCGAAGCGGTCGACATGCTGACCGACCGTGGGCATCGTGTTCTGGTGGAAGCCGGGGCGGGTCTGGGGATCAATTACTCCGATAACCATTATTCGGAAGCGGGAGCCGAGATCGTGGCGACGCCGGCCGAAGTATACCAGGCGGACATCATCCTAAAGATCTTGCCGCCGCTTACTGCCGAGGTGATGATGATGAAGCCGCGTATTACGCTGTTTTCAACCGTCCAGTTCAATACCTTTTCGCATGAAGCCTTCGAACTGATGATGGCTAAACGGATTACGGCTGTCGCTTATGAACTGCTGGCGGATGACAGGCAACGCTGTCCGGTCCTGAATGTGATCTCCGAGATCGAGGGAACTGCCTCTATCACGATCGCTTCCGAGCTGTTGAGCAATACACAGGGCGGAAAAGGAATCTTGTTAGGAGGCATACCGGGCGTTTCGCCGACCGAGGTCGTGATCATCGGAGCCGGTAATGCCGGGACTGTTGCCACCCGTGCCGCTATGGCACTGGGCGCTTCCGTGAAGGTGTTCGACGATGATATAAACAAGCTTCGGACTATCCAGCAGGTATTGGGGCAAGGTTTGTTCACTTCTACTTTTCATCCGAATGTGCTGCAAAACGCTTTCCGCAGTGCCGACGTGGTAATCGGGGCGATGCGTTACATCAATACGCGTCACCGGTATATCATCGCCGAAGATATGATCCGTATCATGAAGCGCGGTGCATTGGTTATCGATCTCAGGATCAATCAGGGAGGTTGTTTTGAAACGACTTGTTGTCTCTGTCCTTCCGATCCGGCTGTTTTCGAACAGTACGGCGTGCTGCATTATTGTCGGCAGAACATCAGCAACCGTGTGGCGCGTACCACTTCGATGGCACTGAGCAATATCTTCGTCCCGATGCTTTTCCAGTTGGGCGACGCCGGTGCTGTGCAGGGGATGATCAAGAGCGATCCGGGATTCAAGAACGGAGTCTACATGTATTGCGGTAAGCTTGTTAACAGCTATGTTTCCAATCGATTCGGTTTATCATCGAATAACATCGATCTATACCTCTCTGCGTTTTAACCCATAAAAGTTTTGAACTCGCAAAGTTTATTCTTTACTTTGCGATGATCTTAAATATCAATAAGAGATTAAGCTAATATTAAGTATATTATGGCAGAACAGACAAAAGTAACAACTCTGGAAAAGGTTGTCATCCGTTTTTCGGGCGATTCCGGTGACGGTATGCAGCTGACGGGAACAATCTTTTCCAATCTGTCGGCTATTTTTGGGAATGAAATCTCTACATTCCCCGATTATCCGGCAGAAGTGCGTGCTCCTCAAGGAACACTTAGTGGTGTATCAGGTTTCCAGGTTCATCTGGGATCCCGTAAAATCTTTACTCCCGGTGATAAGGCGGACGTGCTGGTCGCAATGAATCCCGCTGCACTGAAAGTGAATGTGAAGAACCTGAAACCCAATGCAATCGTCGTTATCGATACAGATTCGTTCCAGAAGAGCGACCTGGACAAGGCGCAGTTTACGACAGACGATCCGTTCCAGGAATTAGGGCTTGGCGGCGTGCAGGTTGTGGCGGCTCCTATCTCGACAATGGTGAAAGACGGCCTGGCTGAATTCGGTCTGGATAACAAGTCTGCACTCCGTTGTAAGAATATGTTCGCACTGGGGTTGGTTTGCTGGCTGTTCGAACGTCCGCTGGAAGAAGCGATGCACATGTTGCAGAACAAGTTCGCCAAAAAGCCGGCCATTGCACAGGCCAATATCAAGGCGCTGACAGACGGTTACAACTACGGACACAATATCCATGCTTCGGTCTCCACTTATCGTATTGAAAGTAAGAAGGCCGCACCGGGTTTTTATACCGATGTGAACGGTAATAAGGCTACTTCCTACGGGTTGATCGCTGCTGCCGAGAAGGCCGGCTTGCGGTTGTTTCTCGGAAGTTACCCGATCACTCCGGCTACCGATATCCTGCATGAGCTGTCGAAACATAAGGAACTCGGTGTCATCACTGTTCAGGCGGAAGATGAGATTGCCGGTATCTGTACTTCTATCGGAGCCAGCTTTGCCGGTTGCCTGGCCGCGACATCCACATCCGGTCCCGGTTTGGCGTTGAAGAGCGAAGCGATCGGTTTGGCTGTGATTGCCGAGCTGCCACTGGTTGTTATTGATGTGCAGCGTGGTGGTCCTTCTACGGGTATGCCGACCAAGAGCGAACAAACTGACTTGATGCAGGCGCTTTACGGACGTAACGGTGAAAGCCCGGCAGTCGTGATTGCCGCTTCGACTCCGACAGACTGTTTCGATGCCGCTTACTGGGCCGGAAAATTGGCACTCGAACACATGACTCCAGTCATCCTGTTGACGGATGCCTTCATCGCCAACGGTTCTTCCGCATGGAAGTTGCCGAACCTGGCTGAATATCCGGAAATCAAACCGAATTATGTTTCCAACTACGATGCGAGTGAAAAAGTATGGAAAGCGTATCGCCGCGATAAGGAAAGCCTGGTTCGCTATTGGGCTATTCCGGGAACCGAAGGCTTCACCCATCGTCTGGGAGGTCTCGAGAAAGACTACGAAACAAGCGCTATCTCGACAGACCCAATCAATCACCAGAAAATGGTTACCACCCGTCAGGCCAAGATCGACAAGATTGCCGATTATATCCCCGAATTGGAAGTAATCGGAGATCCTGATGCTGACTTGCTGATCGTTGGATGGGGCGGAACATACGGACACCTCTACGAAGCAATGGAAACCATGCAGGAACAGGGAAAGAAGGTGGCTCTGGCTCACTTCAAGTTCATCAGCCCGCTACCTAAAAACACGGCTGAAGTGCTGGGCAAATACAAGAAGGTGGTCGTTGCCGAACAGAACAACGGGCAGTTTGCCAACTACCTGCGTGGTAAAGTGACCGGATTTAATCCGTATCGTTTCAACCGTGTAAAGGGACAACCTTTTATTGTAGCGAGATTAGTTGAGGAATTCACGAAAATATTGGAGGCTTAGAAGATGGCAACTGAAGAAGTAAAATTTCAACCGAAAGATTATAAGAGCGATCAGTATGTACGCTGGTGTCCGGGTTGTGGAGACCATGCCGTGTTGAACTGCTTGCACAAAGCAATGGCCGAAGTAGGAGTGGCTCCTCATAATATGGCTGTTATCTCGGGTATCGGGTGTTCTTCCCGTTTACCTTATTATATGAACACATACGGTTTCCATACGATCCACGGGCGTGGTGCTGCCATCGCTACCGGTGTGAAGACGGCTCGTCCGGACTTGAGTGTTTGGCTGATTACCGGCGACGGCGACTGTCTGGCTATCGGTGGTAACCACTTTATCCATGCTGTCCGCCGTAATGTGGATCTGAATATCGTGTTGTTCAACAACAAGATCTATGGTCTGACGAAGGGGCAGTATTCTCCGACTTCCGATCGTGGTTTCGTTTCCAAGAGTTCTCCTTACGGGACGGTCGAAGATCCGTTTATCCCGGCTGAACTGGCGTTGGGAGCTCGCGGTAATTTCTTTGCCCGCGTGATCGATGTGGATCTGAAGAATACGACCGAAGTGTTGGCAGCTTCTGCCCGCCATAAAGGCGCTTCTGTGACTGAGGTGCTGGTGAACTGTGTGATCTTTAACGACGGTATCCATAAAAAGATTGTCGATAAGGAATTTCGTGCCGACCGTACGATCTTCCTGCGCCATGGCGAAAAGATGTTGTTCGGTAAGGACAATGAAAAGGGTATCGTGTTGGATGGCTTGAAACTTAAAGCCGTAACGATCGGTCAGGATGGTTATACGCTGGATGATGTCTTGGTACATGATGCGCATGAAAAGGATAACACTCTGCACATGATGCTTGCCATGATGAGCGGGGATATGCCAGTTGCTCTCGGTGTGATCCGCGATGTGGATGCTCCGACCTACGACGAAGCCGTACACCAACAGATCGAAGAAGTCCAGGCCAAGAATCCGATCCGCAACCTGCAGGATTATCTGATGAGCGGAGAAATCTGGGAAGTAAAATAAGGCAATGCGCCGGTCTGTATAAGAAAGCTGTAAACCCTGAAAAAAGAGACAAGGGTTTACAGCTTTTCTTGTTTATATTTATATCTTTTTGAAACAAAAGGATATAGTAATGAAGACAACAGCCGGAATCATAGAAATCCTAAGGGATTACAAGGCTCGTTCCGTTGAAAAGTCATGGAATCGAGATGTTGGGTCTTTTCAGTAGTGTGGCGCGTGGCGAACAGGATGACTTGAATGCCGGCAAACACGATACTGTCTTTTGGATAAAAGAACCTGATTTGTAAACTCTATGTTGCAAAACGGTAGGGTTGGATGTTAACGGCATGGAAAAGAATAATTATTACTGAAAAATTTCCTTAATTCGATATGTACTATGAAAATTTGTATTACTTTTGTACCGTGATTAACAAGGCGAGAGAACAGCAAGTGAAAACAAAGATGATTTGCCTTGTGTTTTACATCGAGTAGAGAGAAAAGTTATATAAAGTCAATCAATTAAATTAATTTCAAGATGGCTACATTAGATTTAAGCAAGTACGGAATTAAAGACGTGAAGGAAGTTCTTCACAATCCGTCTTACGATGTTCTGTTCGCAGAAGAAACAAAACCAGGTTTGGAAGGTTTTGAAAAAGGTCAGGTAACTGAACTGGGTGCTGTAA